>NZ_LT629778.1:1828750-2133541 GCF_900105485.1 Pseudomonas granadensis | reverse complement strand
CCCAGGACATGTACCGCGCCGACGACCTCGGCACGATCACCGCACCGACCTTGATCGCCACTGGCGAACTTGATCCGGGTTCGACCCCGGAAATGGCCGAGCAACTGGCCCGGCGCATCCCCGGTGCGAAGGTTGCCGTGCTCCCCGAGCAACGGCATATGATGCCGGTAGAGTCGCCGCGTCTGGTCAACCAGACATTGCTGCAGTTTCTCCAATTCGCACACTCCCGACAAAACCATATAAAGGGGATCGTTGCATGACACTCGCACGCTTCCAGATGTGCATCGGCGGAGATTGGGTCGACGCCCTCTCCGGCAAGACTTTCGAAAGCCTCAACCCGGCGTCGGCGCAAGCCTGGGCCCAACTGCCCGATGCCGATGAAGCCGACGTCGAACGCGCCGTGCAAGCCGCGCAAACCGCGTTCGACAGCCCGGCCTGGCGTGGCCTGACCGCCACCGCACGGGGCAAGCTGTTGCGCCGTCTCGGCGACCTGATCGCCGAAAACAAAGAGCAACTGGCGCAGCTGGAAAGCCGCGACAACGGCAAGCTGATCCGCGAAACCCGTGGTCAGGTCGGTTATCTGCCGGAATTCTTCCACTACACCGCGGGCCTGGCCGACAAGCTTGAAGGCGGCACGCTGCCGCTGGACAAGCCCGACCTGTTTGCCTACACCGTGCACGAAGCCATGGGCGTAGTCGCGGCGATCATTCCCTGGAACAGCCCGCTCTACCTGACCGCAATCAAACTGGCCCCGGCCCTCGCTGCCGGCAACACCATTGTGATCAAGCCGTCCGAGCACGCTTCGGCAACGATTCTGGAACTGGCGCGACTGGCCCTCGAAGCCGGGATTCCGCCGGGCGTGGTCAACGTCGTCACCGGTTACGGCCCGAGCACCGGCGCCGCCCTCACCCGCCATCCGCTGATCCGCAAGATCGCCTTCACCGGCGGCGCGGCGACGGCACGGCATGTGGTGCGCAGCAGCGCCGAGAACTTCGCCAGGCTGTCGCTGGAACTGGGCGGCAAGTCGCCAAACATCATCTTCGCCGACGCCGATCTGGACAGCGCGATCAACGGCGCGATTGCCGGGATCTACGCCGCATCCGGGCAGAGTTGCGTGTCCGGTTCGCGCTTGCTGGTGCAGGACGAAATCTACGACGAGTTCGTCAATCGCCTGGTCGAGCGTGCCCAGCGCATCCGCATCGGCAACCCGCAGGAAGACCACAGCGAGATGGGCCCGATGGCCACCGCGCAGCAACTGGCAGTGGTCGAAGGTCTGGTCGCTGATGCCATCGCCGAAGGCGCGCGGTTGCGCACTGGCGGCAAGCGTCCGACCGATGTCGGCGAAGGCTGGTTCTACGAGCCGACGCTGTTCGAGTGCGACCGCAATTCGATGAAGATCATGCAGGAAGAAGTCTTTGGCCCGGTCGCTTCGGTGATCCGCTTCAAGGATGAAGCCGAAGCGCTGGCGATCGCCAACGACTCGCAGTTCGGCCTTGCCGCCGGCATCTGGACCCGCGATCTGGGCCGCGCCCATCGTCTGGCGCGCGATGTGCGCTCGGGGATCATCTGGGTCAACACCTACCGCGCGGTGTCGGCGATGGCACCGATCGGCGGCTTCAAGAACAGTGGCTATGGACGCGAAAGCGGCATCGATTCGGTGCTGGCCTACACCGAACTGAAAACGGTGTGGATCAACCTTTCTCAGGCGCCAATGCCTGATCCGTTTGTGATGCGCTAGGAGTCCTGCGAAATGATCGAACCCGGCATTTACAAAGACGTCATGAGCTCGTTCCCGTCCGGCGTCACGGTGGTCACGACGCTGGACCCGGACGGCGGCATCGTCGGCATCACCGCCAGCGCCTTCAGCGCGCTGTCGATCGACCCGGCACTGGTGCTGTTCTGCCCCAACTACGCCTCCGACACCTATCCGGTGCTGCGCGACAGCAAGAAGTTCGCCATTCACTTGCTCTCCGCCGAACAGACCGCTGAAGCCTATGCGTTCGCCGGCAAGGGCAAGGACAAGGCCAAAGACATCGAGTGGCACCTGAGCGATCTGGGCAACCCGATCCTCGCCAGGGCCACGGCGATCATCGAGTGCGAGTTGTGGCGGGAATACGATGGCGGTGACCACGCAATCATCGTCGGCGCAGTGAAGCACCTGATCCTGCCCGAGCAACCGGTGACGCCGATGATTTACCACAAGGGCAAGCTGGGTGCGTTGCCGACCCTGACCTGACGAATTCACACAAATCCCTGTAGGAGTGAGCCTGCTCGCGATAGCGGACTGACATTCAACATTGATGTCGACTGATCCACCGCTATCGCGAGCAGGCTCACTCCTACAAGGGGATCTGTGGTGAATGGAGGATTTCATGAGTAACGAAAAGTACCAAAAAGGCCTGCAAATCCGCACCCAGGTATTGGGCGAAGCCTACGTGCAGCGCTCGATCGACAACGCCGATGACTTCACCCGGCCGCTGCAGGAAATGGTCACCGAGTACTGCTGGGGCCATGTCTGGGGGCGTGAGGGGTTGTCGCTCAAGGAGCGCAGCATGATCAACCTGGCGATGATCTCGGCGCTCAACCGCCCGCACGAACTCAAGCTGCATGTGCGTGGCGCCTTGCGTAACGGCCTGAGTCGTGAGCAAATACGCGAAATTCTGCTTCAGGTCGGCATTTATTGCGGCGTTCCGGCGGCCGTGGACAGTTTCCGGCTGGCCCGTGAAGCCTTTGCCGAAGCCGACGCCGAGGCCTCCAGTTAACCCCTCGGCTGTTTAGATGCCCGTCTGGCATGGACAGCCAAGCTCAAGAGCGGACCCCATGAAACGCCAGCCACTCGACGACAGCTTCAAGGTCAATCGCAACCCCGTTACCCTGCGCGAAATCGTGCTGGACAAACTGCGTAGCGCGATCATGAATTTTCAGCTCATGCCAGGCGATCGCCTGGTCGAACGCGACCTGTGTGATCGCCTCGGCGTCAGCCGCACTTCGGTGCGCGAAGCCTTGCGTCATCTTGAATCCGAAGGTCTGGTCGAATTCGCCGACGCCAAGGGCCCGCGCGTGGCGATCATCACCCTCGCCGATGCCGTCGATATCTATGAACTGCGCTGCGTGCTCGAAGGCCTGATCGTTCAGCTGTTCACCCTGCGCGCCAAGGCCAAGGACATCAAAGCCCTGGAAAAAGCCCTCGACGACAACCGCAAGGCGCTGAAGGACGGCGAGCTGCAGCAGGTGATCGACTCGGTGCAGGGCTTCTATGACGTGCTGCTCGAAGGTTCGGGCAACCATGTCGCCGCCACGCAGTTGCGCCAGTTGCAGGCGCGCATCAGCTATTTGCGTGCGACGTCGGTGTCGCAGGAAAACCGTCGCGGCGCGAGTAATCACGAGATGGAAAAAATGGTCGCGGCGATCAAGAGCGGCGATCCGCTGGCGGCGCATCAGGCCTGTGTCGATCACGTCCGCGCGGCGGCTGCCGTGGCCCTCGACTACCTCAAGCGCAAGCAGGAAGAGACTGGCGCGACGCCGGCGATCACCCTGCCCATCGCGCTGAAAGAACCGCGTATAGGTCACTGATATGTTCAGCCCGAGCTATTGCCCGAAATGCGGTGGCCCTGACCTCGGTCAGCAGATACCGGCGGGCGATACGCACGAGCGGCTGATGTGCCGCGGCTGCGGCTACATCCACTACGTCAATCCGAAGATCATCGCCGGCTGCATCATTGAGCAGGACGGCAAATACCTCTTGTGCCAACGGGCGATCCCGCCGCGCCCGGGTACCTGGACGCTGCCGGCCGGTTTCATGGAAAGCGGCGAAACCACCGAGCAGGCGGCGTTGCGCGAAGTCTGGGAAGAAAGCGGAGTGCGCGCCGAGATCGTCTCGCCGTATTCGATTTTCAGCGTGCCGAAGATCAGCGAGGTGTACATCATCTTCCGCGCCATCGCCCTGGAAATTACCGGGCAATACGGGCCGGAGACGCTGGACTACAAGTTTTTTGCCCCTGAAGACATCCCGTGGGAACAGATCTACTACCCGGCGATCCGGCAGATTCTCGAGCGCTATATCGAAGAGCGCCAGGCGGGGGTCTACGGGATTTACATGGGCAATGACGACAGCGGCAAAATTCACTTCATGCGCTGATAACGCTTCGCTTTTTTGTAGGAGTGAGCCTGCTCGCGAAAGCGGAGTATCAGTCGACATCTTCATCAACTGACAGTCCGCTATCGCGAGCAGGCTCACTCCTACAGAGGGTGGTGGTGCTGCCTAGAGCGGGGCAAAGGCCTCAACGATAATGATCTCCGCCCTCGCCCATTCCTCGCGATAACTTTTCGCTTCCTGATACGCCGCCGAGCGGTAGCACGCCACGGCTTGCTCATAGCTTTCGAACTCGATGATTACCGTGCGTTGCGGCGTTTCGCGCCCTTCCATCGCCTCGCTGCGTCCGCCTCTGGCGAGAAATACGCCGCCGAACGCGGCAATCGCCTGCGGCGTGCGCTGGGTGTATTGGCTGTAGTGTTCGGCATCGGCTATATCCACATGAGCAATCCAGTACGCCTTCATAGTGACCTCTTTGTTGATTTTTGTATTATGGTATACCAATATATTTCCAACGAACCCTGAGAGTCCAGCATGGCCTTCAACAGCATCGAAGAAATCATCGACGATTATCGCCTCGGCAAAATGGTTTTGCTGGTCGATGACGAAGACCGCGAGAACGAAGGCGACCTGTTGCTGGCCGCCGACCGCTGCACGCCCGAGGCGATCAGCTTCATGGCCCGCGAAGCGCGCGGGCTGATCTGCCTGACCCTGACCGATGAACATTGCCAGCGTTTGGGCCTGGAGCAAATGGTCCCGAGCAATGGCAGCGTGTTCAGCACCGCGTTTACCGTGTCGATTGAAGCAGCCGTCGGCGTAACTACCGGGATTTCCGCAGCCGATCGCGCCTGCACCGTCGCCGCCGCCGTGGCGCCAAATGCCCGTGCCGAGGATCTGGTGCAGCCCGGCCATATCTTCCCGCTGCGCGCCAAGGAAGGTGGCGTGCTGACCCGCGCCGGCCACACCGAAGCCGGCTGTGACCTGGCGCGGCTGGCCGGTTTTACTCCGGCCTCGGTGATCGTCGAGGTGATGAACGACGACGGCACCATGGCCCGGCGTCCGGATCTGGAACTGTTCGCACGCAAGCACGGGATCAAGATCGGCACCATCGCCGACCTGATCCACTATCGCCTGAGCACCGAGCACACCATCGAACGCATCGGCGAACGCGAACTGCCGACGGTGCATGGCACCTTCCGTTTGATCACCTTTGAAGACCGCATCGAAGGCGGCGTGCACATGGCGATGGTCATGGGCGATCTGCGCCGTGACGAACCGACCCTGGTGCGCGTGCATGTGATCGATCCGCTGCGCGATCTGGTCGGCGCCGAGTACAGCGGGCCGAAGAACTGGACGCTGTGGGCGGCGCTGCAACGAGTGGCGGCCGAAGGTCACGGGGTGGTCGTGGTGCTGGCCAATCATGAGTCGTCACAGGCCTTGCTTGAGCGCGTGCCGCAACTGACCCAGCCACCGCGACAGTTCAGCCGCTCGCAATCGCGGATCTATTCGGAGGTCGGCACCGGAGCGCAGATTCTGCAGAACCTCGGGATCGGCAAGCTGCGCCATCTCGGCCCGCCGCTGAAGTATGCGGGGCTGACCGGGTATGACCTTGAGGTCGTCGAGAGCATCCCGTTCACTGAATAACCCGCGCCAAGCACAGATTCAATTGTAGGAGTGAGCCTGCTCGCGATAGCGGTGTATCAGTTGACGAAGATGTTGGCTGACACACCGCTATCGCGAGCAGGCTCACTCCTACAGGGGTTTTACATTTCAGATCGATTCCTTCGAACGCCAAAAAAACCGCCCAGCCAGATAACCGGTAAGGCAAAGTGCTTGCACAAAGTTTGGAATACCATAATATGATATTCCATAGACCGGACACTCCAACGAACGTCCATCTACTGCTCCCGTCAGGCGGGCAACAACGCAAGCCCGCTCAATAAACACAACAATGAGGGCGTAAAAATGGTGTTGAACAAAGCTGCAACCGCAATTCTTTTTGCGGGACTGCTCAGCGTCACCGGCCAGGCTGCAATGGCTGCCGAAAGCGTCAATTTCGTCAGCTGGGGCGGTAGCACCCAGGATGCGCAGAAACAGGCCTGGGCCGATCCGTTCAGCAAGGCCAGCGGCATCACCGTCGTCCAGGACGGGCCGACCGACTACGGCAAACTCAAAGCCATGGTCGAAAGCGGCAACGTGCAGTGGGACGTGGTCGATGTCGAAGCCGATTTCGCCCTGCGCGCCGCGGCTGAAGGCCTGCTCGAGCCCCTCGATTTCAAAGTGATCCAGCGCGACAAGATCGACCCACGCTTCGTCAACGATCACGGCGTCGGCTCGTTCTTCTTCTCCTTTGTCCTCGGTTACAACGAAGGCAAGCTCGGCGCCAACAAGCCACAGGACTGGAGCGCCCTCTTCGACACCAAGACCTGGCCCGGCAAACGCGCCCTGTACAAATGGCCGAGCCCAGGCGTGCTGGAACTGGCGCTGCTGGCCGATGGCGTCGCCGCCGACAAGCTCTACCCGCTCGACCTGGATCGCGCCTTCAAGAAACTCGACACCATCAAGAAAAACATCGTCTGGTGGGGCGGCGGCGCACAGTCGCAGCAACTGCTGGCCTCCGGGGAAGCGAGCATGGGCCAGTTCTGGAACGGTCGCGTCCACGCCCTGCAGGAAGACGGCGCGCCGGTCGGCGTGAGCTGGAAGCAGAACCTGGTCATGGCCGACATTCTGGTCATTCCAAAAGGTGCGAAAAACAAGGACGCGGCGATGAAGTTCCTCGCCAACGCCAGCAGCGCCAAAGGCCAGGCCGACTTCTCCAACCTGACCGCCTACGCGCCGGTCAACCTCGACAGTGTGGAGCGTCTGGATTCGACGCTGGCCCCCAACCTGCCGACTGCCTACGCCAAGGATCAGATCACTCTTGATTTCGCGTACTGGGCCAAGAACGGTCCGGCCATCGCGACACGGTGGAACGAATGGCTGGTCAAATGAAAATCGCGGCCACCGCGTCCCGTCCCTCCACTGCCACCGGGAGCGCCCTCGGCGCTACCGGTGCGTCCCTCAAGCAACGCTGGCGCGGCGCCGGCAACCTCGCCCCGGCGCTGTTGTTCCTCGGCCTGTTCTTTCTCGCGCCGTTGATTGGCCTGCTCTTGCGTGGTGTGCTCGAACCGACGCCCGGCCTTGGCAACTATGAACAACTGTTCGCCAACTCGGCGTATGCGCGGGTGCTGCTCAACACCTTTTCGGTGGCCGGGCTGGTGACCTTGTTCAGCCTGCTGCTGGGCTTTCCGCTGGCCTGGGCGATCACCCTGGTGCCGCGCGGCTGGGGCCGCTGGATTCTGAACATCGTGCTGCTGTCGATGTGGACCAGCCTGCTCGCTCGCACCTACTCGTGGCTGGTGTTGCTGCAAGCCTCGGGCGTGATCAACAAGGCGCTGATGGCCATGGGCATCATCGACCAGCCGCTGGAAATGGTGCACAACCTCACCGGCGTGGTGATCGGCATGAGCTACATCATGATCCCGTTCATCGTGCTGCCGTTGCAGGCGACCATGCAGGCCATCGACCCGATGATCCTGCAGGCCGGCTCGATCTGCGGCGCGAGCCCGTGGACCAACTTCTTCCGGGTGTTCCTGCCGCTGTGCCGGCCGGGCCTGGCTTCCGGCGGATTGATGGTGTTCGTGATGTCGCTCGGTTACTACGTGACCCCGGCGCTGCTCGGCGGCGCGCAGAACATGATGCTGCCGGAGTTCATCATTCAGCAGGTGCAATCGTTCCTCAATTGGGGCCTGGCCAGTGCCGGTGCCGCGTTGCTGATCGCAATCACCCTGGTGTTGTTCTACTTCTACCTGAAGCTTCAACCGGAATCCCCGGTTGGCGCCAGCAACGCGAGGTAAGCCGAAATGCTCCTGACTCCCAATGCCATGAGCCGGCGCATGCGTTTCGGCTTGTATGCCACCACCGGGCTGATCGGTCTGTTCCTGCTGTTGCCGATCGTGTTCATCGTGCTGCTGTCGTTCGGTTCCTCGCAGTGGCTGGTGTTTCCGCCGCCGGGCTGGACGCTGAAATGGTACGGCCAGTTCTTCTCCAATCCTGACTGGATGAGCGCCGCTGCGGCCAGCCTCAAGGTGGCTGTGCTGACCACGATCTGCGCCGTGGCCCTCGGCTTGCCGACCGCGTTTGCGCTGGTACGCGGACGCTTTCCTGGCCGGGAAATGCTGTACGGCCTGTTCACCCTGCCGATGATCGTGCCGCTGGTGATCATCGCCGTGGCGGTGTACGCGCTGTTTCTCAAGCTCGGTTACACCGGGACGATGTTCGCTTTCGTCGTCAGTCATGTGATCGTCGCGCTGCCGTTCACCATCATCTCGATCATCAACTCGCTCAAACTGTTCGATCAGTCGATTGAAGACGCGGCGGTGATCTGCGGCGCCTCACGCCTGCAAGCGGTGTTCAAGGTGACGTTCCCGGCGATTCGTCCGGGCATGGTCGCCGGCGCCCTCTTCGCCTTTCTGGTTTCGTGGGATGAAGTGGTGCTCAGCGTGATGATGGCCAGCCCGACCCTGCAAACCCTTCCCGTGAAAATGTGGACCACCCTGCGCCAGGACCTGACCCCGGTGATCGCCGTCGCTTCGACGCTGCTGATCGGCCTGTCGGTCCTGGTCATGGTGATCGCCGCCGCCCTGCGCCGGCGCAACGAAATCAGCGCCTGAGCGCCGAGGAGTACGACATGAGTGCCGTGATCAAAGACGCCTCCCAGCAGAACGACAAACCCCTGGTCAGCCTGCGCAACCTGAACAAGCACTACGGCGACTTTGCCGCCGTCGACAACATCTCGCTGGACATCAAGGACGGTGAATTCCTGACCTTCCTCGGCTCCAGCGGCTCGGGCAAAAGTACGACGCTGTCGATGCTCGCCGGGTTCGAAACACCGAGCAGCGGCGAAATCCTCGTCAACGGCCAGTCACTGGTCAACGTGCCGCCGCACAAGCGCGACATAGGCATGGTCTTCCAGCGTTATTCACTGTTTCCGCATCTGTCGGTGCGCGACAACATCGCCTTTCCTCTGGCGATTCGCAAACTGGCGGCGGCGGAGCGCGACAAGCGTGTCGACGCCATGCTGAAACTGGTGCAACTGGAACAGTTCGCCCATCGCCGCCCTTCGCAACTGTCCGGCGGCCAGCAGCAACGTGTGGCCATCGCCCGCGCGCTGGTTTACGAACCACGCATTCTGCTGATGGACGAACCGCTGGGTGCGCTGGACAAAAAGCTGCGCGAGGACTTGCAGGACGAACTGCGCCAACTGCACCGGCGCCTGGGCATCACCATCGTCTACGTGACCCACGATCAGGAAGAAGCCATGCGCTTGTCACAGCGCATCGCGATTTTCAGCCACGGCAAGATTGTCGGCCTGGGCAGCGGTTATGACCTGTATCAGAATCCGCCGAACGCCTTTGTTGCGTCGTTCCTTGGCAACTCGAATTTCCTCAAGCTCAAGGCCCAGGGTAATGCCGCGGCGAGTTTCGAGGGGCAGCCGTTGTCGATCCGGCTGACGGCCGGGTTGCAGACTGATCAGGATGTATTGCTGATGGTGCGGCCAGAAAAGGCCTTGGCGTTGAGCGTGCAGCAGGCAGCCCGCGAACCGCTGCCGTCGGGCTGGAACGAAGTGCCAGCGACCGTGGTGGAAGTGCTGTTTCTCGGTGAAAGCCAGACCTGCAGCGTGGTCACCGCGGGCGGAACCTCGATGACCGTGAAAGCCTTGTCAGCCGCCGGCATGCCGCTCAAGGCCGGCGACCCGGTGCATGTGCGCTGGGCTACCACGGATGCCTGCGTCTACACCGAATGGACTGAAAGCGACCTGAACAAGGCTGCCGGCTCGCACTGATTTTCCTGACTCACACAACCCCCTGTAGGAGTGAGCCTGCTCGCGATGACGGTGTGTCAATCAAAGATGTATCCGCTGACACACCGCCATCGCGAGCAGGCTCACTCCTACAAGTGGACCGCGTTCACCCTCGGGTCACCTCAGCGTCGGGCTGAGGTGGCCTTTTTTTCAAGTGCGCAAAACCGACTCGAGGATGCCCTCAAGCCAGACTCTTGCTCACCACTTCATACACATCACTCGACAACGCCCCGGACGCGAGAATCCGCTCCAGTTCGGCCTTCATCAACGCCTGACGCGCGGCGTCGTATTTGCGCCAGCGGGTCAGCGGTGCCAGTTGACGCGAGGCGATTTGCGGGTTGAAGCCGTTCAGCTCGATCACCAGATCGGCGAGGAAGCGATAACCGCTGCCGTCCGCCGCGTGGAAATTGATCAAGTTCTGCCCGGCGAATGCACCGATCAGCGCGCGGACCTTGTTCGGGTTCTTGATGTTGAAGGCCGGGTGCTGCATCAACGCCTTCACCCGCGCCAGGCCGCCCGGCAAGGTGCTGCCGGCCTGCACGCTGAACCACTGATCCATGACCAGCGGATTGTCCTTGAAGTGCTCGGCGAAACTGGCCAGCGCCAGGGCTTTCTGCTCTTCGAACGGCGAGTTGACCAGCACGGCCAGCGCGGTCAGGCGCTCGGTCATGTTGTCGGCATTTTCAAATTGCTCCAGCGCCGCCGCCAGTACTTCCGGCTTGCCGCTGAGCATCAGGTACGACAGCGCGATGTTCTGCAAGGCGCGACGGGCGAAGTGCTCGGCTTCGGCCACGTACGGCGTTTGCTTCGACAGGTCGCGGTTGGCCTGGTAACGCAGCCACAGCGCTTCGAACAAACCTTCGGCGAGTTGCTTGCGGGCGAACTCGCGGGCGTTGTGGATTGCCTCGACGTCAGCCACTTCGCTGATTTCGGTGAGGTAGGCCTCGCCCGGCAGCGAGAGCATCTCGGCAACCATCGCCTGATCCAGCGACTCGTCGGACAGCACCGTGCGCAGCGCCGAGGTCAGGCGCGGATCGAGGACCATGGCCTCACCCTTCTGCTGCTGGCCGATCAGCTCTTGCAACACCTGCACCGCCAATTGCTGGCCGGCATCCCAGCGGTTGAAACCGTCGCTGTCGTGCTGCATGAGGAACATCAGTTGATCACGGTTGTACGGGAAGCTCAGCTTCACCGGCGCCGAGAAGCCGCGCAGCAGCGATGGCAGCGGTTGCTCATGGATGTCGACGAAGGTGAAGGTCTGCTCGGCCTCGGTCACCGAGATCACCCGCGTGGTGCCTTGCGCCGAGGCTTCACCGGCCAGGCGCAACGCCAGCTCGTTGCCCTGGCTATCGAGCAGACCGAGTTCGACCGGAATCACGAACGGCAGTTTTTCAACTTTGTCCGGGGTTTCCGGGCAGCTCTGGCGGAACGTCAGGCTGTAGGTTTTTGCTGCGGCATCGTACGACTCGCTGACCGCCAGACGCGGTGTGCCGGCCTGGCTGTACCAGCGCTTGAATTGCGTCAGGTCGACGCCATTGGCGTCTTCCATGGCCTTGACGAAGTCATCGCAGGTCACGGCTTGCCCGTCGTGACGCTCGAAGTACAGATCGCTGCCCTTGCGGAAGCCTGCGGCGCCCAGCAGGGTGTGGAGCATGCCGACCACTTCCGAGCCCTTTTCGTACACGGTCAGGGTATAGAAGTTGGAAATCTCGATGAAGCTGTCCGGGCGCACGGCGTGGGCCATCGGGCCGGCATCTTCGGCGAACTGGTGGGTGCGCAGGTAGGCCACGTCCTGAATGCGCTTGACCGTGGCCGAGTTCATGTCCGAGGAGAAACCGGCGTCACGGAACACCGTGAAGCCTTCCTTGAGCGACAGCTGGAACCAGTCGCGGCAAGTCACGCGGTTGCCCGACCAGTTGTGGAAATATTCGTGGGCGACGATCGCCTCGACCCGCTGGTGCGCGGCGTCAGTGGCGGTTTCGGCGCGGGCCAGCACGGCACTGGAGTTGAAGATGTTGAGGCCCTTGTTCTCCATCGCGCCCATGTTGAAATCGTTGACCGCGACGATCATGAAGATGTCCAGATCGTACTCGCGACCGTAGACCTCTTCGTCCCAGCGCATCGACTTCTTCAGGCTGTTCATCGCGTGCTGGCACTTGTCGATGTTTTCCGGCTCGACATAGATGCGCAGCGCGACGTTGCGCTGGCTCATGGTGGTGAACGTGTCTTCGACGCACCACAAATCACCGGCGACCAGCGCGAACAGGTAGGCCGGTTTCTTGAACGGGTCTTCCCAGGTCGCCCAGTGCCGGCCGTCTTCACCCGGGCCCGAAGCGATCGGGTTGCCGTTGGAGAGCAGCACCGGGTAGCTGTGCTGTTCGGCGACCACGGTGGTGGTGAACTTGCTCATCACGTCCGGGCGGTCGAGGTAATAGGTGATCTTGCGAAAGCCCTCGGCCTCGCACTGGGTGCAGAACATCGTGCCGGACTTGTACAGGCCTTCCAGCGCGGTATTGGTTTCTGGATGGATCCTGACGCTGGTGTCGAGAGTGAAGTTGTCGCTGCCCGGCTGCAGGGTCAGGTGGCTGTCGGAAATTTGATAGTCCGCAGCGCTCAGCTCCTGGTCGGCCAACGTTACCGAGAGCAATTCCAGCTGCTGGCCGTCCAGCACCAGCGGCGGCAGGCCCGGGCCACGCTCGGGGTTGCGGCGCATCACCAGTTGCGCGTGGACCAGACTGTGGTCCTCGAACAACTCGAAGGTCAGGTGCGTTTCGTCGATCAGGTACTCGGGCGCCTGATAGTCCTTGAGGTAAATCATCTTCGGTTGTTCGGTGCGCATGCTGGAATCCTTATTGATGCACGGCGAGCTGGTAAGCCGTGTATTTACGAATGTTGATCACGCCGGTGTCGAAAATCAGGTATTGCCCCTTGATCCCCAGCAGCGTGCCTTCGGCAATCGGGTTCTTGTCCAGGTTGAAGCTGACGATTTTCGCCGGGTATTGCTCGACGGGATAGCGGATTTCCAGCGGTTCGACATCGGCAATCGTCTGAATTGCCTGTAGGCCGAATCGCTCTTGCAAACCTTGCAGGCCTTCGGCGCAGCTTTCGAACAACTGATCACGCACCTGCGCCAGATCCACCGCCGCCGCGTCGCCCTTGAGCAGCGCGCGCCAATTGGTCTTATCGGCCACCTGGCTGCGGAACAGATCTTCGACGAACCCCGACTGCTGCCGTGTGGCGACGCGCATGATCGGCAGCGCCTGACTGGCGCCCTGATCGAGCCAGCGGGTCGGCAGTTGCGTTGCACGGGTGATGCCAACCTTGATGCCTGAAGAATTGGCCAGATAGACCACATGATCGGTCATGCAGAACTGCTCGCCCCACGCCGGATCGCGGCAGGTGCCGGCGTCAAAGTGACAGCGCTCCGGGCTCATGATGCACAGGTCGCATTGGGCCAGTCTGGTCATGCACGGGTAGCAATAACCCTGACTGAAACTGGTTTTGGTCTTGCGCCCGCAATGGGTGCAGTGGATCGCCCCCAGGTATTCCAGACGCACCGTACTGCCGATCAACGGGTTGACCGGCACCTCGACGTCATCCAGACGAAACGCGTATTGCACGTTCGGCCCGTCCAGACGCGCCGACATTTTGCTGATTGCACCGCGGCCAATCTCGATCAATGGATGGCATCCGACTTGAACAGGATGTTCGGCACTTCGATCGATTTCGACGCACATTCCTGCGGGCCCATGTAACCGGTGCGCTGGTCTTCGGGCAGGTTCTGGATTTCCCAGGCGATCATCGCCTGCAACGACAGCTCGCGCTGTTCGGCGGTGAGCTTGTTGCCGTCGGACCATTTACCGATTTCCACGGCCAGTTTCAGGCTTTCGTAGATGTCCGGGGTGATGTTGTTGATCATGTCGTTAAAAGAGGACATCAGGAGTCTCCGTGCTCTTCAATTCGCTAAAAATTCAGACGGCCAGTTTACGGCGGTTATACAAACCCCCCAACAAACCGGTAAAGCATCCGATGAGTAACCCGCTCAGGTGCGCGGCGTTGGCAATCTGCCCAAAGCCGATCAACGAGATCAGCCCGGACATGCACACCACCAGCCAGATCAGCATCATCGCCAGCACACCACGCGGCAGACGATAGGCTGGATTGGGCGCCAGCAACTGGAAAATCCAGCAGTGCCCGAGCAAGCCGTAAAGCACGCCGGACAGGCCGCCGAACAGGGTCGGGCCGCTCCAGACAAACTGCGCGTAGTTGGACACCAGACTGAACAGCAGCGTCAGGCCGATCAGATTGATACTGCCCTGACGCGATTCGATGCGCCGGCCCAGCTCCCAGTACCACATGCCGTTCATGGCCAGATGCAGGATGCCGAAGTGGATCAGCATCGGCGTGATCAGCCGCCACCACTGCCCTGCCGCCAGGCTGTCGGCCAACGGCGTGAAATGGATGTACTCGCCGATCACCCGGAAGTCGAGAAAGGTCAGCCAGCGCAGCGTTTCGAGGTTTTCGCCGAGAAACGTCAGACCGCCGACGATCAGGCTCAACAGCAGGATCAAGCCGGTGGCCTTGGCGTGTTTCAGTTGTTCGGCGAAGCTCGGGCGCTTGAAGGTCTGGCCCACTGGAATATCCAGTTGCTGGTCAGGGTCGCCGGCCGGGAAGCGTTCGTACAGCGAGCGCACATCGTCGCTGATTTCTGACGGTGCCCACAGCACTTGCTCGCCCGCCTCTTCGCTGACCCGATGCGGCACCTGCATGCGTTGCAGCAGTTTGACGAAACCGCTCAGGTCCACCGCCAAAGGCAGGCGCAATACCGCTACCGCACTCATTGCAGCACCTCCGGCCGCTCGACATCGACCCAGACGAATTTTTGCGGATCGAGGCGTGTTTCCTGATCCAGACGATAGGCAACCAGTTTGCCGTAGAGCACCGCGCTGTAATCCAGGCACGCGAGGTTCGGGCGGATCGGCGCCGGTTTGCCGCTGCGCCAGTAATGCCCGACGAACAGCAAGGGCTCATCGACGCCGTAGCGCAGCAGGGAATTCTTTTCTGTGGAGCTCAGCGGCGTCTGCGCCACCGGCTCCGGCAAGGCGTCAGGCTGGAAGACGATGTCGCCGTAGGTTTTCGGGTCGTCTTCCCAGAATTTGGTGCGGAAGAACGAACGCACCAGGCCGTCGCCGCTGGTCATGGTCAGGCCGCCCGGCAGGCGCATGTCGGTGCCGCGCAGCAAGCGGTCGAACACCGTGCAGGCGAAGCTGCCGGGCACGGCCGAGGCCTGGAGGAAATGCTCATCGATGCAGCCATCGGGGAACAGGCCGCGCAACGGCTCGATCAGGCCGGCATCCCAACAGGCGTGCACAACGCGGAAGCGGCCGGCATCGACAAACAATGGCAGCTCGTAGAACCATTGCTGGAAATCATGCCAGTCGCCCGGATGGTCTTCGAATTGCGTCAGCGTCTCATGCAGCAAACGCGCATGGCGCTTGGTGTGTTCACGGACGAACTGCTTGCCGCTGCCCGGTGGCGCCGGGGTGCTCCAGCCGAGGGCGTTGAATTCGTGATTGCCCATGATGCACAAGGCCTGACCGGCCTCGACCATGTCATGCACGATGTGCAGCGCTTCGCGAATCCGCGGGCCACGGTCGATGATGTCGCCGACGAACACCGCCATGCGCGACGGATGCCGCCAGACCCCGCCCTGCTTGTGATAACCGAGACGGTCAAGCAAGTGTTCGAGGGTCAAGGCGCATCCGTGCACGTCACCGATCAGGTCGTAACTGCGCGCGGGATCGAGCATCAGTCGCCTCCACCGCCCAGCTTGCTGCCCCAGCCGAGCTTGGTGCGGCAGACTTCGTAGTAGTTGTGATCGAGCGGGTGGATCAGCCGCAGTTTCTGCGCTTTCTTGCTCACGGTAATGGTGTCGCCCGGCGCGCAGGTGAAGTGGTTCTGGCCGTCGCAGGAGACTTGCGGGTAGATCTGCATATCTTTGGACACGACGATTTTCAGCTCACTGTTGCCATCGACCACGATCGGCCGTCCCGACAAGGTATGGGGGTACATCGGCACAATCACAATAGCGTCGAGCTTGGGATGCATGATCGGCCCGCCGGCGGACAATGCGTAAGCGGTGGAGCCGGTCGGCGTGGCGACGATCAGGCCGTCGGCCTTCTGGCTGCAGACGAACTGGCCGTCGATGTACAGCTCGAACTCGATCATCCGCGTCGATTTGCCCGGGTGCAACACCACGTCGTTGAGCGCATCGCCCTGGCCGATGGCCTCGGCGTGGCGGCGGACTTCGGCTTGCAACAGGAAGCGGTTTTCCACCAGATAATGGCCGTCGAGCACTTCGGCGACCTTGATTTCCAGCTCGTCCGGACGAATATCGGTGAGGAAACCGAGGCTGCCGCGGTTGATGCCCAGCACTGGAATATTGTGTTTGGCCAGCGCCCGCGCGGCGCCGAGCAGGCTGCCGTCGCCGCCGACGACAATCACCATGTCACAGACTTCACCGAGCATCTTGCGCGACGACGTCTGCAGACCGTGGCCCGGCAGGACTTCAGCGATGGTGTCTTCGAGAATCACATGCAGGTGCCGATCGAGCAGAAAGCGTTTCAGTCGGCGGACGGTATCCAGCACCTGGGAACTGCCCAGGCGACCGATGATGCCGATATTACGAAATTGCTCCATGGGACCTCTGCGGACAATCGAAAACGCGAAAACCCGATTATGGGCGAAAGCCCGCGATAGACAAAATCCTTTCAGCCTCAAGGGTGCTCATGATTCAGGCTATGCTCGCAAGATGATCCTGTTTCCCGATTTGCTCCAGTTACCTCATCAGTTGCGCCATCCCGAAGTGCGGGATCTGGCGTGGGTGATCCTCGCCCCGCCGATGCTCGCCGTCACGCCATGGCCGCAGCGTCATCCACTGGCGGGCAGCGACTGGGTGCGGGACCCGCAGCGTCTCGAAAACTGGCTGCGCCAGCTCGACCGTGACAGTTACGGCTTGCTGCAGTGGCTGTCGCAGGCCCGTACCCGGCGTCTGGGCCTGTATTACGAACGGCTATGGCAGTTTGCGGTGGAGCATGCGCCGGGCATCGACCTGATCGCCGCCAACCTGCCGATCCGCCGCGAAGGCCACACGCTTGGCGAGCTGGACATGCTGCTGCGTGACCGCGATGGCGTGCATCACCTGGAGCTGGCGATCAAACTCTACCTTGGTCCGCAAACCGGTGACGGCGATGATCCGGCGCAGTGGCTGGGCCCCGGCTGCCATGATCGGCTGGACCGCAAACTGGCGCACCTGGCCGAGCACCAATTGCCGATCTCGGCGCGCGCGGAAAGCCGCGAAGTGCTGGCGGCACTGGATATCGAAACCTTCGACGCGCATCTATGGCTGGGCGGCTATCTGCTGTATCCGTGGCCCGGTGAGGCTGCATCGCCGCATGGCGCGCATCCGCAGCATTTGCGTGGCACCTGGCTGCATCAGAAGGATTGGCCGGCGTTCGTCGCGCAACGCCCACCGGGCCGCTGGCAACCCCTGCCCCGCCATGCCTGGCTGGCACCGGCGCATTACCCGGCGGATCAGGTCTGGACTGACGATGCGTTGCGCCTGTGGCTGTTGGAACTGCCGCCACTGGCGCCGGCGCAGTTGATGGTGCGCCTGAGTGAAAACGCCCAGGGCGAATGGGAAGAGGCGGAGCGGTTGTTTCTGGTGTCGGACCTTTGGCCGAATGTGCCGGGGCAAGCTTGAGATTTGCGGTGCCCGCGCGGGCCCCATCGCTAGCAGGCTAGCCCCCACAGGTTGCGCGGTGTACATGAAACCTGTGGGAGCTAGCCCTGCTAGCGATTGGGGTCACCTCGGTCTAAAGCGAAAGTCGCACCGCCAAAGCCGCCAAAGTCACCAGCAACACCGGCACCGTCAACACGATCCCGACCCGGAAGTAATAGCCCCAGCCAATGTGAATGCCCTTGCGCTCCAGCACGTGCAGCCACAACAGCGTCGCCAGGCTGCCGATCGGGGTGATTTTCGGCCCCAGGTCGCTGCCGATCACGTTGGCGTAAATCATCGCTTCCTTGATCACCCCGCTGGCCTGACTGGCATCGATCGACAGCAAACCGATCAGTACCGTCGGCAGATTATTCATGATCGACGACAGCAGCGCCGTCAGCACGCCCGTACCGAGCGCCGCGCCCCACACACCCTGGCCGGCGAACGCGTCGAGCCAGCCGGCCAGATAGCTGGTCAGCCCGGCATTGCGCAGGCCGTACACCACCAGATACATGCCCAGCGAGAAAATCACGATCTGCCACGGCGCTTCTTTCATAACCTTGCGCGTGGAAATCCTGTGCCCGCGCGCAGCAATGCCGAGCAACAGCGCGGCGCACACCGCCGAAATCGCGCTGATCGGAATCCCCAGCGGCTCCAGGGCAAAACAGCCAATCAGCAGAATCGCCAATACCGCCCAGCCCGCGTAGAACGTGGCTTTATCGTGGATAGCGGTCGTCGGGTCTTCGAGCTGCGCCGGGTCGTACGCGGCCGGGATGTCACGGCGGAAAAACCACAGCAACATGCCCAGCGTCGCCGCCACGCTGACGAAGTTGACCGGCACCATCACCGCCGCGTAGCGGTTGAAGCTGATGTGAAAGAAATCCGCCGAGACGATGTTGACCAGGTTCGAGACCACCAGCGGCAGGCTCGCGGTGTCGGCGATAAACCCGGCGCCCATGACGAAGGCCAGCGTTGCCGCCGGCGAGAAGCGCAACGCCAGCAGCATTGAGATCACAATCGGCGTGAGGATCAGCGCCGCGCCGTCGTTGGCGAACAACGCCGAAACCAGCGCGCCGAGCAGCACCATAAAAGCGAACAGCTTGCGCCCGCTGCCCCGTCCCCAGCGCGCCACATGCAGCGCGGCCCAGGCGAAAAACCCGGCTTCATCGAGTAGCAGGCTGATGATGATCAACGCCACGAAGGTGCCGGTGGCGTTCCAGATGATTTGCCAGACCAGCGGAATGTCGCTCAAGTGGACCACGCCGAAAATCAAGGCCAGTACAGCGCCGAGGGTTGCACTCCAGCCGACGCCGAGGCCTTTGGGTTGCCAGATCACGAGGGTGATGGTCAGGAGGAAAATCAGTGACGCAGCGAGCATTCGCAGAAGCCTTAATGGAAAGTCAGACAGATAAAAACCGTAGGAGTGAGCCTGCTCGCGATAGCGGTCTGTCAGTTAACAATATGCTGACTGATACACCGCTATCGCGAGCAGGCTCACTCCTACAAGGGACCGCGTTCGGTTTATTTCTTGTGTTGCTCTACGAACTGGCCGTAGGCATCGATGAATTTCTGCAGGAACGGTTTGACCGTTTCGCTCAGCTTGCCCGCCTCGTCAAACGCATTGCCCGCGCCGCCCAGATAGGCTTCCGGCTGTTGCAGGCAGTGAATATCGAGGAATACGAAGGTCTGGCGCAGATGCTGATTGGCGCCGAAACCGCCGATCGCCCCCGGCGAAACACTTATGACCGCACCCGGCTTGCCGCTCCAGCAGCTCTTGCCATAAGGCCGCGAACCGACGTCGATGGCGTTCTTCAGCGGTGCCGGGATCGAACGGTTGTACTCGGGGGTGACAAACAGCACCGCGTCGGATGACGCCACTTTCTGACGGAAAGTGCTGTAGGCTGCGGGCGGTGACTCACCATCGATGTCTTCGTTGTAGAGAGGCAGATCGCCGATTTCGACAATTTCCAGTTTCAGGTTCGCCGGCGCCAGTTCAGCCAGTGCCAGTGCGATCTTGCGATTGATCGAAGCTTTGCGCAGGCTACCGACCACTACGGCGACGTTGTAGACATTGCTCATGGAAGACTCTCGATGGTCTGTGGGAAGAGTCGCTAGTTATAGATGATCTGTTGGCGATTTCACCAGCGATCATTGGTTTTTCCTGCGCGAGGAATATTTTTTCGTTGTAGGAAAACTTACCAAGCTTGATGACGGTCTACCAAGCCGCAAATCAAGCGTTTTATCTCCAGAGGTTTTAAGCAGATGGCAGCAGTACTCGTCGGTCAGTTTCATGCAAGAGATGCGGAAGGCCGCGTTTATTCCGTGCATGAATTCCAGGAATCGAACCCGTCTGCAGACGGCTTCACCGGCTCGGAGCCCGTCACCACCTACAAATTGGCCATTGGTGACCGCATCAACAAGGTCAGCGAAAGCGAATACCTGCTGGTGCAATCGGGTATTACGCTGATTCGCGAGCCCGAGCCGATCGCCGCTCAATAAGCCGGCATCATGAGCAGGAGTCATGTGCGTAGAGTTGGGGTAGGATTCAGCACCGCCCCCACCTGCTGAACACGGACTTCACGCATGCGTTTACGCCACATCGAAGTGATTCAGGCGCTCTTGCAGACCGGTCACCTGGGCACCGCCGCCGAATGGTTGCAGTTGCCGGTGACCGAGGTCGAAGAGCGTTTGCGCGAAGCCGAAAGTCAGCTGGGGTTCATGCTGTTCGCCAGTGTGCGCGGGCGTCTGCAACCGACCGCCGAAGCACGGGCGTTGCAGGTCGAAATCGCCCACGTCTATGCCGCGCTGGAACCGGTGCAACGCCTGGCCGGCAGCCTCAAGCAATACCTCGCCCCGCCCTTGCGCATCATCGGCACACCGCCGCTGGCGCAACAGTTATTGCCACCAAGCCTCGCCGCCCTGCGTCGACGCCTGCCGGACGCACCTTGCAGCCTGCTCAGTGCCTCCACTCGCGATATCGTCCGCAGCCTGTTGCTGCGTGAAAGCGATCTCGGCCTGAGCCTGCACGATCCTCAACATGCCGATATCGACTGCCAGCCACTGGCGCAGGGCAAATTGCAGTTGCTTGCCCCGCACGGCTGGCTGCAACCGAAGCAGAAATACATCTCTCTGCAGGATCTGGCCGGTCAGGCGATGATCGGCCTCGAACGTCAGGATCCGCTCAGCCCGGCACTGGAAAACAAGCTGCAAGCCCTGCGCCCGGCGCCGAGCATCCAGACCCGCGTGCAAACTCAGCAGATGATGCGTTGCATGGTCGAGGCTGGCGAAGGTCTGGCCATCGTCGACCCGTTCACCGCACTCGGCGCCCGCTCAGGTGGGCTGGACGTTTGCCCGCTGTCACCGGCCGTGCCGATCAGCGTGTATGCGCTGACGTTCAAGCACGCCGCGCCGTCCTCAGCGATTCAAACCTTGCTGGCGATCATCACGGAACAAGCCGAGGCGATGTTGTCGAGCTAAGCGGGTTTTCCAGCGGATTATCGAACAATCGATACCAGAACAGCGCCACTTCAGCGGTGTTCGGGTCGATGCCGCGATAGCGCAGCTGATCGATACCGCCAATCACGTATCCGCAACGCTCATACAGCCGACAGGCGCCGAGGTTGTTGTTCTGGGTTTCCAGCATGATTCCCGGAAGCTTTTTCTTGCGGCTCCAGAACTGCGCCACATCGAGCAAGGCCTTGGCCACGCCATGACGCCGGGCCGGCGCATGCACCGCCAGCTCATCGATGTGGGCAAAGCCGTTCCAGTTGGTGCTGATCACCAGATGGCCGACCGGCTCGTCATCGAGATGAGCCATGAAGATCGCGCAGTCAGGCGCATTGTGAAAGGCGCTGAACTCCTCGGGATCGATGCCGTAGCACTTGCGATACGGCACGATCGGCGTCACCTGCCATTGCTCGACAGGCTTGCCGATCACCGCAGCGCCATACGCCGCAACTTCGAAACTGAAATCGCTGCCCCAGATATACGGCGCAAAGCCGTCGTCGGCGACACGCACCGACAGCCCTGGGTATTTCGGATTCATGACCGGACGCATACTGGGAAAAGTCCTCATTCCTTGATTTTCATCTGCCAATGTACTCAGGGTAGAGGGTTGCAGCGGATGTGGCGACGGTGGCCACTTGTCAGTACTGACAGCGCTCTACGTCTGCGCGTCGGCTTCAGCGATCTGCGTCCACAGCGCCGGGGCGCCGGCTGACTTGGCGATGATCTCCAGCCGCACCAGATGCGCCGCCAGCTCTTCTTCGGTGGCGCGAATGATGCGCGCCGGCTGGCGATCTGCTGGCAGACGACGGATTTCCGTGGCGGAGTTGTCGGCGCCCTCACCCGTGCCATTGCCGTCAGAGGCGTTGCCGGCCAGCGACAGGCTGGTCTGGCCACCGGTCATAGTCAGGTAAACGTCGGCGAGAATTTCCGAGTCGAGCAACGCGCCGTGCAGTTCACGGCCGGAGTTGTCGACACCGTAACGTTTGCACAACGCATCGAGGCTGTTGCGCTGCCCCGGGTGACGTTCCCGGGCCATCATCAGGGTGTCGAGGATCGAGCAGTGCTGGGTGATGTCGGCGCGATCGTGCTGCCCCATCAGGGCGAATTCGTTGTTGATGAAGCCAACGTCGAACGCCGCGTTATGGATGATCAGCTGCGCGCCTTTGATGAACTCGAAGAACTCGTCGGCGACTTCGGCAAAGCGTGGCTTGCCGACCAGAAATTCGTTGGTGATGCCGTGAACGCCGATGGCGCCTTCGTCACTTTCACGATCCGGTTGTAGGTACACGTGAAAATGCCGGCCCGTCAGGCGCCGACCGATCAGTTCGACACAGCCGATTTCGATGATCCGGTGACCATCGGTCACCGGCATGCCGGTGGTTTCGGTATCGAGTACAACGGATCTGGTGGCCATCAGTGCTCAGCTCTCAACGGGTCAATCGTGCAAAGGCGCGGATGTTACCACGCTCGGCGGGGTGTTTCAGGCAGACCGTGTTAACCGCATCGCCAGCAGGCTGGCTCCCACACTGGAAACGGGTTTTCACAAATCCTGTGGGAGCCAGCCTGCTGGCGATTGAACCCACCTCGGTCCATCAGGAAAGCATCAGCTCTGCTTGTACCCGCGCACCTCATCCACCCCACGGTTGGCCAGTTGGTCGGCGCGCTCGTTACCGTGATGGCCGATGTGCCCGCGCACCCATTTCCATTTGACCTTGTGGCGGTTGACCTGCTCGTCCAGTTCTTTCCACAGGTCGGCGTTCTTCACCGGCTCCTTGGCTGCGGTTTTCCAGCCGCGCTTTTTCCAGTTGGCCATCCACTCGTTGATGCCCTTCATCACGTATTGCGAGTCGGTCACCAGCAGCACTTCACACGGGCGCTTGAGCGCTTCGAGGCCACGGATGGCACCGAGCAGCTCCATGCGGTTATTGGTGGTGTTGGCTTCGCCGCCCCAGAGCTCCTTTTCTACGCCTTTGCACACCAGCAATGCGCCCCAGCCGCCCGGGCCAGGGTTGCCCTTGCAGGCGCCGTCGGTGAACAGTTCTACGGTGTCGACGCTTTCAACGCTTTCGCTCATGCCAGTCTTTCCAGAAAATGCCTGTCTTGCCAATCACGGATCGACAATGACCGTGGCCGGGGAAACCCGGCCACGAATATAAGAAGGTTTACGGTTCGATGCGGCGACGATTGACCTTGGCCATCGGCAGCGGAATCAGCTTGCCCATCGGCTCGCGGCGCTCCTGACGCAATGGCCTGAGGCCAACCACGATCTTGCGCGCGACCAGTAGGTAGAAGCCGCCGCCAGACAGTTGCCAGTCGCCGGCCTTGCGTTCCCAGCCGGCCAGTCGGGCCTGCCACTTGGGCGACGCGAGCGGCGGACGATAGCACCCGAAGCGGCGTTTCTCCAGCGCAAAGCCGAGCAGGTTGAGCCAGTCGCCGAGCCGTGACGGCGAGATGCAGCGCGCCTGGCGCAGGGCATCGTGGGCGAACACATGACGCAGTCCCCAGGTGCTCCACGGGTTAATGCCGATGATCAGCAAGTGTCCGCCGGGCCGCACGGCGCTCGCCGCCTCGCGCAGCAAACCGTGGGGCGACAGGCAGAAATCCAGACCGTGCTGCATCACCACGACGTCGGCGGCATGCTCGCTCAGCGGCCAGGCCTGCTCTTCGCAGACGATTTCGACGCCAGGCAGCGGCGCACCAAGGCGCACGTTGCGCTGCACTTGCGGCGCCGCTGGCGGGGTTTCGGCCGATGGCCCGTAATGCACCAGATAACCGCCGAAGAACCGCCCCAGTTCGTCTTCGAGCATGCGCCGCTCTTCATCGAGCAACAATTGCCCAAGCGGGCCGGACAGCCATTCACGGGCTGCGCCGATCAGGGCCAGCCAGTCGGGATCAGCCTGTGCGAACGCTTTATCACTCATCGCATTCTCCAAAGCGCCAGGAACTACTAAGATGCGCCAATGTTTTCCGCTTGGCGATTCCGACGATGATACAGATCAGTGCCCTGCCCGCGTTCACCGACAACTACATCTGGTTGTTACAGGATCACCGCACCCAGCGTTGCGCGGTCGTCGATCCGGGCGATGCCGCCCCCGTGCAGGCGTGGCTTGACGGCCGTCCGGGCTGGGTGCTGAGCGACATTCTGATCACCCACCATCACCACGACCACGTCGGCGGCGTCGAGCGCCTCAAAGCCGCGACCGGCGCGAAAGTCTACGGTCCGGCCAGCGAAACCATTCCGGGACGCGACGTGGCACTCAAGGACAGCGACAGCGTCAACGTGCTCGGCTGGGATTTCGCCGTCTACGCAGTGCCCGGTCACACCTTGGGACACATTGCCTATTACCATCACGGCCTGCTGTTCTGCGGCGACACCTTGTTCGCGGCCGGATGCGGGCGCCTGTTCGAAGGCACGCCGGAGCAAATGCACCAGTCGCTCAGCCGTCTCGCTGCCTTGCCTGAAGATACGCTGGTTTACTGCACCCATGAATACACCTTGAGCAATCTCAAGTTTGCCGCCGCCGTTGAACCGGGCAACGCGGACATTGCCGCCCGTCTGGAAAAAGTCATTCAGCAACGGCAAAACGGCGTCATGACCCTGCCCTCGACCCTGGCGCTGGAAAAGCTCACCAACCCGTTTCTGCGCACTTCTGAAACATTGGTTACACAAAAAGTGGACGAACGGGCAGGCGCTCAAAACCGGGCGCCGAGTGAGGTATTTGCGGCTTTGCGTGCCTGGAAAGATACGTTCTAAGTCACCCGCTTGTTGGCACAAATATTCTGAATGGTTGACCGCGGGGGGTGCGCTTTCTAGAATCGCCCGACATTTTTGCCCGGAACTTACTTCCAGCCAATGTCGTCATCCATACGTAAGTCCGTCAATTCAGACGCATTGACCCGCCTGGCGCAAGCCATCGCGGTGGCTGTGTCCGCCACGCTGGCGGGCTGTTCCAGCCATGCTCCGCAGACTGAAGCGACCCATACGCCGAACATTGCTGCGCGAGCCAAGCAGAAGCCGATCTGGCTGACCGAAAAGCCCAGCCCGCAGGTGCCCCAGGACATCTGGGAACGCATGCGCGCAGGCTTCCAGTTGCAGGAAGGCCTGGGCGTCAACCCGCGCATCGAGCAACAGCGCCTGTGGTTCGCCAGCAATCCCTCTTTCCTCGAGAACGCCGGTGAACGCGGCAGTCTCTATATTCACTACATTGTCGAACGCCTCGAAGAGCGCAACATGCCGCTGGAACTGGCCCTGCTGCCAGTAATCGAGAGCGCGTACAACCCGATGGCCTACTCCCGCGCCGATGCGGTGGGCCTGTGGCAGTTCATTCCGTCGACCGGGCGTTACTTCAACCTGCGTCAGACCCGCTTCTATGATGGCCGCCGCGATATCACCGCCTCGACCACCGCAGCGATGGATTACCTGACCCGTCTGCACGACATGTTCAACGGCGACTGGCTGCTGGCACTCGCCGCCTACAACGCCGGTGAAGGTACGGTCAGCCGCGCCATCGAGCGCAACGAAAAGCTCGGCCTGCCGACCGACTACTGGAACCTGCCGCTGCCGGCGGAAACCCAGGCGTACGTGCCAAAACTGCTGGCGCTGTCGCAAGTGGTACTGGCGCCGGAAGCCTACGGCGTCAACCTCAATCCGATCGCCAACGAACCGTATTTCCAGGTTGTCGAAATCAACCAGCGCATGGACCTGTCCAAGGTCGCCGCGGTGGCCAACATCGACGAAGACGAGCTGTTCCAGCTCAATCCGGCCTTCAAGCAGCGCACCACGATCGACGGTCCACAGCATCTGCTGGTGCCGACGTCGAAGGCGCAATTGCTCACGGCCAGTCTGCAGACCATGCGCCCCGACGAGCTGATCAGCCCGCGCTCGCTGAAACCGGTGTTCGAAGGCGCCGACCCGTCCGAAGTTGCGCAGCTCAAGCGCGCTTACCGGGTCAAGCGTGGGGACAATCTCGGTTCCATTGCCAAGGCCAACAAGGTCGAGGTGAAGGATCTGCAGCGCTGGAACAAGCTGACCGGCAAGAATCTCAAGATTGGTCAGACTCTGGTGATGCAGGACACCAGCAAACGCGCACCGGCTCGCAAGTCTGGCCGGGTCAACACGGTGGTGGCGGCCAACAGCAAGACCAAAGGCAAGGACGACAGCCAGCAACAGACCCAGTACAAGGTCAAGCGTGGCGACACCTTGTATGTGGTGGCCAAGCGCTTCAACGTGCAGATGCAGCATCTCAAGCGCTGGAATCCAGGGGCCGGCAAGGCCTTGAAGCCTGGGCAGATGCTCACGGTTTATCAGCCGCATTGATTGCAAGAGCCCCTGAGTTTTCGGGGGCTTTTTTTTGGATCGGATTTTTTGTGGCGCCTGTGAGATCCATCCCCCTCACCCCAGCCCTCTCCCCCAGGGGGGGCGAGGGGAAAGGGAGCACATCTCCATGCTTTTCAAAACTGGAGTTCGACTCGATATCGCAACTCAGCGCAGCTCTCCCAAACAACTCGATCAGTCCCCTCTCTCTCCGGGAGAGGGTTAGGGTGAGGGGCTTTTGATTTTGATTTTTCAGAACCTGCGTTCGACTCGATATCGCAAGTCAGCGCAGCTCTCCCAAACAACTCGATCAGTCCCCTCTCTCTCCGGGAGAGGGTTAGGGTGAGGGGCTTTTGATTTTGATTTTTCAGAACCTGCGTTCGACTCGATATCGCAAGTCAGCGCAGCTCTCCCAAACAACTCGATCAGTCCCCTCTCCCTCTGGGAGAGGGTTAGGGTGAGGGACTTTTGATTTTGATTTTTCAGAACCTGCGTTCGACTCGATATCGCAAGTCAGCGCCACTCTTCCAAACACCCCGATCAGTCCCCTCTCCCTCCGGGAGAGGGTTAGGGTGAGGGGCTTTTGATTTTGATTTTTCAGAACCTGCGTTCGACTCGATATCGCAAGTCAGCGCCACTCTTCCAAACACTCCGATCAGTCCCCTCTCCCTCCGGGAGAGGGTTAGGGTGAGGGGCATTTGATTTTGATTTTTCAGAACCTGCGTTCGACTCGATATCGCAAGTCAGCGCAACTCTTCCAAACACCCCGATCAGTCCCCTCTCCCTCCGGGAGAGGGTTAGGGTGAGGGGCTTTTGATTTTGATTTTTCAGAACCTGCGTTCGACTCGATATCGCAAGTCAGCGCAA
The DNA here is from genome assembly GCF_900105485.1 of Pseudomonas granadensis. Lineage (GTDB taxonomy): Bacteria > Pseudomonadota > Gammaproteobacteria > Pseudomonadales > Pseudomonadaceae > Aquipseudomonas > Aquipseudomonas granadensis. The sequence continues at coordinate 2,106,078 of NZ_LT629778.1, read as the reverse complement.
CTCTTCCAAACACCCCGATCAGTCCCCTCTCCCTCCGGGAGAGGGTTAGGGTGAGGGGCTTTTGATTTTCCCGGGGCCCAGCCACTCCAAACGCCTAAGTGAGCGCTCTTCGCTCCAACGATTAACCGCGCATTAACCCATGATCTTTTTCCTGTCCAGACAAGCTGTTACTGTACCGCCCACAAAGCCCAAGCCGCTGGATCGGATCTGACTTGAAGCGTGCCCTCCCCCTGCTCCTGATCAGCCTGGCCTTGAGCTCAACCGCAAGCGCGACGATTACCGAAAGTCACGGTTATGCGCAGTTCGGCACGCTCAAGTACCCGGCCAGATTTACCCATTTCGATTGGGTCAACCCGCAAGCGCCCAAGGGCGGTACGTTGCGGGTGATGGCGTTCGGCACGTTCGATACGGTCAATCCGTACACCTTCAAGGGCACCAGCCCGGTCACTACCGCGAATTTCCTCCAGTACGGCATCAACGAGCTGAACGAGCCGTTGATGGTCGGCACCGGGCAGTATTCACCGTCCGGTGACGAGCCGGCGTCGAGTTATGGTTTGATCGCACAATCGGTGGAATACAGCGAAGATCGCAGCTGGGTGGTGTTCAATCTGCGGCCTGAAGCGCGGTTTAACGATGGCGCGCCGATCACCGCGTATGACGTGGCGTTCTCCTATCGCCTGTTATTGAAGGAAGGCCATCCGCTCTATCGCACGGCCCTGCAAGAGGTGCTGCGCGTCGACATTCTGAACAAGCAGCGCATCCGCTTCGTGCTCAAGCGTTCGGGCAATCCGCTGTTGATCCTGCGCCTCGGCGAGTTGCCGGTGCTGCCGCAGCATTATTGGAAGGACCGCGACTTCAGAGCCACCACGTTCGAACCGCCGCTGGGTAGCGGCCCGTACCGCATCACTTCGGTGACGCCGGGGCGGCAGCTGATTTTCGAGCGGGTCAAGGACTACTGGGGCAAGGACCTGGCGGTCAATCGCGGCAAGTACAACTTCGATCGCATGGAAGTCGAGTTCTACCGCGACAGCGATGTGGCGTTCGAAGCGTTCAAAGCGGGTGAATTCGACATCTACATCGAGCATCAGGCGAAGAACTGGGCCAACGGCTACAACTTCCCGGCGATTCGCCGTGGCGATGTGATCAAGGCGCAGATCCCGCATCAGATCCCGACCCAGAGTCAGGGCCTGTTCATGAACACCCGGCGCGCGACGTTTGCCGATGTGAAGACCCGTGAAGCGCTGGGCCTGATGTTCGACTTCGAGTGGACCAATCGCACGCTGTTCAGCGACGCCTACCAGCGCACCAACAGTTATTACCCCAACAGCGAATTCACCGCCAGCGGCCTGCCGGTCGGGCATGAATGGCTGATGCTCAAGCCGTACAAGGATCAGTTGCCGGCGAGGCTGTTTACCGAGCCGTTCACCCTGCCCACCACCGATGGTCGCGGCATTCCGCGCGAAACCATGCGCAAAGCCCTGGCATTGCTCGCCGAGGCCGGCTGGAAACTTCACGGCCAGCGTCTGCAAAACGCCGCCGGCCAGCCGTTGCGATTCGAACTGCTGCTGGTCAATCCGAACCTGGAGCGTCTTTACCAGCCCTACATCGTCAATCTCAACAGCATCGGCATCGACGCACACCTGCGCACCGTCGATCGCGCGCAGTACAAACAGCGCCTCGATCAATTCGATTTCGACATGATCTCGATGACGCTGGGTCAGACTCTGAGCCCCGGCCTTGAGCAGTGGCAGTACTTCCACTCCAGCCAAGTGAACGTCAAGGGCAGCAAGAATTACGCGGGTATCGCCAACCCGGTGGTCGACCACCTGCTCGAACAATTGCTCGCCGCCCGCACCCGCGACGAGCAGGTCGCCGCCGGCAAAGCGCTCGACCGCGTGCTGCTGTGGCAGCACTACAGCATTCCCAACTGGTACCTCAATTATCACCGTCTGGCCTACCGCAACCGGTTGGCCTTTGTCACCACGCCGCCCTACACCCTGGGCCTGAGTGCATGGTGGCTGAAGTCTTCGGAGAAAGATCGATGAACCCTGTTCGCGCCCTGCTCGTGCAGGCCAGCGGCTTGCTGTTCGCCGGGCTGGCCTTTGCTGCCCCGCAACACGCCGTGACCCTGTACAACGAGCCGCCGAAATACCCGGCCGATTTCAAGCATTTCGACTACGTAAACCCGGATGCACCCAAGGGCGGCGTGTTCCGCCAGGCCGGCTTCGGCGGCTTCGACAGCCTCAACCCGTTCATCAGCAAAGGCGTGCCGGCCGATGACATCGGGCAAATTTACGACACCCTGACCAAACACAGCCTCGACGAGCCGTTTACCGAGTACGGCCTGGTCGCTGGCAAGATCGAAAAAGCCGACGACAACAGCTGGGTGCGCTTCTACCTGCGCCCGGAAGCGCGTTTTCATGACGGTCACCCGGTGCGTGCCGAAGATGTGGTGTTCAGCTTCAACACCCTGACCAAGGAAGGCTCGCCGATGTTTCGCGGCTATTACAGCGACGTCGCCGAAGTCGTCGCCGAAGACCCGCTGAAAGTGCTGTTCAAGTTCAAGCACAGCAACAACCGTGAACTGCCGCTGATCCTCGGCCAGTTGCCGGTGCTGCCAAAACACTGGTGGGCCGATCGTGACTTCAACAAGGGCAATCTGGAGATTCCGCTGGGCAGCGGCCCGTACAAGGTCACCGAGGTCAAGGCCGGTCGCTCGGTGCGTTACGAGCGGGTCAAGGATTACTGGGGCAAGGACCTGCCGGTCAACCGGGGCTTCTACAACTTCGACACGATGACCACCGATTACTACCGCGACAACACTGTCGCCCTTGAAGCGCTGAAGGCCGGGCAGTTCGACTACTGGCTGGAGATGACCGCGAAGAACTGGGCCAACGCCTACAACGTTCCGGCGGTGACCGAGGGGCGTCTGATCAAGGAACTGATCGCCAACAGCAACCCGACCGGCATGCAGGGTTTCGTCTTCAACCTGCGCCGCCCGGCGTTTCAGGATGTGCGGGTGCGTCAGGCGCTTGGTCTGCTGTTCGATTTCGAATGGACCAACAAACAATTGTTCAACGGCGCCTACGTGCGCACCCGCAGCTATTTCGAGAACTCGGAAATGGCCGCCACCGGCCTGCCCGACGCCGAGCAACGGGCGATCCTTGAGCCGTTCCGCAGCAAGCTGCCGGCGCAGGTGTTCAGCGAAGCCTACGAAAACCCCAAGACCGACGCCAGTGGCATGATCCGCAGCCAACAGCGCGAGGCTTATCAACTGCTGCAAGAGGCCGGCTGGAAAATCGTCGATGACAAAATGGTCGACGCCACGGGCAAACCGGTGGTAATCGAGTTCCTGCTCGCGCAGACCGAATTCGAACGCGTGCTGCTGCCGTTCAAGCGCAACCTCAGCGATCTGGGCATCGATCTGGTGATCCGCCGCGTCGACGTTTCGCAGTACATCAACCGCGTGCGTTCGCGGGATTTCGACATGATGGTCGGCAGCTTCCCGCAATCCAACTCGCCGGGTAACGAGCAGCGCGAATACTGGATGAGCGCCGCCGCCGACAAATCCAGCAGCCGCAACAGCATGGGCCTGAAGGATCCGATCGTCGACCAACTGGTGGAAAGCCTGATCAACGCCGGTTCACGCAATAGCCTGGTGGCCCATGCGCGAGCCCTTGATCGCGTACTGCAATGGGGCTATTACGTGGTGCCGAACTGGCACATCAAGAGCTGGCGCGTGGCGTACTGGAACCACATCGGGCACCCCAAAACCTCGCCCAAGTACGACATCGGCATCAATACCTGGTGGGTCAAGCCTGACGCCAAACCTGCGGTAGAAGTCGAAACCCAACTGCAAGCCGACCCTGCGGGCACGGAGTAATCAGATGCTGGCGTATATCTTTCGGCGACTGTTGCTGATCATTCCGACCCTGTTCGGCATTCTGCTGATCAACTTCGTGATCATTCAGGCCGCGCCCGGCGGCCCGGTGGAACAGATGATCGCCAAGCTCGAAGGCTTCGAAGGCGCCACCAGCCGGATTGCCGGCGGCGGTGCCGAAGTGGCGGTGGCCGGTTCTTCGTATCGCGGCGCGCAAGGTCTGGACCCGGCGCTGATCAAGGAAATCGAGCACATGTACGGGTTCGACAAGTCGGCCCCGGAACGCCTGTGGATCATGATCAAGAACTATGCTCAGCTGGATTTCGGCGACAGTTTCTTCCGCGACGCCAAGGTCATCGACCTGATCAAGGAAAAGATGCCCGTGTCGATCTCGCTGGGGCTGTGGAGCACGCTGATCATGTACCTGGTGTCGATTCCGCTGGGGATCGCCAAGGCCACGCGGCATGGCAGTCATTTCGACGTCTGGACCAGTTCGGCGATCATCGTCGGCTATGCGATCCCGGCGTTTCTGTTTGCGATCCTGCTGATCGTGGTGTTTGCCGGCGGCAGCTATCTGGACTGGTTCCCGCTGCGCGGGCTGACCTCGAACAACTTTGATGAACTGAGCCTGGGCGGCAAGATCCTCGATTACTTCTGGCACCTGGCATTGCCGGTGACCGCGCTGGTGATCGGCAACTTCGCGACCATGACCCTGCTGACCAAAAACAGCTTTCTCGACGAGATCAACAAGCAGTACGTGGTCACCGCCAAAGCCAAAGGCCTGACGCGCAATCGCGTGCTCTACGGGCACGTGTTCCGCAACGCGATGCTGCTGGTGATTGCCGGTTTCCCGTCGGCCTTCATCGGGATTTTCTTTACCGGCTCGTTGCTGGTGGAAGTGATCTTCTCCCTTGATGGCCTCGGCCTGATGAGTTTCGAAGCGGCGATCAACCGTGATTACCCGGTGGTGTTCGGCACGCTGTTCATCTTCACCCTGCTCGGGCTGGTGGTGAAACTGATCGGCGACCTCACTTACACCTTTGTCGATCCGCGCATCGACTTCGAAAGCCGGGAGCATTGAGATGAACCTGTCCCCTCTCAACCGCCGCCGCTTCGAACTGTTCAAGGCCAACAAGCGTGGCTGGTGGTCACTGTGGCTGTTTCTGATTCTGTTCGGGCTCAGCCTGGGTGCCGAGCTGATCGCCAACGACAAGCCGCTGGTGGTGCATTACGACAACAACTGGTATTTCCCGGCGATCAAGCGTTACCCGGAAACCACCTTCGGCGGTGAGTTCCCGCTGGAAGCCAACTACAAGAGCCCGTACATCCGCGAACTGCTCAAGGCCAAGGATGCCTGGGTGTTGTGGGCGCCGATTCCGTACAGCTACCAGAGCATCAACTACGACCTGAAAGTCCCGGCCCCGGCACCGCCCTCGGCGGACAACCTGCTGGGCACCGACGATCAGGGCCGCGATGTGCTGGCGCGGGTGATTTACGGCTTCCGCATTTCCGTGTTGTTTGCGCTGACGTTGACCGTGCTGAGTTCGATCATCGGCGTGATTGCCGGTGCCCTTCAGGGCTTTTATGGCGGTTGGGTCGATCTGGCCGGGCAGCGTTTTCTGGAGATCTGGTCGGGGTTGCCAGTCCTGTATCTGCTGATCATCCTCGCCAGTTTCGTCCAGCCGAATTTCTGGTGGCTGCTGGGTATCATGCTGCTGTTTTCGTGGATGAGCCTGGTCGATGTGGTGCGCGCCGAGTTTCTGCGCGGGCGCAACCTGGAATACGTACGGGCCGCCAGAGCGCTGGGCATGCAGAACGGCGCGATCATGTTCCGCCATATCCTGCCCAACGCGATGGTCTCGACCATGACCTTCATGCCGTTCATCCTCACCGGCGCCATCGGCACCCTCACCGCGCTGGACTTTCTCGGCTTCGGCTTGCCGGCCGGCAGTCCGTCGCTGGGTGAACTGGTCGCGCAGGGCAAATCCAACCTGCAGGCGCCATGGCTGGGCATGAGTGCTTTTGCCGTGCTGGCGTTGATGTTGAGCCTGTTGGTGTTTATCGGCGAGTCCGCTCGCGATGCCTTCGACCCGAGGAAGTGAAATGAATCAGGACAATCTGATCGAAGTGCGCGACCTCGCCGTCGAGTTCGGTTTCGGCGAGCGCATCCACCGCGTGGTCGAGGGCGTAAGTTTCGACATCAAGCGCGGCGAAACCCTGGCGCTGGTCGGCGAATCCGGCTCGGGCAAATCGGTGACTGCGCACTCGATCCTGCGGCTGCTGCCCTACCCCATGGCGCGCCATCCGGCCGGCAGCATCAATTACGCCGGGCAGAACCTGCTGGGCCTGAGCGAAAAGACCATTCGCCACATTCGCGGCAACCGCATCGCGATGATCTTTCAGGAGCCGATGACCTCGCTCAATCCGCTGCACTCGATCGAGAAGCAGATCAACGAAGTGCTGGGCATCCATAAGGGTCTGTCCGGTAAAGTCGCGACCAGGCGTACGCTGGAGCTGCTGGAGATGGTCGGCATTCCCGAGCCGCACAAGCGCCTCAAGGCCCTGCCCCACGAACTCTCCGGCGGTCAGCGCCAGCGCGTGATGATCGCCATGGCTTTGGCCAACGAGCCGGAACTGCTGATTGCCGACGAACCGACCACCGCGCTGGACGTGACCGTTCAGCTGAAAATCCTCGATTTGCTCAAGGAACTTCAGGCTCGATTGGGCATGTCGCTGTTACTGATCAGTCACGATTTGAACCTGGTGCGAAGAATTGCGCACCGCGTATGTGTCATGCAGCGCGGTTGCATCGTCGAACAGGCATCGTGCGCAGAGCTGTTCCGTTCGCCACAGCATCCGTACACTCGGGAATTGCTCGGCGCGGAGCCCAGCGGCGGTCCGGCGAGCAATAAAATCGGCGCGCCGCTGCTCGAAGTCGAGGACCTGAAAGTCTGGTTCCCGATCAAAAAAGGCCTGCTCAAGCGCACGGTGGATCACGTCAAGGCAGTGGACGGCATCAATTTCAGCCTGCCTCAGGGTCAGACGCTGGGGATCGTGGGTGAGAGTGGTTCCGGCAAATCCACGCTGGGTCTGGCGATTTTGCGCCTGATCGGCAGCCAGGGCGGCATCCGTTTTGAAGGCAAGCAGCTAGACTGCCTGACGCAGAACGAGGTTCGCCCGTTGCGGCGGGAGATGCAGGTGGTGTTTCAGGACCCGTTCGGCAGCCTGAGCCCGCGCATGTGCGTCAATGACATCGTTGGCGAAGGCCTGCGGATACACAAGATGGGCACCGCCGCCGAACAGGAAGCGGCGATCATCGCGGCATTGAAGGAGGTAGGTCTGGATCCGGAAACCCGGCACCGCTACCCCCATGAATTTTCCGGTGGGCAGCGGCAGCGAATCGCCATTGCCCGGGCTTTGGTGCTCAAACCGGCGCTGATCCTGCTGGACGAGCCGACTTCGGCGCTCGACCGGACGGTGCAGCGGCAAGTGGTGGAGCTGTTGCGTTCACTGCAAGCCAAGTACAACCTGACGTATTTGTTTATCAGCCATGACCTGGCTGTCGTCAAAGCGCTGAGCCACCAGCTGATGGTGGTCAAGCATGGCCAAGTGGTCGAACAGGGAGACGCGCAAAGTATCTTTGCCGCCCCCCAACATCCGTATACACAGCAGTTGCTGGAAGCCGCTTTTCTGGCACCAGCCACTGCGCAATAACCTGAAAGAGGAGCAACACATGGGTTTTCTCGCCGGTAAGCGCGTACTGATCGTCGGTGTCGCCAGCAAGCTGTCCATCGCATCCGGCATCGCTGCCGCCATGCATCGCGAGGGCGCTGAGCTTGCCTTCACTTATCAGAACGACAAACTCAAGGGTCGCGTCGAAGAGTTCGCACAAGGCTGGGGCTCGAGCCCTGAGCTGTGCTTCCCGTGCGACGTGGCCAGCGATGAAGAAATCGCCAAGGTCTTTGAAGAACTGAGCAAGAAGTGGGACGGTCTGGACTGCATCGTTCACTCCGTCGGCTTCGCCCCGGGCGACCAACTGGACGGCGACTTCACCGAAGCCACCACCCGTGAAGGTTTCCGCATCGCTCACGACATCAGCGCCTACAGCTTCGTGGCCCTGGCCAAGGCCGGTCGCGAAATGATGAAAGGCCGCAACGGCAGCCTGCTGACCCTGTCGTACCTGGGCGCCGAGCGCACCATGCCGAACTACAACGTCATGGGCATGGCCAAGGCTTCGCTGGAAGCTGGCGTTCGTTACCTGGCCGGTTCCCTGGGCCCGGACGGCACCCGCGTCAACTGCGTATCGGCCGGCCCGATCCGCACCCTGGCAGCCTCGGGCATCAAGAACTTCCGCAAAATGCTCGCCGCCAACGAAGCGCAAACCCCACTGCGTCGCAACGTCACCATCGACGAAGTCGGCAACGCCGGCGCTTTCCTGTGCTCCGACCTGGCGTCGGGCATCAGCGGTGAAATCATGTACGTGGACGGCGGCTTCAACACCACCGCCATGGGCAACATCGAAGAGTAATCTTCGCTGGCCAGAAAAAACCCGTCGAATGACGGGTTTTTTTGTGCTCGGGTGTTCAGAATTTTGCCGATTCCATTCTATATCCCGCGCCCGGCGCGCCTTCATGCATCGCCGCCTGTATGTCTGCGTACACGGCATTTGCCTCAGCCGTGGTAATTGAACGCGAACTGTCGCGCAGCACCACCTGCAAAAGCACGTTCTCCTGCCCCGGCAACAAGCCGAGTCGTTCAATGGCTTTGACAGGCAGTTCTGGATACGACCACCGCCCCTTGATCCGCATCTCCTCGATCCATCCCGCGCAATCCCCCGCTGCCTGCAACATCCGTTCGGTGAGTATTTCCTCACTCAAGCCCGGCATCACGGCCAGCGAAATATCACGCGTAATCGAAGGCAAGCGTGAGACCGCAGTCCAAGGCCCGAGATCGTGCATTTGCGCCTGCACGCGAGGATTCTGATCGCGCAACAATCGAATGTCAGGGATACCTTTACGCAACATGATCAACCGATCCAAGCCCATACCAAGGGCTAGCCCCCCATGCTGCAAGGGGTTTACCTGCAGACGTCGTAAAAGAGAGTTTGCGATACGGCCGCACTCCAGCACCTCGATAGGGGCGCCATCATTGATCACATTTACTTCGATACCGCCTTCAGTGTAGTGATGCGGGCTGTCGCTATAGACCCAAGGCTTATCAGGAACCGCCAAGCGCAAAATATCGCTGACCAGACGCAGCAAATGCTCATGAGAAGCCAAGTCCGGATCACCCAGCACCCAGATATCCATCTGATGGGGCTCAGCGCAATGCCAGCGATCTCGACTGTCTCGTCTGAAGGTGATTCCCGGTGCAGCCAACAAGACGCATTGTCCCGGCTGACGAAGTTTTGCGGCCTGTTGCAAGGCTGCTGGAATCTGACTGGTCGTCTGCGTGCGCAGCAGCGAATGTTCGTCGACCCATCGAGTATGCTCGCTGCCGAGGGTGATCTCTGTAGGGTCGTAACCAAGCAGACCGTAATTCTCCTCAGCGGACACGATTCTTGGCCCGACCTGTATTTGAGCTTGAGGCCATCCCGCTGCGGCTAATCCCTGCAGAATTTCCCTAACCATTATTCGTACAGAATGTTCGGGATCGCTCTCTTCCGTTAAATCAGTCAGCAGCAGAGCCTGATGTACAGATTCGTCCGTCAGGTATTTCTTCGAAACGTGCACTATTTGCTCCTTACTATATGACAAAAACTCAAAGCCGAATTCATGTAGATAACCTAACTACAAAATATCTGCCAATTACAACAGGCAAGGTCAAGTCGAATAGATTATCGGAACGGGACTACACACATCCCCTACACTAATAACCCGCTTGCGCAGACAACCAACATAACTATAAAAAACCGGTCTCACAAAACCAAAAAAGATCTTTATTTTCCTGCGAAAGCCATGCATTAATCTTTAACTCCCAGCCATAGGGAGCAAATAAAAAAGGAGATAGGCATGAAAATAATTACAACAGAAAATCTGAAACGAATCGCCTCCGGCCCCGAGAACTTCGGTTGGGCACCGCTGGCTTGGGCATACACTGAAGACTGAAAGTCTCAAGCGCGGCAAAACATTTGCCGCGCACTCACCTGAAGGGGAACATGAAATGTCGACCTCAGCGCTGATTTCGGCACTCTTCGACAATGAGGAGCTCTCAATTATTGCCGACTCGGATGAATTTCTAAATGCATGCGCAAACCAGGGTTTCAACACCCTGCATCTTTCGGAACTGACCGAGCTTCCCAAGAACAGCATCGTTTTTTCTTTCAGTAACGATGCTGCTAAATCGATGTTCGAAATATCGAAAAATTCGGCGACCAAGAGAAGCATCTTCTGCGCTACTCAGGTTTTCGACCCCACCGCCCGTGCCGCGCTCTACAGCCTTGAACTTCTTCTCGCTAGCAATCTTGGGCAATGTCTGCAAACGCAACGATCCGTACTGAATATGCTTAATTCCCATCGGGAGTTTCGATTGTCTGGCAACTGCGCAAATGCTGTAGTGGTAATTCATTCACATGCACAACCTTATGCGCTTCTTTCCGAAGATCTTGAAGAAAATTTCGTTCAATCTGTAGCGGAGCTCTTTGAAGTTTTACGCACATATGCACCCGCACGAGCCCTGCCCATTCAACGTTAACGGCACGGTCAAAATATGCGGAATACTCACCGTACTTCGAAAGCCTAATCCAACATTGCCCTCAGGCTTGAAAACATCGCTTGAATGGTTGCTGACTCGAGTCGCCAAAGAAGGTGCAACACTGTCGATAACGGACAACATTGTTACGTCTTTCAAAATAAATGAAGAAGAACAGCTAAAACTCCTTGACCTCGCGGCTGGAAGCCGCGGCTTGAAACTGACAGAGTTCGCAATCGGCGTGAATGAAAATATCGCTTCGAACATTGACTACGCCGTAAATTCTCAAATGAACGAAGGTATTAGTGGCGTTCATTTGGCTATTGGTGACGGTGCCTCCGGCTATCACATCGACTTTCTCAGCCCTTTGGTGCGAGTCAATCCAATGCATCAGTCCGATCAGGGCGCATGAACGCGCCTGGAAACATTGACCCAAAAATAATCAGCTTAAAGCACTCGCGCATTACATAACTACCACCCGCCCCGCCCTCCACCGCTCGACAATCGGCGCTTGATGCCTGTCAGCCGCCATGGAGAGCGCAAATGAACGACACAGTGCAACCCGCGTCACCGCAACAGACGTTGCTGCAAAATCTGATTGATGAGTTGATCGCCGTCCCGGTCGCCAAGCCCGAGGAACCTGAACGTACGCTGGAGATTCCGCGCGCCTGTCTCTTGCGCGAATGGATGGAGCTCTACTGGGCCGCTCTGGAGCGTCCGGAATTTCTCGATTGGGCCAGTCGCTTTCATATCGATCTGGATACGTTGCGCATCAAGGGCGCCACTCTGGAGGCGCGAGCCCAGACGAATGGCACCGCGAGCGTACGCACCTTCGCTCTGGACGATGATTCCGGCTGGTGGCAGGTCGCACCGGCGTTGTTGTGGATTGCCCAGCGTATTGACCCGGGCGAAATGGGCCTGCCGTATATCGGTGGCAAATCGGCCAATCCGCTGTACCGCTTTCCACGTCGGATCGCGTTGGCTTTCTATGGTTATCCCGAGCCGCAGAACGAAGCCCAGACGAAAGTAATCGTCGCTGAATTAAAGGCCGACGGCCTCGCTGCGATTGATGAAAACGGTCATACCACCTCGGCCGTGGTCAAGGAGCGCGATGCGCAACTGGAGGACTTCCAGGCCATCGCCAACACCCTCGAAACAGCGTTGAAGACCCGTGCCCCCTTCGAACAACGCGGCATGGAGGACACAGCGGTTTCACTGACTTCCGCGTCAGTGTCGGCCAGTCGAGGCGGTCCGCGTTTCAAGCTTGGCCCGTTGCTTGAACGCTACGCCCTGCCAATCCCGGAGGATGCCGAACAGGCCAAAGCGTTGGTACAACGCCTGCGCGACCACCGCTGGCCGGCGCTGCCGTATGTCAGCGAGTACGTGCAGACGGGCAGCCCCATTCTCAGCTATCGACATGGTTTCGCCGATGTCGAGGATGGCCGGTATATCCTGCGCCGACTGCAAGCGCTGTGCTGGAACAAGTCACCGATGGCGAAAATCGACCTTGAGGAATTCAGCGAGCCCCATCCGGATTCGGCGCTGGCCGAATGGATGGCACTGGGTCAGCAGGAACTGCGCACATTCGGCGCCCGTCCGGCCTTTCAGGCCATTCTCAAAAAACATGGTCTGCCCGCTGACAGCCCGTTGTTGCTCAGCGCAACCGGTCACGTCGGTACGGCCAGCGATCACGGCTGGATAACGTTGACCGCGGAGGTGGAAAAACGCGCCGACCTGAAAGTCTATCGCGACCGCCTCAAGGCCAAGACCCGTAAAGCCGGCGGAGCCTTTCGCGCCAGCGGCAAGGTCACGCTCGGGCAAATGCTGCGTTTCTATGATCTGCCTGTGCCGAAGACCGTCGAGCAGGCGCTCAACTTTGTGAAATGGGACCAGATCAACCTGCACGTGCGCCCCGGCTACATGAATCATTGGTACCTGCTCGGCCAGCCCGGTAAACAGACTGAGCGTTTTACCGCTGAACAACGCCAGCAGGTCATCGACACCACTCAGGCATTTCTACCCAAGGATGCAGCGCCACTGATTGATTACCTGAGCGAAGGCGTCGATACCGATCTGCCTTTGGCCAAACTCCACGCCAAGGCCGATTACCTGATCGGCCGCATCCTCATCACCCAACGTGCCCAGGCTTTGGGCAACCAGCTACTGGAGAAAATCGCGCGCCCCGCCCAGCCCAAGGAGCTGCTGGCCACCAATCGTGATCGGTTGCTGCTCGTAGCGCTGCTGCTCAGCCTTGATCCGAAGGCAGGCGAACAGTCGCAGCAGATCATCGGCCAAGCGGTCAATGACAGTTTTTACTGGGGTGAAAGGTATGACGAAGTCAGACGTTTCCTCGACGGCCATTTCGGTCTCGCGCTGATAAAAAACAAGTCACTGGCGACCCATCTTTTGCTGTCCGGCATCGCCCCTGAATTCTTGATTCGCGATATTCCCGCTTCATTCCAGTACATGAGTTGCATGCGCTGGGTTCGGTTCAAGCAGGTGGTGCTGTATATCGAAGACCGCATGCCCGGCGTGGCACGCCTGATGCCCTATACCCAATTGATCAGCCTGACCCCTGGCCCGGCCCCGGCGGACTTTTACCGTTTCCTGCGCAGCGACGTCTGTACGGCGGTCGTTCTCGATTGGGCGGTTGCCAGAGGCGTGGTCCAGCGAGACGAGGAGAATCCTGCCAACCATGTCGCCACGCTGAAGCGTGCCGAGAGTATTTTTCGCGACCACTGTCGAAGGATGCGGAGTTTCTCCCAGCGGGCTTTTCTGGCGAAATTTCCCACCCCAAAGACCGTTGCACTGGCCGATCTGCGCAAGGTGTTTATCGATAATCCACACTTGGAGGAGCAGGCGCTGTTCAACTCTGGATCGGGTGGCAAACATTTTTCGCTGAGCGAATTGCATGTGGCCGGCAAGTTGACCGGCGATTTACAGGGCTGGCGATCAAACAATACCGAACTGCAACTGCCGTCGATCAAAGCACCGCTGGCCCGGCTCGGCAAGGTGTCGAGTTTGTTTCGTGCGGCCCTGAGCGCACGCCTGCGACAAATGAAGGACGCCCATGTCGCGTTCATCAAGGATGCCTTTTGCCGGTTGCCATTGGCGCAACGGCAGGACATCGAAGACAACACCCTGGAATTGTTTGCCCTGCAACTGCCAGCGCCGACAAGCTCCGCCAAGACCTCGAAGCCAAACACACAGGCCGCGCCGTTTGCCATTATTGCCGTGCTGCGCGGGTCGACGCCGAGGGTGTACGAAATCTTTACCCACCGATCCGCTGTTTTCTTGCGCCGCGACATCGATCTTGCGCTGCTGACACCGTCTGCCGCGGATGCAACGGCACAATCGCTGCCCCTCGACGCCGAGGCATATCGGCACGGCACCCTGCCCATCGCCAATGCCAGGTGCGAAGCGCTGCTCACTCGCCTCGACATCGAGGGCGCGCCGCTGGCGGTACAGTCGCGCAGCGACGTTCCCGATACGTTTGCCTCCAACAAGGTCAACGCCATCGCCTGTGCGGCTGTGCGGCACCTGTTTGATGCGTACGAAAGCAAAGCGCTGCAAGAAGCACTGATCCCGCCTGCGCTTGAGGAATTACAAGCCAATCAGGAGAAGTGGCTGGCCTTTTACCGAGCATTGAGTCCACCGCAAAGTTGAAGCCCGACAGTTGAGGATGCGGTAGGTCAGTTGATGGGGATGTTGACTGGACCGGCACTATCGCCAGCAGGCTGGCTCCCACAGGGTTTTGGGGTGGGTCTGGGCTTTGTGTACACCCAATAATCAGTGTAGGAGCCAGCCTGCTGGCGATGGCGGTGGGTCAGTTGATGAGGATGTTGCTGGACCGGCGCTATCGCCAGCAGGCTGGTTCCCACAGGGTTCTGGGGCGAGTCTGGGCTTTGTGTACACCCAATAATCAGCAGGCTGGCTGCCAAAGGGTTTTGGGGTGGGTCTGGGCTTTGTGTACACCCAATAATCAGTGTGGGAGCCAGCCTGCTGGCGATGGCGGTGGGTCAGTTGATGAGGATGTTGCTCGACCGGCGCTATCGCCAGCAGGCTGGCTCTCACAGGGTTCTGGGGTAAGTCCGGGCTTTGTGTACACCCAATAATCAGCAGGCTGGCTGCCAAAGGGTTTTGGGGTGGGTCTGGGCTTTGTGTACACCCCATAATCAGTGTGGGAGCCAGGCCTGCTGGCGATGGCGGTGGGTCAGTTGATGAGGATGTTGCTCGACCGGCGCTATCGCCAGCAGGCTGGCTCTCACAGGGTTCTGGGGTAAGTCCGGGCTTTGTGTACACCCAATAATCAGCAGGCTGGCTGCCAAAGGGTTTTGGGGTGGGTCTGGGCTTTGTGTACACCCCATAATCAGTGTGGGAGCCAGGCCTGCTGGCGATGGCGGTGGGTCAGTTGATGAGGATGTTGCTCGACCGGCGCTATCGCCAGCAGGCTGGCTCCCACAGGGTTTTGGGGTGAGTCTGGGCTTTGTGTACACCCAATAATCAGCAGGCTGGCTGCCAAAGGGTTTTGGGGTGAGTCTGGGCTTTGTGTACACCCGATAACCACTGTGGGAGCCAGCCTGCTGGCGATGGGTTTTGCTCAGCAGCGCTTCAAGGCCTGCTTGTGCGCGTACATCGCGCCGTCCGCGTCGGCGAGCAGGCGGTCGACGCTGTCGTGGCGCTTGGGGTCGTATTCAATCTGGCCGACGCTGAACCGAATGGCGTAGCCGCGGTGCAGCGTGGCGTTGCGCTCTTCGAGGATTTCTTTCATGCGCGCCATGATCGCCGTGGTTTCGACATGGCTGGAGCCGGTCAGCAGCGCGACGAATTCATCGCCGCCCAGACGCCCGACCACGTCGCTTTCGCGAAAGGCAATACGCAGCACGTCGGCAAACGTCTTCAAGGCGTTGTCGCCCTCGGCATGTCCGTAAAGGTCGTTGATCTGCTTGAAGTCGTTGAGGTCGAAAAACAGCAAGGTGGCCGGACGGCTCAGGCGCGAACAGGCGTCCAGCGCATGCTGGGCCAACTGCTTGAAGCCGCGTCGGTTGGACAGCAAGGTCAGCTCGTCCATGCTCGCCATCTGCACCGCGGTCAATTCCTGCTCGGCCATTTCTGCCAGATCGCGCAACAGTGCGCGTTCTTCATCGTCAAGTTCGCGGGGCTTGGTATCGATCAGGCACAGCGTGCCCATTTTGTTGCCGTGGGGAACGGTCAGCGGATAACCGGCGTAGAAGCGAATGTTCGGCGCCCCGGTCACCAGCGGATTGTCATGAAAGCGCAGGTCTTCGCGGGCATCCGGCACCAGCAGCAGTTCGTTCTGCAAGATCGCGTGACCGCAGAACGACACGTCTCGCGGGGTTTCGGTGGCGTCGAGGCCGACACAGGACTTGAACCACTGGCGATCCTTGTCCACCAGTGTGACCAGCGCAATCGGCACGTTGAACAGGCGTTTGGCCAGCCGCGTGAGGCGATCGAAGCGCTCTTCGGGGGCCGAGTCGAGCAGGTTGAGACCCTGCAGCGCTTGAACGCGCGCCGCTTCATTCTCGGGTTTTCCGGGCACCAGCATCACACACTCCACAGGCTGTAATGCTCTTCAGCGTAGCCCTGAATTGACGAGGGCCACATCATATTCCCGCCACCGGGGGCCAGCCCAGCCGCATCGGTCCACAGTTTGAACTGTTCGACATAAATACCGCAGGCACCGCCGCGCCTGGGTTTGTTCCTTTCAGCGAAACCTGATTTGCACTTTCTAGCGAGACGTTGCGACCACCGGTCATGCACACATCAACATTGCTCCTACAGTTGATAACGGCTCGCACTTTGCTTGCACATCACGTGTATCAGCCAAATCGGTCCGCGCGTGTCGCGCGGGCTGCCCTCCACATCGGTCAGGAGTCGCGAACATGGGATTTGTCACCATCACAGACGGCGTTGAAATCTTCTACAAGGACTGGGGCCCGCGCGATGCGCCGGTGATCCATTTCCACCATGGCTGGCCGCTCAGTTCGGACGATTGGGATGCGCAGATGCTGTTCTTCCTCGGCCAGGGCTTTCGCGTGGTTGCCCACGATCGGCGCGGGCATGGGCGCTCTGCTCAGGTTTGGGACGGTCACGACATGGACCATTACGCCGACGATGTCCTGGCGGTGGTTAAACATTTGGGCTTGAAGAATGTCGTGCATGTCGGCCACTCCACTGGCGGCGGCGAGGTGATCCACTACATCGCCCGCCACGGCCAGGACAACGTCGCCAAAGCGGCATTGATCGCCGCCGTACCGCCGCTAATGGTGCAGACCGCGAGCAATCCCGGCGGCTTGCCGAAGTCGGTGTTCGATGGCTTTCAGGCCCAGGTAGCGGCCAATCGCGCGCAGTTCTATCGGGACGTGCCGAGCGGGCCGTTTTATGGATACAACCGCCCCGGTGCCGAGGCTTCGGAAGGCGTGATCGCCAACTGGTGGCGCCAAGGCATGATGGGCTCGGCCAAAGCGCATTACGACGGCATCGTCGCGTTCTCGCAGACCGACTTCACCGAGGACTTGCAGAAAGTCAGCGTGCCGGTGCTGGTGATGCATGGCGAGGACGATCAGATTGTGCCGTATGCCAATTCGGGGCCGTTGTCGGCGAAGTTGCTGCCCAACGGCACGCTGAAGTCGTATCCGGGGTTCCCGCACGGCATGCCGACGACCGAAGCGGAGACGATCAACGCTGATTTGCTGGCGTTTATTCGCGGTTGATCGATCCGCCGCAAGGCTGGGCTCTGGCTAATCTTCCGAGCGGCCCGGGCCCTCGCGATCACCCGGGTAATGATGCGCCAGCGGGAACGCTGGCAGCCAGGACTCGCGGCGCACGGTCCAGCTTTCGTAGGTCGGTTGCAGTTGATCGGGGCTATCGAGGGCGCCGAGGTTGACTTCGATTTCGTCGTCACTGCGGTTAAACACTGAGGATCCGCAGCGTGGGCAGAAATGTCGCCCGGCGTAGTCGCGGGTTTCGCCGCTTATCGAGACGGCACTGGCAGGGAAAATGGCTGAGGCGTGGAACAGCGCGCCGTGGACTTTGCGGCAGTCGAGGCAGTGACAGAGACCGACGCGGTAGGGTTGGCCCGAGGCTTCAAGGCGGACATTGCCGCAGAGGCAGCCGCCGGTCAGGGTTTGCATGATGGGGTCCTTTTTGAGTCGTGATGGACGGTTTCTTCAGGGTCAGCCCTCACCCTAGCCCTCTCCCAAGGGGAGAGGGGACTGATTGGGGGATATTGAGGGAATATGGCGGCCTGAACATGCAGCTGTGAATCCAGAATCGGTTAGAGCTTTTCGGCTTTGCCGATTACGCTGAGCGTTGCTGAATTCGCAATGAGTCCAATTTCCGCCTTGGCCAAATGCGGTGCCCACAATCGACTCAATCACTCAGGTCGATGCATCCCGCAAGACACCTCCGTCGGCCCCCTCTCCCTTTGGGAGAGGGCTGGGGTGAGGGGAAACTGACCCCCCCCAATCGTTCGATCGCCGAATTTCCGTCCACACGTCGATAATCGGAAATAAGAAAAGGAGGCCATTCAAAGGCCTCCCTCACCCACCATCATCAAGACGTCCCCAATCCCTTGGACAGATCCGCCGATTCATCAGACGTCGTCGCTTGCGTAGGCTGAGCACCCTGCCCCGTAGCCTGCTCGGTCGTCTTCGTCACCGTATCGCGGACAGTCTCATACCCCTCCCGCGCCTGTTTTTTCACCTTGTCGACCATGCCCGCGCTGGTCCGGCCGAGATAGCGCTGCTCAGTGGCCGTCTTAGGCAACGCGGCACCGAGCATCGCGCCAATCGCAATACCGGCCGCCGCGACCATCAGCGGTTGCTCCTTGAGCAACTGATTGAATTGCTGCCCCATGGCCTGGCCGCTCTGACTCAATCGGTCGCTGGCATCATGCATGGTGTGGCGCAAATTCTCCTTGGCGGCACCGACGTTCTCGCCCATGTGCGCAGCCTTGTCCTTGAGCGATTGATAGCCGTGCTTCAACGAGTCGCTGGTCTGATGCACATGTTCGCGCGCGCTGCCGAGGCTATCGGCCAAGCCATCGGCCCACTCCCCGGCCCGGTCCTGATCCGGACCGCTGCGATAGGTCGGCTGCGGCACTGGCGGACGGTTCTGGCCCATCATCAGCCAGAGCAGGCCGACCGAGGTCAATACCGCCGGCACCGGGTTGTTGCGCACGCTGGTGCCCAAGTTGGTGACGAACTGCGAGCCGTTGTTCTGCAGCATCCCCCACGCCTGATCGATCATCTGGCCGGGGGTGAACTTGCTTTCCAGTTGGTCGACGATGTTGCCGATGCTGGCGCGTTGCGCATCGATCTCGCGCTCGATCTGCTCAGGGCTTTTTTGCGATTCGATATCCAATTCAGTCTTCATGAGGCTTTCCTCCGCAGCGCTTCCTGGTCTTTGTTCAAGGCGTCCAGCGTCCGGTCAGGTTTGAAGTGGGACGGTTCGAACTGTTTCTTGCCCGACTGCACCATGACAAAGCCGATGATCATCACCACCACGCCGACGATCAGCGCCGCCAGCCATGGCGCCATGTACATACTCAGGCCGTACACCGCCGACATCAGCAAAATGATCAGTCCCGCCAGCAGCACAATCGCCCCGCCGGCAACCGCACCGATACCGGCCTTGAGCGTGTTGAGGCTGGACTGAAATTCGGCCTTGGCCAGCGCCAGCTCCTTGGTAAACAGCGCGGGCACTTCGCGCGATAACTGCCGCAGCAGTCCCGTCACCGAAGCATCGTCATGGTTGGCTGTGGGTCGGGCGCCTTGCAGATCTGCATCGTCTCGGTTCATGACAGGTCTCCTTTGGTTGGCGAGGTGGGGATGGCGGTTCCGGCAAAATCACTCGGGTGATCGTGCTCATCGGCCGACGTCGGGGTGATACCGGTCGCCAGGCCAGGACTGGGATCAGTGCGGGTTGCAGTGGAGGTTTCATAGGGTCGTTTGGCGCCGAAACCGCCGGCGGGAGGCGTCGAGCTTCCGGCTGCCGGCTGATGATCGGCAGTCACTTCGGCCGCCGCAGAAGTCCCAGCCTTGAGAAACCGCGACAGGCCGAAACCGATCGCCACACTGCCGGCAATGAACAGCGCGGGGTTGCTGCGCGCCAGCTCGGCGGCGTCGTGCAACAGTTGTTCGGCACTCTTGCCACGCAGATTTTGCGCCAGCCCGGTCATCGACTCGGCCATGTCGGAGAGGTAGTCGGACATGCCCAGCGTGTCCTTGTCCTCCAGCTCCGAGACGAAGCTTTTCGCCCCTTGCGCCAGCGCTTCGATCTGTTCGGCGGCCGTGTCACGATACTGACCGAATTGCGCATCGGCTTGCTGTCGAGCACCGCCGAGCGTTTCGCTGACGTCGTCTTTCAAATGCTCGAAGGCCTGCCCGGCCTGGCCCTTGGACGGTTCGTCTGCGGTGGTTCCTGCCCTGTTATCTGAAGTGTTCATGTGGTCCCTCGCCTTCTGAGTGAAAACGTTAAGTGGGGCGACCTGACAACATTGCCCTGAGTCCCCTCATAGGAAGTGACGGAAGAGTCTGGCGTGGAGTTCAACCGTTTTGATGAGCGCACCATTTACCGATCTGCATGTGCCGTTGGGCCTGAAAAAGCCAATCCTGTCGAACTTGGACGAGCCTTTGGCGTCCGCAGCCCCTACACTGGCGCACTGGCCTGCCGGGATAACCACCATGAAACACGCTGCCGCCAAAAACCCAGAAAAAGCCCCGCGCTTCTGGCGCGACGATGCCCTGCCCTTCATCGAGGCGCGGGCCATCGCCGATGGCCGTGAGGTGTGTTATGCGCGGCATTCCCACGCGCATTTTTCCATCGGCGCGATCACCGCCGGGCGCAGCACGTATGTGCACGAGCAATCACAATTCGAAGTGGCCGCAGGCACGGTGGTGCTGATGAACCCCGGCGATGTGCACGCGTGCAATCCGATCGACGATCAGCCGTGGTCGTATGTGATGCTGTATGTCGAAACGCCGTGGCTGCGCGGTCTGCAGCAGCAGTTGGGGTTCGGTGCACAGGGGTTTTGTCGCTTTGCTGTGACCCATCTCGATGACGCGGCGCTGTTTCACGATTTGCACGCGCTGTACGAAATCCTCGTCGACGATCAACACGACCTGCTGCGCAAACACAGCGCAGCGGTGGAGTTTTTCAGCGATCTGCACCTGCGTCTGAACCCCGCCAGCGCGCCGTTGCGCGAGCCGAACGGCAAGCTCGAACGCGCCGCCGATTTCATTCGCGAGCATTGCACCGATGCGCTGAGCCTCGACGATATTTGCAACGCGGCGCAGCTATCGCCGTCGTACCTGATCCGCGCGTTCAAACAGCATTACGGCATGACGCCCCATGCGTTCGTGATCAACCAGCGCATCCAGTTCGCCCGCGAGCGCCTGCGCCACGGCCAGTTGATCGCCGACGTCGCGCTCGCGGCCGGGTTTGCCGATCAGGCGCATTTTCAGCGCGCCTTCAAACAGCATCTGGCGGCAACGCCGGGGCAGTATCGCGGTTGACGCTTATCGAAATCAGTCGTTGACATATCGGTAAAATCCGATATCTTCGCGGCATGGACCTACTCGACATCTTCAAAGCACTCTCCAACCGTACTCGCCTCGAGATTCTCAAAGGCTTGAAGGACCCGGCCAACAGCTTTCCTCCTCAGGATGAAGGCGACGTGCATACGGTAGGTGTTTGCGTCAGCAGTATTCAGGAAGGCGTCGGGCTGTCGCAGTCGACGGTGTCCGATTATCTGGCGACGCTGCAACGGGCGGGCCTGGTCGAAGTCAGGCGCATCGGCCAATGGACGTACTACAAGCGCAATGAAGCGGCGATCCGTGAGCTGGCCGAGATCATCGGCAGCGAGCTGTAATTTTTTGCCCCGTGATATCTGGAATTCCCGATATCCCTTTTTACCGAAACGAGGAAATGCAATGAAAGCGATGATGCTTGAATCATTTGGCGGCCCGGAATCGTTCGAACTGCGCGACGTTCCCACGCCCGTACCCAACGCTGGCGAAGTACTGGTGCGAGTACACGCCACCTCCATCAACCCTCTGGACTATCAGGTTCGCCGCGGCGACTACCTCGACCTTGTGCCGCTGCCGGCCATCAGCGGTCACGACGTCTCCGGCGTGGTCGAAGCGGTCGGCCCGGGCGTCACGGCTTTCGCGCCGGGCGACGAGGTCTGGTACACCCCGCAGATCTTCGCCGGGCCTGGCAGTTACGCCGAGTACCACGTTGCCGCGCAGACTATCGTGGCCAGGAAGCCGAAAGCGCTGAGCCACCTCGAAGCGGCCAGCCTCAGCCTGGTCGGCGGCACGGCATGGGAAGCGCTGGTGGTGCGAGCGTCGCTCAGGGTTGGCGAAAGCGTGCTGATTCATGGCGGCGCGGGTGGCGTCGGGCATGTCGCGATCCAGTTGGCCAAAGCCATGGGCGCGAAGGTTTTCACCACCGTGCGCGAAGCCAACTTCGAGTTCGCACGACGCATGGGTGCCGATGTCCTGATCGATTATGAGAAGGAGGACTACATCGACGCCATCCTGCGCGAAACCGGCGGGCATGGCGTTGATGTGGTGTTCGACACCATCGGCGGCGACACCCTGGCGCGCAGCCCCGACGCACTCGCCCAACTGGGCCGGGTGGTGTCCATCGTCGATATCGCCCAGCCACAGAACGTGATCCAGGCCTGGGGCAAAAATGCCAGTTTCCACTTTGTGTTCACCCGCCAGAACCGCGGCAAGCTCGATGAATTGAGCGCACTGGTCGAACGCGGCCAACTGCGCCCGCATGTCGGCGCGGTCTATGCACTGGCCGACCTCGGGCTCGCCCACGCCCGGCTGGAAAGCCGTAACAACGGGCTGCTGGGCAAGATCGCGATTGCCGTCGATCCATCTGCACTCAGCGATGCGCCATCCACCACGCAGCACTCACGTTAAGGGGAACGTCATGGTTTATGAGATCGCTGTACTACCGGTTCATAAGCAACACGTCGAGCCGTTCAAACAGGCCTTCGCCGAGGTCGCCCCCCTGCTCCGCCGCGCCAAGGGTTATGGCGGGCACATGCTCGCGCAAGGGATCGAAACGCCCGAGCGCTTCAATCTGATCGTGCGCTGGCAGTCGCTTGAGGATCACACGCCGGGTTTTGAAGCGAGCGAGGATCATCGAGTGTTCATGCTGGGTCTGGAGGAATATTTTTCCGAAGAGCCGACGGTGTATCACATGGAAGGGGCGGCGTTTGAGTTGCCGTTCATGTGAGATTGACCAAAATCCCTGTAGGAGTGAGCCTGCTCGCGATAGCGGTTATGCAGTCGACGTATTTGTTGTCTGAGTAACCGCTATCGCGAGCAGGCTCACTCCTACATGGGGTTACGGTAGCAGCAGATAAATTGCACTTAACGCCAACAACCCGGCCATCACCCGGTTGAACCAACGCATCCCCTTGGCATTGTTCAGATACCCGCGCAAAAACGTCCCGGCATACGCCCAGCAGCCGACCGACAGATAACAGATCACCAGATATACCGCCGCAAACTGCCAGACCAACCGCGCCTCGCCATCGGCAACAAACGCCCCCATGCCCGCCACACAGGCCAGCCAGGCTTTGGGGTTGAGCCATTGCATGACCGCACCGTAGAGCATCGACGGCGCCCGACCTGAGTCGGTCGCATTAAGCTGGCCGTCATCACTGGCCAGTTTCCAGGCCATGAACAGCAAAAACGCAACACCGGCCCATTGCACCACACGGGTCATGAACGGCCAGCGCTGCAAAACTTCATGCAGACCCAGCCCCATCAACACCAGCAACAACACAAACCCCAACGTCGCCCCGGCGACGTGCCGCTGACTGGCACGAAACCCATACTGCGCCCCCGAACTCAACGCCACGATATTCACCGGCCCCGGCGTGATGGAAGCAGCCAACGCAAACGCCGCCATCGAAACAATCAGACTCATCGCACACCTGCTTCAAAACGAGGAACAAGGTGCACATCTTAGTCGGCGGCTTTGGGAGGGTATTGAAGAAAATTACCTTTTGGCCAATGACAACGTTGCCTGTGCTGGCCCAATCGCTTGCAGGCACGCTCCCACCATTTGACTGCATTCCTGCAGCTGGAACGCGGTCCACCTGTGGGAGCCAGCCTGCTGGCGATGGCGGTGGGTCTGGCAATGATGTGTTGGCTGTGCTGGCCCAATCGCTTGCAGGCAAGCTCCCACCATTTGACTGCATTCCTGCAGCTGGAACGCGGTCCACCTGTGGGAGCCCGCCTGCTGGCGATGGCGGTGGGTCTGGCAATGATGTGTTGGCTGTTCGGGCCTAATCGCTTGCAGGCAAGCTCCCACCATTTGACTGCATTCCTGTAGCTAGGACGCGGTCCACCTGTGGGAGCCAGCCTGCTGGCCATGGCGGTTGGTCTGGCAATGATGTGTTGGCTGTTCGGGCCCAATCGCTTGCAGGCAAGCTCCCACAGGGGCCGAGTACAACCATGAGGCCGAGTGTCAGCTCGCCTGCTTTCGATTTTGATGGCGACGCTGAAGATCAAAAGCCCCTCACCCTAGCCCTCTCCCGGAGGGAGAGGGGACTGACCGAGGTGAATGCGAGAGGTATTCGAACGCCCAATACCGAGTCGAATGCAAGTTCCGAAACCAACCAAAATCGGCTCCCTCTCCAGGGGGAGAGGGCGGGGGTGAGGGGCAAATCCACCACAAATCCAAAGCCAACCACCCGCTTCTAACCACTCAACAATGAGCGCCAGCTCGAGTGCTCTTGATCTTGCGTCACCGGCGACGTCGGTAGGCTGAGTGGAGGGATTGATCCGGGCGTGGGAGCGCAGCGACCGTCTGGCGCAGCCAGACACAGCGGAAGGAGGTGCAGCGAAGCAAACCGTAGCCGCTGCGCCCGGATCAGTCCCGGAGCGAAGGGACCCGAGCCTGCGAGGGCCGAACGCAGGAGCAAGCCTTTTCGGTTACCTTTTTGGCGTTTGAAAAAGGTGACCCGCCGTAAGGGCGGAACCCTAAGTGGCCGTTACCGCAGCAACGGATATATACACAGCAACCAAACCCAACGGTCAAGCCACCCTCGGCACCGTAAACCGAAACTCACTCCCCCGCCCCGGCTCACTCTCGGCAACGATCCGCCCGCCATGCGCCTCAACAATCCCCTGAGTGATATACAACCCCAGCCCCGTACCCGTCGGATTACCCTCTTTCACCGTCCAGTACCGATCGAACACATGCGGCAGATGCTCCTTCGGAATGCCCTCACCGCTATCACGCACAGTAAAGACAATCTCGTCACCCACCGTCGTCGCATGCACCCCCACAGTGCCCAGCCGCGGAGTGAACTTGATCGCATTGCCGACCAGATTCGACAGCACCTGAAACAACCGCTCAGGGTCCGCGTGAATACGCAGATCCGGATCAGCCTCGAAGGAAATGCTGATGTCCTTGTCCTGTGCCAGCGGCGTCAGCAGCGACTGCGCTTCTTCAAAGATATGCCCGACTTCCAGCGGTTGCGGAGTAATGGTGTAGCGCCCGGCATCGATTTTCGAGGTATCAAGCAAATCTTCCAGCAGGGTGTTCATCCGCGCGGTGGCCTGTTGCATGGTGTCGATCGCCGTAGAGATCCGCCGCGAGGTGTGCGCGCCGTCGGAGCTGAAGGCTTTCTGCATCATGCCGCAGAGCATCGAGATCACCGTCATCGGATTGCGCAGGTCGTGGGACACCACTGCCACCAGCTCCTCACGAGCGCGCACCGCTTCCCGCTCGCGGCGCACCTGCCGTGCCAGGTCGTTTTCCAGCGCGGAGCGGCGCAGGTCGTTGGCCGCGAACAGGTCGCCGTGGCTCCACTTCACCGAAATCCCGGCCATCTCGACTTTCCAGATTTCAAACGAGGTGCGCGGACGCAGGCGCAGGCCGGCGTCGGAGTTTTCCAGGTCCAGTGGTTTACGCGGGTCACCGCTCCAATTGATGTTTTCCTTGGCCTCGGGGCGGAACCACAGCACGCCGTTCTCTACCGGTTTGGGCAGGCTCAGCGCCAGCACCCCGCTGGCCACTTGCTGAAACTGCGCAGCGGGTGGGTAGACGCTGGACAAATGATGGCTGGCGAACACCGGCTCACCGCGTTCCTGCAGCCATTTGTGCAACGCGCGGATGTCTTCCGGTTCCGGGCAGTTGCCGTAACGGTGCAACTGCTTGTCTTCAATGATCGCGATGCCGCCGGCGCCGGTCAGCGCCATCAGCGTCTCGGGTTGTTGCGCCAGGCCATCGAAAACGTTCTGCGACGAGTCGATCATCGCCTGATTGAGCTGCGCCAGCGCTTCGAGCTTTTCGTCGCGCTGACGGCTCAGTTCCAGTGCTTCCATCGCGCTGATTTGCAGCGACAGCACCTGGCCGATGGTCTGGCAGGCCATGCGCAGTTCGTGAGGCACATGCAGCGGCTGGCGATTGCCGCAGCTGATCAGTCCCCAGAGCTTGTCACCCTTGAGCAAGGAAATGCTCATCGACGACAACACGCCCATATTCTTCATGTACTGGCAATGAATCGGCGAGACGCTGCGCAGCGTGGCGAAGCTCAAGTCCAGCGGCTGCTGGGTATCCGGGCGCAACTTCGGCACCAGCGGCACCGGCTGATAATCGGCATTGGGGATGATCCGCAGCCAGTTGGTGCGGTACAGCTCGCGGGCCTGCTCGGGAATGTCCGAGGCCGGGAAAAACAGACCATTGAAAACTTCCATCGATGGATCGGAGGCCTCGGCGATGACCTGACCGTGACCCTCCTCCTCGAAACGATAGATCAGCACCCGGTCGTAACCGGTCATCGCCTGGATTTCCTTGACGCTGATGTCGTACAGCGCCTGCAGCGATGTCGCCGCTTGCAGGCGTTGCAGCATGCGCCCCAGGTGAGTCTTGACCCCGGCGACGTTGCGCGGCTGGAAGTTTTCGACGTGGATTTCCAGTTCCAGGATCAGCACGCCTTGATGGCGGTGCAACAAACCTTCGAAGGCAGTTCCATTCAAGCGAAAGTACAACGGAGGCGCATCGGCTTGCGCATCGCGTTGCAGTGCCTCAAGCACCTGCGCGCAGTGCTCCAGGCCAATCAGTTCGTGCAGCGGCTGGCCGATCAGCGGCTCTGGCGCCTGGCCGAGCAATGTTTCGACGTTGGCGCTGACCTGAATGATCTGCAGCGCAGGCTCGCTCAGGGTCAACAGCAGACCGTGCGGCTGAATCGCACCGGGAAACCGGATCGGTTCGTCGGCGCAGTTGGCGAGCAGCTCTTCGAAGGCTTGTTTGTCTTGCGGGGTCATGCCAGCACCTCCTGGCGCTCGAGCCACTGCTCGAAACAGCTGAATGTAGTTTGCGCAGCGCGGACGACGGCTGCCCGTTCGGCAGCGTCCATGGGCCGGCTGCCGAGGTATTCGATGAAATCGCGCCAGCGGCGCCCGGTGGCCGCGCCGTAGACATCGAGAAAAGCCGCGCCGTTGTCGGCTTCCAGGCCCAGTCGTGCAGCGATTTCCCGGCGCAGAATCTGCCCGCCGAGGGTCGCGCCTTCCAGTACATACAACACGCCGAGGCAGGCTGCGCTGGAGTCGATGTGCGGTAACTCATCGCATAGCGGCAGGCTGGCCAGCGCTTCGGCGCTGGCGCCCAGTGCTTGCAGGTCAGCGCGCAGGGTTGCGGTCTTGAGCCGTGGGGTCAGATCGAAGTCGTCCGGGATCGCGTGGCTGGCTTGCAGGGCCTGTTCCAGCGGCCGGTAAAAGCCGTAATAGGCCTGCATCAGGCGCTCAAAGGCCGGGGTATCGAGGGTGTCGGAGAAAAAAGGAAGGCGTTTTTCCAGTGCGATGTGCAGTTCGGCAGTGCCGGCCCGCAAATCCTGCAGCACCGGTGGCACATAAACCTCACGGGCCTTTGCTTGCATGTAGATCGCTCTTGGTGGGGCCGCCTGGGGCCATTCGGGGTCGGCATAACGGGCGACGAATTTATCACGGCGCGCGCCAAAACTGCCTGCCGGGCCAATTTTTTCTGCCGCCCGGTCACTCTCTGACTGGTTCAGAGTGGCGCCGAACGGGAAAAGTTCGCCCGGCGCCACCCACCCCACTGTTCAAGGCTTGAGATCGGGATCGCTGTCCAGGTGCGGCTGTTGCACCGCGTCGATGTGCGTCGGCGGGTTGCTCGGCTGCGCCTGATCGATACCCGGTGGCGGCGTCAGTTGCAGCACTTCGCTGGTGTAGCGCCACTCCTCCATGACCTTGTCCGGGTGTTCGTTCAGACGCGTGCCGTAGCTGGGCACGATCTGGCGCAGCTTGTCCTGCCACGGCGCGGACGCCAGTTTGTCCTTGAACACCTTCTGCATCAGATCAAGCATGATTGGCGCCGCCGTCGAGGCACCCGGGGAGGCGCCGAGCAACGCGGCAATGCTGCCGTCCTTGGACGCGACCACCTCGGTGCCAAGCTTGAGCACCCCGCCCTGCTGCTCGTCCTTCTTGATGATCTGCACACGCTGGCCCGCTTGCCACAAGCGCCAGTCCTGCTTCTGCGCCTGTGGGAAATACGCTTTGAGCGCCTCGAAACGGTCATCGTCGGACTGCATCAATTGGCCGGCGAGGTATTGCACCAGATCGAATTCACGCACGCCGACCCGGACCATCGGCCACAGATTATGCAAAGTGGTACTGGCCGGCAGGTCAAAGTACGAGCCCTCCTTGAGGAATTTGGTCGAGAACGTCGCAAACGGCCCGAACAGAATCACCCGTTTGCCATCCAGCACGCGCGTGTCGAGGTGCGGCACCGACATCGGCGGTGCACCGGTCGAGGCGATGCCATAGGCCTTGGCCATGTGCTGCTGGGCTATCTCGGTATTCTCGGTGACCAGAAACGAGCCGCCGACCGGGAACCCGGCGTAGTCCTTGGCCTCCTCGATGCCGGACTTCTGCAACAGCGGCAGCGCCGCGCCGCCCGCGCCGATAAAGAGGAATGTGGCATCGGTGGCGGTGGTCCTGCCGTCCTTCAGATTCTTGTATTCGACGTGCCAGGAACCGTCATCGTTGCGGGTGATGTCGCGCACTTCCGAGGACAGCTGCAGCGAGAAGTTATCGCGTGATTGCAGATGGCCGACGAACTGCCGGGTGATCTCGCCAAAATTGACGTCCGTGCCGATCGGCGTCCAGGTCGCGGCGATTTTCTGCGCCGGGTCGCGCCCCTCCATCATCAGCGGTACCCATTGTTTGATCTGCGCCGGGTCTTCGGAATACTGCATCGGGCGAAACAACGGGCTGGCCTGCAATGCCTCGTAGCGCTTTTTCAGGAAGCGGATGTTGTCATCGCCCCAGACGAAGCTCATGTGCGGCGTGGAATTGATGAACGAACGCGGATTTTTCAACACGCCGGTTTTCACCTGCCAGGCGAGAAACTGCCGGGTGATCTGGAACGCTTCGTTGATTTCGACGGCTTTGGTGATGTCGATCTTGCCGTCCTTCTCCGGCGTGTAGTTCAGTTCGGCGAGCGCCGAGTGGCCGGTGCCGGCGTTGTTCCAGCCGTTGGAGCTTTCCTCGGCGACCTTGTCCAGGCGCTCGACCATTTCCATCGACCAGCCCGGTTCCAGCTCGCTGAGCCACACCGCCAGGGTCGAACTCATGATCCCGCCGCCCACCAGCAGCACATCGACGCGCTTGGTTTGCGCGGCATGCGCCTGAGCCATGCCGAGAGAAAAAGTCAGCGCGACCAGCGCACATTTGAGCATCGGTTTATTCATCGCAAGCCTCCCGCGATCTGCTGTCGTACGACGGTTCAATCGGCACTGTCGTTGGTTTGCAGGGCCGGGTCGCCGTTGGCCGGGATGATGCTGTCGACACTTTGCGTGTCCTTGCCAGCCTTCTCTGCACCCGGATAGCCGGGCAGACCGCGGGTATCGGCAGGCGTCATCACCTCGTCGGTGTCGCGCGCATGGTCCCAGTCGGTCGTGGCGTTAGGGTCTTCGTCGCGCCCGGCGGTGCCGATAACAAAACCATCGTCGTTCGGGCTGAGGGTTTCTTCGAGCGGCTTGTCAGTGCTGGATGGATGGGTCATGGCTGCGCCTCCAGAAAAAGTCGTGATCGGACTTGTTTGGAATGCCCCAGGGTTGTGGAGTGCGATGGAAAAGACCAACGGTGCCTGCGCTAGTGACCTGAGCCGAATCAGGCTTCGCTCGGCCCTTTGAGTTCGACCTGGTTGCCGTCCGGGTCAAAGCAATACAGCGAGAGGCCGTAACCCTCGGCGCCGAAGCGTCTGGCGGCTTTCTCCACGGTCAGGCCGCAGGCTTGCAAGTGAACGGTGAGCGCCGCTTCGTCGAACGGTTCGATGCGCAGGCAGAAATGATCGACATTACGCCGCTCCGCCCCTGCTGCGCCGCCACCCTTGCGGCCCAGTTCGCCTTGCAGGTCGACCAGATCGATCATCGAAGTACCGGCGCGCAGATGCACCAAACCCAGCGGCTGATTGTGGCGGACCACTTCGGCGCCGAACACAGTGGCGTAAAAGTCGATGCTGCGTTGCAGGTCGGCGACGCGCAGCACGATGTGATCGATGCGCTGGATGGTGAACGGTGGCATGGCGTTGATTCCTCACAAGCGGCGATTGAGTGATTGTGGTGCAGATCGAAAAAAATTCACTGTCGATTTTTCGGTGGAGTCATCGACGAAGCAGTTTTACTCTCAGCCCATGAACATACAGACCACTGCCCTGCCGCCCCACGCCGAAATGGTTCGCGCCATGCTTGAACGCGACACTGCCTATGAGGGCGTGTTCTTCACGGCGGTGAAAACCACCGGGATCTTCTGCCGCCCCAGTTGCACCGCGCGCAAACCGAAACCGGAGAACGTCGAGTTTTTCGCGCATGCCGACGAGTGCCTGTCCGCCGGCTATCGCGCCTGCCTGCGCTGCAAGCCGCTGGACGCAGCGGCCATCGCCCCGGACTGGGTGCAGCGTCTGCTCAGCGCCGTGGACGCCGACCCCGAGGTGCGCTGGAGCGATGCGCAGTTGCTCGTCGAAGGCATCGAACCGCTGAAACTGCGCCGCTGGTTCAAGCAGCATTTCGGCATGACCTTCCATGCCTGGCTGCGCACACGACGGCTGGGCATGGCGCTGGGCGGAATCAAGCAAGGCGCATCGATCGACCATGCGGCCTTCGATTCCGGCTATGAATCGCTCAGCGGTTTTCGTGATGCGTTTCAGAAGTCCTTCAACATCACGCCAGGCCGCGTCGCCCAGAGCGAGCCGCTGCTGTTCACCCGGCTGACCACGCCGCTGGGGCCGATGATCGCCATGGCCGAACGCCGCGGTCTGGTGTTGCTGGAATTCCTCGACCGGCCGGCGCTGACCCGCGAAGTCGAGCAGTTGCACGGGCGCTACGGTTACGCCGTCGCGCCGGGACACAACGCGCATTTGCAGCAGATCGAAACCCAACTGGCGGAGTATTTTGCCGGCAACCTGAGCGCGTTCAGCGTGGCTTTACATATGCCCGGCAGTGCATTCGATCGCCAGGTCTGGGCGGCGCTGCTGCAAATCCCCTACGGCCACACCAGCACTTATGGCGCCATCGCCGCCGGGCTGGGCAAACCCGGCGCCAGCCGCGCCGTCGGCCTGGCCAACGGGCATAATCGCCTGTCGATCGTGGTGCCGTGTCACCGAGTAATCGGCGCGGACGGCGCGTTGACCGGCTATGGTGGTGGGCAGCCGCGCAAGGCGTTTCTGTTGCGCCTGGAAAACGCCGCCACGCAGCTCACGCAACAACTCGCGTTCTGACCTGCTGACATTAATCACAAAGGGATTTCGATGAGCATGCTCGATACACAATTCCATCAACTGCACCAACAAGGCCTGTTGATTCTGACCAACGTCGCCGACGCCACCGGCGCGCGGCTGGTCGAACATCTGGGCGGCAACGCCGTGGCCACCAGCAGCGCCGCCGTGGCCTGGGTCCATGGTTACCCGGATGGCAATGCCCTGCCCCTCGAACGCTTGGTGGCGACGGTGGAGTCCATGGCCAGGGTGATCAGCGTGCCATTGAGTGTCGACGTCGAGGCTGGGTATTCCGATGATCTAGGGCGCGTGGCCGAAGTCCTGGATGCAGTGATCGGCGCGGGTGCCGTGGGCATCAATATCGAGGATGGCGCCGGAGCGCCGGAGCTGCTCGCGCGCAAGATCGAACTGGCGCGCCAGATCGCCGCCCGGCGCGAGGTAAAACTGTTCATCAATGCGCGTACCGACGTGTACCTGAAAAGTCTGGTCGCGGCCCAGGCGCGCGTCGCTGAAACCTTGCGTCGCGCAGCGCTTTATCAAGCCGCCGGTGCTGATGGCTTGTTCGCCGCCGGGGTCAGCGCCGCTGATGAAATCGAGGCGATCTGCCAAGGCACCGCACTGCCAGTCAACGTGCTGGGCGTCGCTGGCCTGCCTTCGCCCGACCAGTTGCAGGCGTTGGGCGTGCGGCGCTTGAGCGCTGGCTCCGCAATCGCCGAGTTTCTCTACGGCGCAATGGGCGGGCTGGTGAAAAGCTTTCTTGCCCATGGCCGGCTCGATACGCAGGCGCTCAAGGCGTTCACCTATGGCGAAGTCAACGGCCTGCTGAAATAACGTGGCAGGCACTTATCAAGCGGCGAGCGATTTTCTCGCCGCACTCGATGCTGACTGGCAGCGCCATATCGCCGCTATAGGCCCGTGCCTGCATCGCCCGCATCCGGCGCGCGATCCGTATGAATCGCTGGTGCGGGCGATCGCTTATCAGCAACTGCACGCCAAGGCTGGGGACGCGATTCTGGGGCGTTTGCTGGGGTTGTTCGCCGGACAGACGTTTCCGCGGCCGGAGCAGCTTCTCGCCACCGACGTCGAGCGCCTGCGCGGCTGCGGGTTTTCCGCGAGCAAAATCGCCACGATTCAGGGCATCGCCCAGGCGACGCTGGATGGCGTGGTGCCGGATTACGCCACGGCGCTGGCGATGGACGATGAAGCGCTGATCGAACGGCTGGTCAGCCTGCGCGGGGTCGGGCGCTGGACGGTGGAGATGTTGTTGATCTACAGCCTGGAGCGCATGGATATTCTGCCGGCCGACGATTTCGGGGTGCGTGAGGGTTATCGGCGGTTGAAGGGGCTGGAGGTGCAGCCGACGCGCAAGCAGATGATCGAAATTGGGTTGGCGTGGCGGCCTTATCGGACGGTGGCGGCTTGGTATTTGTGGCGGGTTCCAAAACCGATGCCCTCACCCTAGCCCTCTCCCGGAGGGAGAGGGGACTGATTGGAGGATATTGGCGTAATGCGCCGACCTGAACGGTTAGCGCTGAATCCGTTATCGCCAAGCCATTGGAAGTTGACTCCATCCTGGCCGCACCTCGGCAGAGCCAAAATCGACTCGGTGTCTCAGGTCGATGCACAGCGCAAAACCCCGCGGTCGGCCCCCTCTCCCTCTGGGAGAGGGCTGGGCGGGCGGCGTTCCGATGAGGGGCCGAGCCAACTCGGTTTCACTGCGTGTACCCCAGTGTATCCAGCCCCCGCCCAGACACACCCACCCAACAATTCCCCACCCCAACGACACACCCCCGATACACCCCACCCTTCAAATGCACCGGTCGATTCCACTCTGAAAAACCACCGGAGCCCCTCATGAGCAAAACCCTCTCCAACACCGTCCAGCACCTGCACCTGAACCTCGACCGCGCCGGCGCATGGCTGGCGCCGTTGACCTTGCGCCTGTTCATCGCCTGGGAATTCTTCGAATCCGGGCTGGAGAAATTCAACGGGCAGAATTGGTTCGAGAACATTCAAGAGCGCTTCCCCTTTCCCTTCGACCGACTGCCGGCAACGCTGAATTGGGAACTGTCGATGTGGGCCGAGCTGATCTGCGCCGTGGCGATCCTGATCGGTTTCGGCACGCGCTTTTCGGCGCTGGTCTTGATGGTGGTGACGGTGGTCGCCACGGCTGCTGTGCACTGGCCTGCCGACTGGTCGTCGCTGAGCGAACTGGCGCAGGGTTACGCGATCACCAACAAGGGCTTCGGCAACTTCAAGCTGCCGGCGATCTACCTGGCCGCGCTGGCGCCGCTGCTGTTCGCTGGCGCCGGCAAGTTGAGTGTCGATGCCTGTCTGGCGCGCCTGTTGTGGCGGCGCGGCCAGCGCTGAGCTTCAATGCGCGCGGTCGAGCCCGGCCAGTAACGCGCTGTCGCGGCTGTAGATGTCCGGCGCGTAGCGCACCTGGCCATTGCCGTCGACTTGCGCGGTCCAGTAGGTCATCAGGATCGGCACCGGCGCCGACAAGCGAAATTCGTGGGTGGTGCCGGTCGCCAGCAGGGTTTCGGTGCGGGCCTTCTCCGCCGGGGTGAGCAGCAGGTCGCGCAGTTGCATCGGATGTTCGACGCGTACGCAACCGGAGCTGAATGCGCGCGGACCCTTGTCGAACAGCGCCTTGCTCGGCGTGTCGTGCAGATACACCGAAAACGGATTGGGAAAGCGGATGACCATTTGCCCCAACGGATTGCGCGGCCCGGCGTCCTGGCGCAGAAGGATGTTGCCGGGGTTTTCCCAGTCGATGTCCGCTGCCGCCAAAGGCAGCCCATTGGCGTCGAGCACTTGCAGGTTGTGGCGGCTGAGGAAGGTCTGGTCCTTGCGGATTTCCGGCAGTTTGTCTTCCTTCCAGATCGTCGGCGGCACAGTCCAGGTCGGGTTCAGGGTGAGGCGGGTCACGCGCGATTTCAGCAACGGCGTCTGGCGGTCGGCACGGCCAACCTGAGTGCGCGTTTGCCACACGGGCGCGCCGTCCTGATACAGCGTCAGTTCGGCGGCGGCGACGTTGATCAGCAACGTATTGGGCTCCATGTCCTGAGCCATCCAGCGGAAACGTTCGAGATTGACGCGCAACTGTTCGCGGCGGATTAGCGG
Organism: Pseudomonas granadensis; assembly: GCF_900105485.1. Lineage (GTDB taxonomy): Bacteria > Pseudomonadota > Gammaproteobacteria > Pseudomonadales > Pseudomonadaceae > Aquipseudomonas > Aquipseudomonas granadensis. Next base: position 2,071,586 of record NZ_LT629778.1, on the reverse strand, counting down.
GCTGATGTTCAGTTCGGCAATCGTCCCCGGCCCGACCACCCCGTCAGCCTGCAACGAATGATTAATCTGAAAACTCTTCACCGCATCAACCAGTGCGCCTTCATAAGCGTTACCCGACGTGCCGAGGGCGTGGCTCAGATAGCCTTCGCTGTACAGCCGCTGAGCCAGCTCAGGTACGCGCTTGTCTTCCATCGCCGGGCGCAACAGTGGCCCGCTGCCGACCGGTTGCCATTGCGGCAAGGTTTGCAGGCGTTGGGCGGCGTAGAGCTGCCGCAGATCCTGATATTGCGCCAGGTGCGGCCGCGCCAGATCGAACGCTGCGGGGATGTCATGCAGGCCGGGAACGGCGATCGCCAATAATTCCGCCTGACGGTCACGCGGGGTGTCGTCTGAATGCCACAGCGGTTCGAAATGCGATTGCAGCAGGCGGCCGAAATGCAGGTCCTGCAGCGCTTGCAGGTAATAGCGACTGATCTCGATATCGGCGCACAGCTCGCCGTCCTGCGGTGCGGTGGCTGCGACCGGGTAGCGCGCCGGATTGAGACCATCGTCGACCAACAAGCGCAATTGCCCGTGCAATGCCGGCAAACGTGCGGATTCGCTGGCCCACACCGGCAGCCAGTCCTGCTGCTGGTAGAACGCTTGCAACTGGCTCAGCGCCGCGCCGTCGAGCCGCGTCGCAATCGCCGGGCAGGACTGGCGCAGATTGATCAATACCGCCTGTAGCGGGCTTTGCGGTTCGACCGGTATTTCGGCCGCTGGCGTCGGCAGGGTCGGCAACGGCGGCAGCGCCTCCTCGGCACAAGCGACAAACGGCGCAGCGAGCAAACAAATGCTCAAGTAGCATGCGTACTTTTTGAACAACTGCTTTACTCCAATCCATGGCCGTCTCGATGACGGTCAACCTTACATCAGGTGCGCTGAACAGTCAGGCTCGATCATCGAGCCTGCAGGTATCGACTGGACGTCAGGAACCAAAGTGCCCGATATGTAGCAAGTGAGGACACTTCATCAATGTTGACGTTTTTGCGCCGACTTTTGCTGAGCACCGCGACCCTTGTCGTAGTGACCAGCCCCGTTTTTGCCGCCGGCCAGCTCTCGCCGGTTCTTTACACCAGCCTCGCGCACGCCGCGCCAGAACTCAATCCCCACGCGCTGAAAGGTGCGCTGAGCGCCATGCAGTGCGCGGTCAGCAACGGCGCGAAACCGTCGCGTCATCTGGCGATCATCGACTATTCGCAACCGTCCACCGAACGCCGGTTGTGGATCTTCGACCTGAGCAAAAAGAAGCTGGTGCTGCGCGATCTGGTCGCCCATGGCTCCAACTCCGGGGAAAACTTCGCCACGCAGTTTTCCAATCGTGAAGGCAGTTTCCAGTCCAGCCTCGGCCTGTTCCGCACCCAGGAAAGTTACAGCGGCACCCACGGTTACTCGTTGCGCATGGACGGTCTCGAGCCGGGCTTTAACGACATGGCGCGCGACCGGGCGATTGTCATCCATGCCGCCGATTACGTGAACCCGCTGTGGAGCAAGCGTCAGGGCCGCATCGGCCGCAGCCAGGGCTGCCCGGCCGTGCGGCCGCAGATTGCCAGACAGGTGATCGATCGCCTGAAGAACGGCCAGTTCATGTTTTCCTGGTACCCCGATCAGCGCTGGCTGAAATCCTCGCCGTACCTCAACTGCCAGCCGCAGCAGATCGCGAGTGTTCTCAGTACCCACGCGAGCTGAAAAAACACCGACTCCCCCTGTAGGCCTTCGCCTGCTCGCGATAGCGGTACATCAGTCAACATCTGATTTGAATGACACACCGCCATCGCGAGCAGGCGAAGGCCTACAAGGGATCTTCGTCTGCCTTGCCTCCCCGTTTCATTACAACTTTGTCATTCAGTTGTCGGTTTGCCGTGCGGATCGCTCGGTAGCCTGAAGTTGTTCCGGCGCCACTGCCGATCCACTTCACCCACTGAGTGACTGACCATGAAAACCCTCCTGATCGCCTTCACCGCCCTCCTCGCCACCGGCAGCGTGTTTGCCGCGACCACCCCCGACACCGGCGTGATCCATGACAAAACCGGTTTCTACGTGCATCTGGATATCGACAAAGTGCTGTCCAGCACCGATATTTCACAGGCGTGCGGGGTGATCCCGGCGCGCTTGAATTACCTCGACCATCAGGGCCGCGAACATGTGCTGGACTATCAGGTTCAAGGCAGCGGCTGCACCAACGACCATTGAGACTGACCGATGAATATTCTGGTTGTCGAAGACGAACCCAAGGCCGGCAATTACCTGCTCAACGGTTTGCAGGAACTCGGTTACAGCGTCAGCCTGGCCCGCGACGGTGCCGATGGCCTGCACCTGGCGCTGGAGCACAGCTTCGACGTGATCGTGCTGGACGTGATGATGCCGAAAATGGATGGCTGGGAAGTGCTGCGCCGGCTGCGCAAGGAAGCCGATACGCCGGTGTTGTTCCTCACCGCTCGCGATGACATCGCTGACCGCGTCAAAGGCCTTGAGCTCGGCGCCGACGATTACCTGATCAAGCCGTTTTCCTTCGCCGAACTGGTGGCGCGCCTGCGCACCCTGACCCGGCGCGGGCCGATTCATGAAGACGAGCAACTGCAAGTCGCCGACCTGCAGATCGACGTGCTCAAGCGCCGCGTGACTCGCGCCGGTACGCGCATCACCCTGACCAACAAGGAGTTCGCCCTGCTGCAACTGTTCGCCAGCCACACCGGGCAAGTGCTCGCGCGTTCGCTGATCGCCTCGCGGGTCTGGGACATGAATTTCGACAGCGACACCAATGTTGTCGACGTCGCCGTGCGGCGCTTGCGAGCGAAGATCGATGACCCGTTCCAGCTCAAGCTGATCCACAGCGTGCGCGGTATCGGCTATCGCTTCGACACCCAGCCATGAGCCACCCTCGCGCGTATTCGCTGACCCTGCGCCTGGCATTGTTGTTCGCCCTGCTGGCGTTCGCTTCGCTGGCCGGCCTCGGCGCTGCGCTGTACAACGAGCTGGAGCAGCAACTGACCCGCCGCGATGACACGGCGCTGGTCAGCCGTATCGATCAATTGCGCAGTTTCCTCAACGACAGCAACACGCTGGAATTGATCAAGCACAAACCGGCATTGTTCCAGAACATGCTCGGCAATCGCGAAGCGCTGCTGACCATCGGCACGCCCGGCGAGCCGCCGCTGCTGGTGGTCAACCCGGGCAACCTCACCGCGCCGGATTTGCCTGCCGTGCCGATCGATCACCCGATGACCCTGAACGATGTGCAGCATTTGCCGAGCGTCAACGGCGTGCCGTTTTCCGCGGTGGCGGCGACCATCGATTCCGGCGATCTGGGCAATCTGCAAGTCACCACCGGGCGCCTGATGAGCGAGCGCACGGCGATGCTCGAAAGTTACCGTTTGAGCGTTTACGGGCTGGCCTCGCTGGCGGCGCTGCTGCTGGCGTTGGTGGGCTGTTTGCTGGTGTATCGCGGCCTGCTGCCGGTGCGACGTCTGGCCCAACATGCCCATGGCATTGGCGTCGGCAACCTCAACGAACGCCTCGACAGCCACGGCGCGCCGCGCGAATTGCAGCCGATGATCGAAGCCTTCAATGCCATGCTCGACCGGCTCGCCACAGGCTTTGCGCAGTTGAGCCAGGTGTCCACCGACATGGCCCATGAGCTGCGCACGCCAATCAACAACCTGCTCGGTGAAACCCAGGTCGCCCTGCACCAGAACCGCAGTGTCGAGGCCTATCAGCAATTGCTTGCCTCCAACGTCGAGGAGCTCGAACGCCTGACGCGCATGCTCGACAACATGCTGTTTCTGGCCCGCACCGACCCGGCCAGTGCCTTGAGCCAGCGTCAGGAACTGGACGCGGCGGAGGAAATGCAGCGCATCGCCGATTACTTCGAGGGGCTGGCAGCGGATGTCGGCATGACCATCGAGGCCCGCGGCGACGGCGTGATCTGGGCCGAACCGATGCTGTTGCGCCGCGCCTTGGCCAACCTCTGCGCGAATGCGATCAAGTACGGCGCAGCGGATTCGACGCTGCAGGTTGAGGCATTTGCTGAGGAGGATGGCAGCTATCTACGCGTGCGCAATCAGGGTACGACCATTGCGCCGGAGCATTTGGCGCGATTGTTCGAGCGTTTCTATCGGGTAGACCAGTCGCGTGAGCGCTCGGCGCAATCCAACGGTCTGGGCCTGTCGATTGTGGCGACGATCATGCAACTGCATCAGGGGCGCTACAGCGTCAGCAGCGAGAATGGCGTGACCTGTTTCGAGCTGTTTTTCCCCGTTCGCCAACCGACGCAATAAAGCCACCCCCAATCCCCTGTAAGAGTGAGCCTGCTCGCGATAGCGGTGTGTCAGGCACATATTCGTTTACTGATACACCGCTATCGCGAGCAGGCTCACTCCTACAAGGGATCTTCATGCGACGACAAATGGCGGTGGGCCTAACGCGCATCTCCGCCCGCCGGTTTATAAAACTGAAACTTGCCGATCGCGGCCGTACGGCGGTATTCGTTGGCCCAGCCCGGATGCACCCTGCGGTCGTGGAAATACATGGCGCCGTGGGTGCGATCCTTGAGTTGGCGGTTCAGCGCCTTGCCGGCGATTTTCTTGGCCAGCGCGTATTCGGCGTCTTCCTTGACCTGATCGGGCTTGCCGTCGCACCACCAGGAAAACTGGCAGCTTTTGCTTTCCGAGCCCTGTTTGACCACCGCACACACCGTGTCGGGAAAACCCTCGTGACCGAGACGGTTCATCACCACGCTGGCCACGGCTTCCATTTCCGGGGTGTCCTTGCCCTTGGCTTCCCAGTAGATGCTGCGTGCCAGACAGGTCAGCGGATCGTCCAGCGGCGCCGCGCCGGCCGGGTCAACCGCTTGCGCCTCGGTTGGGGTGATCGCTTCGGATTTCGGCGCCGGGGCGCTGCTGACCTTGTCCGCCGCTTTCTCTTCCAGCACCTGCGCTTTCTCTTCGGCCTTGGCCTCGATCGGCGCCTGTTCGGTGGCCCATGCCGCGCCTGCCAACACAGTGATTACCAGACAACCCGCCAAGCGTTTCAATCCCATGTCAGTTCTTCCGGCAGCGCCCGTTCCGGGCTGGATGTTTCGTCGGTGAGACGCCCGGTTTTCGGGGTCTGCGCAGAGTGTAGCCGGCCACGCCGGGAGAAACATCCCGGTTAAAAAAACCGCTGAATGCCGAAAAAAGACATTGCACCCACCGGGGGCCTTTCGCGCATCATGGGCGCATTCAGCTCGAGGGAGATTTCCATGCGCTTCATGCCATCCGTTTTGCGTCTTGCCGGGTTATCGCTGGGCGTTGTCTTCGCCGCATCAGCGGTGGCGGCCGATGAGTTGAAACTGATCGAGTCGATCAACAGCTACCGCAGCCAGCCGCAGCGTTGCGGGACGCAGGCCTCAAACGAATTGCCGCCACTGTCCGCCGATCCACGCCTGCGCCTGCCAGCCAGCGGCGCGGTCGATCTGCAACAAGCCATGGCCAGTGCCCGCTATCCGATGGTCAACGTCCAGGCGATCACCCTCAACGGCCCGCGCGACGCAGCATCGGCGATGCAAGCGATCCAGGAAAGTTTCTGTCAGGTGGTGCTCGATCCGCAGTTCGTCGATATCGGCGTGAACCGCGTCGATCGTGATTGGCGCATCGTCCTGGCGCGGCCGCTGCTCACGGCCAAGCTCGGCGACGGGCAAAGCGAAGGGCAGAAACTGCTCGCCCAACTCAACGCCGCCCGCAGCCAGCCGCGCCAATGCGGCGGCCAGGCTTTCGCCGCTGGCGCACCGCTGGCATGGAATGCAACGCTGGGCACGGTAGCCCAGGATCACAGCCGTGACATGGCCAACAACAATTACCTCGATCACAAGGACCGCGATGGCCGTACCCCCGGCGACCGCGCCGAACTCGCCGGTTACAGCGGCCAACAGGTCGGCGAAAACATTGCCGCCGGGCAAGATACGGTCGGCGAAGTCGTCGACGGCTGGCTCGCCAGCCCCGGCCACTGTGCCAACCTGATGAACCCGCAATACAAGGAACTCGGCGCGGCGTACGCAACCGATCCGAAAAGCAATGCCGGCATCTACTGGACGGCGATGTTCGGTGCGCAATGACGGCATCATCGACCGGATCAATCAGCCGGTCAGCCAGAGTGATTGGACGGCAACGGGTGCGGACTTTACCCTGCGCAACTGCGCCAATTGGCCGCACCTGACATCCACGAGGCGAACCCATGACAGAGCGTGAATTGATCGATGGTCACAACCGCCGCGTGGATTACTTGCGCCTGTCGGTGACTGATCGCTGCGACTTCCGCTGCGTCTATTGCATGGCCGAAGACATGCAGTTCCTGCCACGCCAGCAGATCCTCACGCTCGAAGAGTTGTTTCAGGTCGCGCAAAGCTTCGTCGCCCTCGGTACGCGCAAGATCCGCCTCACCGGTGGCGAACCACTGATCCGCCCCGGTGTGGTCAAGCTCTGCGAGCAGATCGCCGCCCTGCCCGGCCTGCGCGAACTGTGCCTGACCACCAACGGTTCGCAACTGGGCAAACTCGCCGCGCCGCTGTTCGACGCCGGGGTCAAGCGCCTGAACATCAGCCTCGACAGCCTCGACCCGCAGCGCTTCAAGGAACTGACCCGCACCGGTGATCTGGCCCAGGTGATCGACGGCATCGACGCTGCTCGCAAGGCCGGTTTTACCCGCACCAAACTCAATTGCGTGGTGATGCACGGACGCAACGATCACGAGATCAACGATCTGGTGAGCTTCGCCATCGACCGTCAGCTCGACATCTCCTTCATCGAAGAAATGCCGCTGGGCACGATCAGCGAACACAGCCGCGCCGAGTCGTTTTTCTCCAGCGCCCAGGTCCGCGAGAAAATCGCCGAACGCTACACTCTGATCGACTCAGCCGAATCGACCCAAGGCCCGTCGCGCTACTGGCGCCTGGCCGAAGCACCGGAGATTCGCCTGGGCTTCATCTCCCCGCACAGCCACAACTTCTGCGCCACCTGCAACCGTGTACGGCTGACTGTCGAAGGCCGGCTGCTGCTGTGCCTGGGCAACGAACATTCGATGGACCTGAAAGCGGTGCTGCGCGCCCATCCGGGGCAACCGCAACGCCTGGAAAAAGCCATCATCGAAGCCATGAAGCTGAAACCGTATCGGCACAATTTCGAAGTCAACGATGACGTGCAGGTGGTGCGGTTCATGAACATGACCGGGGGCTGACCGGCCACCCCCAGCGCGCAACGGGACCGTTCAATGATTACCGGATCAGTTCGGCGCGGGGGTTTGGGGTGGGTCAGACATCGTAGCCCCTCACCCTAGCCCTCTCCCTAAGGAGAGGGAACTGATTGGGGGATGCTGGCGAGCTCCGTTGAGCTGATGTTGCATTGGTGAATCCATAAGCCACACATTTCGTTCTGGATGCTTGGTCTCATAATCGACGCGGTCATCCAGGTCGATGCATAACGCCAGACACCTCGGTCGGCTCCCTCTCCCTCGGGAGAGGGCTGGGCGGGCGGCGCTCCGATGAGGGGCTGCGATCTGGCCGCCACAGATAAACCAAAACCTGCTTATATACCCGCTCCGCCGAGCCCACCGCAGGAGTTGCACTTGAACCCAACGCCCGACGCCCCGCCGCGCCCCGCCCCCATCACTCTGAAACACGCCTGGCGCTTCTGGCTCAAGCTCGGTTGCATCGGCTTCGGCGGTCCGGCCGGGCAGATCGCGATCATGCATCAGGAGCTGGTCGAGCGACGCCGCTGGATTTCCGAAAAGCGTTTTCTCCACGCGCTCAATTACTGCATGTTGCTGCCCGGCCCCGAGGCGCAGCAACTGGCGACCTACATTGGCTGGCTGCTGCATCGCTCCTGGGGTGGAATAGTTGCCGGTGTGCTGTTTGTGCTGCCGTCGCTGTTCATTCTGATTGCACTGTCGTGGGTCTACATCGCCTTCGGCGACATGCCCGCCGTGGCCGGGGTGTTTTATGGGATCAAACCGGCGGTGACGGCAATCGTCCTGCATGCAGCCCATCGCATCGGCTCGCGTGCGCTGAAGAACGCCTGGCTGTGGGCGATTGCCGGGGCGTCGTTCGTGGCGATTTTTGCGTTCAATGCGCCGTTCCCGTTGATCGTGCTTGGCGCGGCGCTGATCGGCTATCTCGGCGGACGTTTCGCCCCGCAGCGGTTCAACGCTGCCAGCCCGCGCAACAGCGGCAAATCCTTCGGCCCGGCGCTGATCGATGACGACACGCCAACACCGGAACACGCCCGTTTCAAACCGGCGAAACTGTGGAAACTGGCGCTGATCGGCGCGGCGCTGTGGTGTTTGCCGATGGCGCTGCTGACGGCATGGTTCGGCTGGGACGGCACCTTCACGCAAATGGGCTGGTTCTTCACCAAAGCTGCGCTGCTGACCTTCGGCGGCGCGTATGCGGTGCTGCCGTACGTTTATCAAGGCGCGGTCGGCCATTACGGCTGGCTGACGCCGACGCAGATGATCGACGGCCTCGCCCTCGGTGAAACCACGCCCGGGCCGCTGATCATGGTGGTGGCGTTTGTCGGCTTCGTCGGTGCTTACGTGCAACCGACGTTCGGCCCCGAGCACGCTTTTGCCGCCGGCGCCCTGGCGGCGACATTGGTGACGTGGTTCACCTTCCTGCCCTCGTTCCTGTTCATCCTCGCCGGCGGGCCGCTCGTGGAATCGACGCACAACGAACTGAAGTTCACCGCACCGCTGACCGCCATTACCGCCGCCGTGGTCGGGGTGATTGTCAATCTGGCGTGTTTCTTCGCCTACCACGTGTTCTGGCCGAACGGTTTTGCCGGCGCCGTCGATGTATTTTCGATCGTCCTGGCGATTGCCGCAGCCGTAGCCCTGTTCGTGTTCAAGCGTGGGGTGATCAGCGTGCTGATCGTTTGCGCCCTCGCCGGGCTGGGCTTTCACCTGATGCGCTGAAGCGCAGCCCGATATCTCCCGTTTACATGCCCGCGGATTCCCCCTTACTATCCGGGCACACCGGTCGGCGGGCCAGCCCGCCACCGACGTTTTCCGCCAACGGAAACACGCGTTATGAGTACGTCACCTCAACAACCACATTGGTTGTACGTCTCACCCTCGCACGCCCTCGTCAGGAGCGGCGTATGAACCGTATCGTCAATCTGCCCATGGCCCTGCGCCGTTCCAAGCTGCGTCACTCCGCACGCCCGCCGGATATCGCCCTGCCCGTCTATCGCGTCGGTTAAAAACCCGCGACAGTCTTCTTCTTTCTGATATCTCTGCCAGGACACCCACGCCTTTTGCCGCGTCGGGTCCGGCCCGATTCTGCGCGCCTGTGCGGCGCCCCCGTGAGTGATCGCCATGAAATTCGCAGCCCTTGAAGACGCACGTCTGTTCCTTGCGCAAAACCCCGATATCGACATGATTGAGTTGTTCATCCTCGACGCCAACGGCGTACCGCGCGGCAAGCTGTTGCACCGCGAAGAACTGCTCGCCGTGTACGAAAGCGGCCGGCCATTGCCGAGCACCATCCTCGGCCTGACCGTGCAGGGTGAAGACGTGGAAAACTCCGGTCTGGTCTGGGACGTCGGCGACATCGACTGCCGCGCCTATCCATTGGAAGGCAGTCTGGTGCGCCTGCCGTGGCGGCAGATTCCGACCGCTGCGGTGCAAGTGAGCATGCACCCGACTGAAGGCCTGCCAGCGAGCATCGCCGACCCGCGACACTTGCTGATCAAAGTCATCGACGCGCTCAAAGCCGAGGGTTTCCACCCAATCATGGCCTGCGAGCTGGAGTTCTATCTGCTCGACGCCAAACGCGATCACAACGGCCGACCGCAACCGGCGCTGGATGCTGACGGTGGTCGACCGCGACACACCCAGGTCTACGGTCTGCGCGAACTGGAACAGATCGAACCATTCCTCGCCGACCTCTACAGCGCCTGCAAACTGCACGGCATTCCGGCGCGCACGGCGATCTCCGAATACGCGCCGGGCCAGGTGGAAATCACCCTCGAACACGGCGATGCACTGGCGGCGATGGATCAGGCCGTGCGCTACAAACGTCTGGTCAAAGCGGTGGCGCACAAGCACGGCATGCAGGCGACGTTCATGGCCAAGCCGTTCGACAACCTGGCCGGCACCGGCATGCACATGCACGTCAGCCTCGCCGATGGCGCCGGGCACAACCTGTTCGCCTCGGAGGATCCGGCCGGCACGCCGCTGCTGCGCACCGCGATTGGCGGCATGCTTGCCTCGCTGCTCGATTCGTTGTTGCTGTTCTGCCCGAACGCCAATTCCTATCGGCGTTTCCAGGCCAACAGCTACGCCCCGCTGGCGCCGACCTGGGGCGTCGACAACCGCACCGTCAGCCTGCGCGTGCCCGGCGGCCCAGCCAACACGCGGCACATCGAACACCGCATCTGCGGCGCAGACGCCAACCCGTATCTGGCGGCGGCGGCAATTCTCGCTGGCATTCATCGCGGCATTCGTGAAGACCTTGATCCGGGTGCGCCGGTCGAGGGCAATGGCTATGCGCAGGCCAAGGAGTTGCTGCCCACAGACTGGCTGACTTCGTTGCAGGCGCTGGAGAATTCGGTGTGGGCGCGGGATGCCCTGGGGCAGGAGTTTCTGGGCGTGTATCTGGCGGTGAAAAGGGCCGAGTACCGGCAGTTCATGGCCGAGGTGGGTGAGCAGGATTGGCGCTGGTACCTCACCGAGGCCTGAAACCCCACCACTCAACCCTGTGGGAGCTAGCCTGCTAGCGATGCGGCCGATCAGTCAAATTGTCGGTGAATGACACACCGCAATCGCTAGCAGGCTAGCTCCCACAGGGGATTGCACTCCGACTCCCGAATTTGTGTGGACACTGACATGACTCAACGCTGCAATTCCTATTACACCGCCACCCTCAACCGCGACACCGACTACCCGACCCTGCAAGGTCGGCATTCGGTGGATGTGGTGATCATCGGCGGCGGTTTCACCGGCGTCGCCACCGCGGTCGAACTCGCGGAAAAAGGCCTGAAAGTCGCTATCGTCGAAAGCCACAAGATCGGCTGGGGCGCCACTGGGCGCAATGGCGGTCAGGTCACCGGCAGCTTGTCCGGCGACGGCGCGATGCGCAAACAGATGCGCGCGAAACTCGGTGATGACGTCGACGATTTCATCTGGCACCTGCGCTGGCGCGGCCACGAAATCATCAAACAGCGCGTCGAAAAATATGCCATCCAGTGCGCCCTCAAACACGGCCATTTGCACGCCGCGTACAAGCCCAGCCACATGACCGGCCTGCGCAGCGACTATGAAGAAGCCGTGCGGCGCGGGCTGGGCGATGAGGTCAGCCTGCTCGACCGCACTCAGGTCCGCGATCTGCTGCAAAGCGACCTCTATCACGGGGCGATCAAGAACACCCGCAACCTGCACCTGCACCCGCTCAATCTGTGCATCGGCGAAGCGCGGGCGGCGGAAAGTCTCGGTGCGCTGATCTTCGAGAACAGCGAAGTGCTGGAGATCATTCACGGTGACAGGCCGGGCGTGCGCACCGCTCACGGGCAGATCGACGCCAGCCAGGTGATGCTCGCCGGCGACGTTTACCACAAGCTCGAACCGGGCAAACTCAAAGGCAAGATTTTCCCGGCCATGGGCGGCATCGTCACCACCGCGCCGCTGGGCGAGCTGGCGCGGCAGATCAACCCGCAAGACCTCGCGGTGTATGACTGCCGTTTTGTCCTCGACTATTACCGCCTGACGGCTGACGGTCGCTTGCTGTTCGGCGGCGGCGCCAACTACAGCGGCAAGGATTCACGGGACATCGCCGCCGAACTGCGCCCGTGCATCGAGCAGACATTCCCGGCGCTCAAAGGCGTGCAGATCGACTATCAGTGGAGCTGCGCGATGGGCATCGTCATCAACCGCATCCCGCAACTGGGCAAGCTCTCGGACAACGTCTGGTATTGCCAGGGCTACTCCGGCCACGGCATCGCCACCACGCACATCATGGGTGAAATCATGAGCCGGGCGATCACCGGGCAACTGGAACAGTTCGACACCTTCGCCGCCTGCCAGCACATTCGCGTGCCGATGGGCGATTTACTCGGCAACCCGTTGCTGGCGGCGGGGATGTGGTATTACCAGATGCTCGAAAAGTTGCGCTGACTGCACTGGCCCTATCGCGAGCAGGCGAAGGCCTACAGGGGAACGCATTCCAATTGTAGGAGTGAGCCTGCTCGCGATGAGGCCATCAGCCCCACCACAAAACTTCAATCGGGAAGCTGCTCGACCACAATCCCCAGCCGCCGATAATCCTCGACACTGCCCGACGCCACATGCCGCTCAGTAATCAACATGTGCAATCGCGTACACGGCGCTACCACAAACGGTTCCACCGCGCCAAGCTTGTCCGCCGAGGTCACGGCAATCACCCGCGCCGCGCTGTCGAGCATCGCTTGCTTGACCGGAACCTCATCGAAATGCAGCGAGGTAATCCCCACTTCCGGATGAATCGCGCACACGCCGGTAATCGCCAGATCAGCCTTGATCCCGGCCAGCAGACGCAGCGCCTCATGCCCACCCGCCGCCATGGTCCGCGGGTTCAACTGCCCTCCGGCGAGAATCACTTTCACACCGCTGTACTCCGACAAGGCAATCGCCGTCATCGGCGAAGCAGTCACCGCCGTGATATTGATATCGGTACGCAACGAGCGCGCCACCTGCAACGTGGTCGAGCCAGAATCGAACAGCACGATCTGCCCGTCCTCGATCTGCTGCGCCGCCAGTTGCGCCAGGCGAACCTTGACCTCATCGGTTTCATCGAGCCGGGTGAAGTAATCCTTGCCCGAGTCTTTCGGCCGCGGTAACGCCCCGCCGTGCACGCGCTGCACCAGCCCGGCATTGTCCAGTTCGGCGAGGTCGCGGCGGATGGTGTCCTCAGACACTGCGAAGTGCTGGCTCAACTCGGACGCCATGACCTTGCCGTCGCGCTCGAGCAGCAAGAGGATTTTCTGCCGGCGCAGCGAGGGCAATTCGGCGATGGAGTGATCGTGCATGGTTGTGCCTGTTTGTGCTTGTAATTGCAGGTTTAACCAAGGCTAGCGAAAGCCCCGGACAAATACAAACGCAGCGGCTATCAATTGTTTCGATCATTGGAATCAACAAGGCGAATTTTTTCTTTGCCGTGTGCCTGTTCACAATGGCCCCACTCTAAAACGGCTCAGGATGAACACCCCATGAATCTCAATTTCGCCTTCGCGTGCATGATCGTCGTGTCGTTTGCAGTGGCGTTGGTCCACGCCTGACCGGGTCTCAGACCGACGCCAGCAGATGCTCGCGCAACCACTTGTGCGCCGGATCGCGGTGCGCGCGTTCACCCCAGAACATCGCCATTTCATAACCCGGCACTTCCAGCGGCGCGGCGACCACCTGCAAGGCCGGATTGCCGCGCACCAGCCGTGACGGCAGCATCGCCACCAGATCGGTGCTGACCAGCACCGACATTGCCATCAGAAAGTGCGGCACCGACAACACCACGTTGCGCCTCAAACCGACATCGGCCAACGCCCGGTCGGTCACCCCGAAAAAGCCCCCACCCTCTCTTGACACCAATACGTGTTCCAGCGCGCAGAACTGTTCACGCGTAGGCGCCGTTTGCAAGTGCGGATGGCCGATGCGCCCAGCCAGCACGTAACGCTCCTGAAACAGCGGTCGCCGATGCAGCTCCGGCGGCGCGTCCTCGCTGATGTGCAGCGCCAGATCGAAGACGCCCTGCTCGGCCTCTTTCACCAATTGTTGCGGGTGCAGGTCGATCACCGCCAGCCGCGTGCCCGGCGCCTGTTCGCGCAAGCCGCTCAGTGCCGGCAGCACCACGGTCGATTCGCCGTAATCGGTCGCGGCGATTTTCCAGCTGTGCGTCGCCTGCGCCGGGTCGAACGCACTGGCCGGCGCCACCGCCCGCTCCAACGCCTCCAGCGCTTCGCGCAACGGCTCGCGTAACTCGTCGGCCCGTGCGGTCGGGCGCATGCCCCGTGGGCCGGGTAGCAACAACGGATCACCGAAAATGTCGCGCAGCTTGGCCAGGTGCACGCTCACCGACGGCTGCGACAGGTTCAGCCGCTGCGCCGCGCGCGTAACGTTGTGCTCGGCCAGCAGCACATCCAGGGTCATCAACAGATTGATATCCAGCCGTCTCAAATTATTCATGGCTATACCAGACATATTAGACATTCATTTCCAATATACCGGGCGAACGTCGATCCTGCAGTCATTCACCCACGGAGCTTCCCACCATGAATGTTTTACTGGTTTACGCCCACCCCGAATCGACGTCTCTCAACGGCTCGCTCAAGGACTTCACGGTCCAGCGCCTGCAAGCCGCCGGCCACAGCGTGCAAGTCTCCGACCTCTACGCAATGAACTGGAAAACCACCCTCGACGCCGACGACGCACCGCAGCGCGACCCGTCGCAACCGTTCCACGCCTCCCTCGACTCAAAACGCGCCTACGCCGACGGCACCCAGGCCGCCGACATCGCCCGCGAACAGGAAAAATTGCAATGGGCCGACGCGCTGATCCTGCAATTCCCGCTGTGGTGGTTCACCCTGCCGGCGATCCTCAAAGGCTGGGTCGACCGCGTCTACGCCTACGGCTTTGCCTATGGCGTCGGCGAACATTCCGACAGCCGCTGGGGCGAGCGTTACGGCGAAGGCAAAATGAAAGGCAAACGCGCAATGCTGATGGTCACCACCGGCGGCTGGGAATCCCACTACAGCCCACGCGGGATCAACGGGCCGATGGATGATCTGCTGTTTCCGATTCAGCACGGGATTTTGTACTACCCCGGTTTTGAAGTATTGCCGCCATTTGTCGTGTATCGCACCAGCCGGATGGATGCTGCGCGGTATGCCGAGACCACCGAGGAACTGGGGCGGCGGCTGGATGAGTTGTGGAGTGCGCGGCCGATCGGGTTTCGGCAGCAGAATGGGGGGGAGTATGAGATTCCGGCGTTGACGTTGAAGGAAGGCATCGCGCCGGATAGCGAAGGCTTCGCCGCACACATCCGCTAGCGCCGCATTGCCCTCACCCCAGCCCTCTCCCGGGGGGAGAGGGAGCCGACCGTGTTGGATGTTCGAGTTACACCGAGCTGATATCTCGAGCCGAACTCCAATTTCGAACAGCACCGAGATCGGCTCCCTTCCCCCTCGCCCCCTCGGGGGAGAGGGCTGGGGTGAGGGGGATGGATTTAACTGACACGCCGTAACAGATTGGCATCAGCTCGAGTCAGGCTTCCTCTTTCACCCGCCGCACCTGCACCCACAACGCCGGCGCAAAGTGCAGCAGCACCATCCGGCTCAAATGATGCGTCAGGATAAACACCACATTCAGCCCGCCACCAAATGCGACAATCGCGATCGTCTCGATCGCACCGGGCATGTAAGCGAGCCATAACGACAGCGGATCGTTGCCCAGCCACCTCGCCGCTACTTCGGCAAACACCGCCGCGACCACGATCATCATGCCAACCGAGACCATCGCTGTGCGCCCGTGCCGGGCCAGTTCGGCGAAGCCGAGGCCCTGGAACCGTGAGCCGATGCGCACGCCGAGAATCAGCGCGGCCAGGTTCAGGCTCCAGTCCGGCATGTGAAAACCGCGCAGCCATCCCGATTTCACAAACACCGCCGTGATGATGATCGCCGTGAGCATGAACGGCGCCGGGACGCCGATCACCAGCAGCAGGCGCCCGAGCAGCACGCTGAGCGCAATCACAGCACACGCGGTCAGCGCCATGCCGGTCGTCAACGGATCGCCATCGGCAACCGCGATGGCGGACTGGGCGGGTATCAACAAACTCACCAGCACAGTGATCAGCAGCAAACGCATCAAGTGAACGATGATGACCTTGCTCGAGGCCTTTTCCGATTCGAGCAAATCGAACACCGCTGCGAGTGCACCGGGATAAACCGCCAGCAGCGCATCGGTGCGATTCCAGCCGGCGCCGCGGGTCAGCCACCATCCGGCCAATGCGATCTGTACGGTCAGGCAAATCAGCAATACACCGAGGCTGGGCAAGAGCGCCGAGGCCGTCGCGCTGTCCCATGCCTCGAACATCAACCCGGTGGCGATCCCCAGCGTGACCTGGATGTAGCCGAGTCCATAGGGGGTGGCCGGTGCAATGCCGGTTTTACTGGCGAACACTGCGGTGACGATAATCGAACCCAGCAGCAAGCCATGGGGGACGCCTTCGAACTGCAACAACACGCCGAAACCGGCAGCAATCAACAAGCAAATAACTGATTTCATAGTCGCCTTCCTGGCTATTCAACTGACACACCATCAATTCATTGTGGGAGCGAGCCTGCTCGCGAAAGCGGTGTGCCAGTCACCGATGAATAACCGGTCTGACGCCTTCGCGAGCAGGCCCGCTCCCACAGGGGATGTAATCGCTTTCACATACGCAACCGCGCAATCGCCCGCCGATACTTCTCGATCCGTTCCAGATCCTCCCAACCCGGTGAGGCGATCCGCGAGAGATCGCTGTTCTCCTCCAGATCCGCCAGTTTCACCACCCGCCCAATCGGGTTCTGCGCGGCGCGGTCGACGAAATCCTCGTAGGACTCACCGGGCGCTTTCGTCACCGATGCAATCGCCGTCAGCACTTCTTCGCTGAAGCCTTCCTCGCGCAAATCATTCAGGCTGACGCCACAATCTTCGACCACATCGTGCAGCACAGCAACGATGCGTTCTTCCAGCGTGGTCATGCGCAACATGACTTTCAGCGGATGCAGAATGTATGGCGCACCGCCCTTGTCGACTTGCCCAGTGTGGGCCGTGGCGGCGATGGCGATAGCACGTTCGAGGGTTTGGTTCATAGGAATCTCCGAAGGTCAGATGCCGTAACGGCCGCCGACGTGGATATTGCGTTTGAGCCAGTTGCCGAGGGCTTTCCAGCGCCCGACTGGCTGCACGAATACTGCGTGACGCTGAAGAATCAACGCCACCAGCGTCGCTTGATCGGCGTTCGGGTTAGCATCGATCACCTCAGCCACCCAGGCGCAATCGGCTTTGCTCAAGTGGTCGCGCCAGTCGCCGGACCACGCGTCGAGTTCATCCAGCGCGAGAAACCGCGCCCCGCCATGTTCCATATGCCCGCCGCCCATCGACTGCTCGAAGCAGAACGGCGTATCGGGTTTTGCGGGGTCGATGTGGAAAAGATAGATATCGTGAAACGGATGCTGCGAAGCGGGGGCGATGTTGCGGCGGCCGATTTCGATCATGGCGACGGTCCAATCCTTGGGCGCTGAATGTTTCTGATTGTTGCGCAGTGTACGCGAAGATCACCCATCGCGAACCCGATGGAACCCTGCACGTCATCGCCACCTCGAAAGCAGACAAGCGCCAAATCACCGATCAGACGCGGCGCCATTGGAGAGGAACTGCCGATGAAAACCCGATTGCTGTTGCTGATCGCCACGTTTGCCATCATCCCCACCTGCGTCATGGCCGAAGGCTGCGACGTCCAGACCCGCTCTTCGAGCGCCGCAGTGCCCGCCGTCGAAACCCACAGTTGCTATGAATACGAAGGCGTGCCGGTGGACTCGATCAACTGGTCGTGCAGCAACGAAAGCAAAGACACCCTCAACGCCACCAAGAAAAAAGTCGCGCGCTGCGAGGACCACTACCAGGCCACCTGCACCGCCCGCCTCACCCAGGAATCGCTGGCCAATCCGCACTCCACCAGTAAAGACAAAAGCGCCCAACCGCTGAACCTGCCGGATAACGCGCAAGTGACCACCTATTACTACGGCGGGGAGCATCTGGAACAGGCGAAGATCGACTGTGAAAACAGCGGCGGCAACTGGAAGGCGAAATAGCGTTCAGTCATCCAGGATTTGCCCATAAAAAAGCCCGGCTACATGCCGGGCTTGCTGCATTCGAAACACGCTTAACCTTCGCCGGCACCGCTGCTGGTGCCGCTGTCGTTCGATTGTTTCGAACCACTGGGCTTGCCGCCCGAAGGGGTCGAGCCGTCGTTGTTGGTGGTATTGCCCTGCGTACCTTTCGGCACGGTGGCGCCGTTGGAATGAATGTCTTCCGGCGCGCTCGGGTTGGTCTGGCTGTTGCCGTCGTTGGCGGTCGGCGCCGGGGTTTCGTTGGCGGCGGTGGCGTAGAGCGAGGTGGCGGATAACAGGGTGGCGAGGGTCAGTGCTGCGAAGTTGACTGGGCGCATGTTGGCTGTTTCCTTTGCGGGGGTGAGTTACGCATTGGAGGCAGGTGCGCGGTGAAAAATGCGGTGCGGCTGACGAATGGCAAAAATAAACCCGACACCTCGGAAGAGATATCGGGTCATCAAAACAATCTCTAAAGCACGGCTTAACAGACCGGGCATTCTAGTGCTCGGTCTATCAACCGCCGCCGCTACCCCCGCTGCTGCTACCGGATGGTTGACCCGCAGGGCTGGGCTTGGAGGCAGATGGCACCGGCCCATTGTCGGTCTTGCCTCCGTCACCACCCTTGGGTAGCGATTCGGCATCCGGGTCGGCATTGGTGGCTGGAGACGCCGGTTCACGCGTCTGGCTGGTTCCGTCGCTCGCCGTCGGGGTCGACGTTTCACCAGCAGCGAGCGTGTACGGCGAACTGCCGAACAGCAACGCCGCGAGGGCAATTACCGCAAGTTTATGGTTCTGCATGGTGGCTCTTCCGTTGCGTGGGGAGTTACAGCATTGGAAGAAGGTGCGCGGCGAACGTGCGATGCGCCGGACGAGTGGTTATCGTCCGGTAGATCAATTTTGTCGAAACTCAGAAATTCGCCGGCGTATTCGCGCTGATGATCTCCGCCTCATCCGCCCCAATATTGCGAAACTTGTGCGGCAATGTCGTCGGAAAGTAATACCCGTCCCCCGCATTCAACACACTCACCTGCCCGTCCACCGTCAATTCCACGGTGCCACGGGTCACAAGCCCGCACTCCTCGCCTTCGGCATGCACGATCGGCTCTTCTCCGGAGCTGGCGCCGGGGGCGTATTGTTCGCGCAGCAGGCGCATCTGGCGACTGGGGACGGAGGCGCCGATCAGCAGCAGGCGCAGGCCGTGGCGGCCGAGGTCGGGTTGTTCGTTGGCGCGGAAGACGTATTGGTGTTCGCGCGGCGGCTGGTCGAACGTGAAGAAGTCGGCCAGGGACATCGGTATGCCTTCGAGCAGCTTTTTCAGCGAGCTGACGGAAGGACTGACACGATTCTGTTCGATCAGCGAGATGGTCGCATTGGTCACGCCGCTACGCCGGGCCAGCTCGCGCTGGGAGAGTTTGTAGCTTTCGCGTACTAGTTTGAGTCGAGAACCCGTATCCATGACAGCCTTATGTGAGAACGACAAGGACGATGGGGGTGGGTGGCGGGTGACGCGCAGGTCGCGCGGATCACGTTGCTCCCGTGTCCCGGAACCGTGAAAGGCGGCTATTAAATCACGTTTGGTGGTGTTGCTCAGCAGGTTCGATGGATGGTTGGGCAAAAGTCGTTTTTGCCTTGGCAATACAGACCTGTAGGAGTGAGCCTGCTCGCGATGGCGGTGGGTCAGGCGCAACGATATTGGCTGACAGGACCTCATCGCGAGCAGGCTCACTCCTACAGTTGGGTTTCGGTGTGTCAGCAAGTTCATCGGTGGCTGCCATGGCCTCTTCGCGAGCAGGCTCGCTCCCACAGGGGACATCAATGCTTTTGCGAAAGTGAAAACCGGCGGGGTTTGGGGCCGCCGCCGGGGAGGTAACTTAGACGCCGAAGCGGTCGCGCAGCGAGTAATAGACGGCGCCCAGGGCGGTCAGCGGCGCGGAGAAGGTGCGGCCGCCGAGCATCGGCATGTGCGGCAGCGAGGCGAAGGCGTCGAAGCGTTCGGCGTCGCCACGGATCATTTCCGAGATCAGTTTGCCGGCCAGGTGCGAGCAGGTGACGCCGTGGCCGCTGTAGCCTTGCATGTAGTAGGCGTTTTTCTCGATGCGGCCGAATTGCGGCATGCGCGACATGGTCAGCAGGAAATTCCCGGTCCAGCGGTAATCGATCTTCACGTCCTTGAGCTGCGGGAAGGTCTTGAGAATTTTCGGGCGGATCAGTTGTTCGATGTCGTCCGGTTCCCGCGCGCCGTAGACCACGCCGCCGCCGTAAAGCAGACGGTTGTCGGCGGTCAGGCGATAGTAATCGAGCAGGTAGTTGCAGTCTTCGACGCAGTAGTTGTTGGTGATCAGGCTGCGCGCCTGCTGCTCGGTCAACGGTTCGGTGACGACGATCTGCGAGCCGCACGGCATGCTTTTCGCGGTCACGCGGTTGTCGAGGCCTTGCGGCAGGTAGGCGTTGCCGGCGATCAGCAGGTACTTGGCGCGGACCTGGCCTTTTGCAGTGCGCACGATGTTTGGCTCGCCATAGGTGATTTCCACCGCAGCCGACTGCTCGTAGATCTTGCCGCCCAAGCGCACGATCGCCGCCGCTTCACCGAGCGCCAGATTCAGCGGGTGAATGTGCCCGCCCTGCATGTCCAGCAGCCCGCCGACATAGGCGTCGGAGCCAACTTCACGACGAATCTCAGCCGCGTCGAGCATCTTCAGATTGCGGTTGCCGTAACGTTCCCAGCCACGCTTCTGCTCAGCCAGACCGTTGAGTTGTTTCTTGTTCATCGCTGCGAAGATGCCGCCCGGGCGGTAGTCGCATTGGATGTCATAGTCCTTGATGCGCGAACGGATGATGTCGGCGCCTTCGAAGATCATGCTGCCGAGGATTTCTGCGGTCTTGTCGCCGTAGCGCGCTTCGATCACATCGACGTCGCGACTGTAGGAATTGACCAGTTGCCCGCCGTTGCGACCGCTGGCGCCATAGCCGACTTTCGCCGCTTCGAGCACGGTCACTTTGTAGCCCGCTTCAGTCAGGAACAGCGCCGAGGACAGGCCGGTATAACCGGCGCCGATGATGCAGACGTCGCACTCGACCGACTCTTCGAGGGTTGGGAAGTCGATGACTTCGTTGCGGGTGGCGGCGTAGTAGCTGTTGACGTGTTGCTGTTTCATAAATTTCTCCGATGGCCGCCAGACGCTGGCGACCGCCGCTGTAAAAGAATTAGAGCTTGATCCAGGTCGCTTTCAGCTCGGTGTACTTGTCGAACGCGTGCAGCGATTTGTCGCGACCGTTGCCCGATTGCTTGAAGCCACCGAACGGTGCCGTCATGTCGCCGCCGTCGTACTGGTTGACCCAGACACTGCCGGCACGCAAGCCACGGGCGAAGGTGTGCGCCTTGCTCAGGTTGCTCGTCCACACACCGGCGGCGAGGCCGAAGATGCTGTCGTTGGCGATCTGCAGCGCTTCTTCGGCGGTGTCGAAGGTGATCAGCGACAACACCGGGCCGAAGATTTCTTCCTGGGCGATGGTCATCGCGTTGGTCACGCCGTCGAAGATCGCCGGTTGCACATAGAGGCCGCCGGTTTCTTCGAGGGTGCGTTGGCCGCCGGCGATCAGCTCGGCGCCCTGCTCGCGACCGATGCTGATGTAGCGCAGCACGTTTTCCAGTTGACGCTGATCGACCACGGCGCCAACGGTGGTCGCCGGGTCGAGGGCATGCCCCGGTTTCCACGCTTGCAACGCTTCCACCAGCAGCGGAATGAACTGCTCGCGAATCGATCGCTCGACCAACAGGCGCGAACCGGCCGTGCAGACTTCGCCCTGGTTGAAGGCGATGGCGCTGGCCGCCGCTTGGGCTGCATCGCGCAAGTCCGGTGCATCGGCAAACACCACGTTCGGGCTCTTGCCGCCGGCTTCGAGCCAGACGCGTTTCATGTTGCTTTGCCCGGCGTAAATCATCAGTTGCTTGGCGATCGCCGTGGAGCCGGTGAAGGCCAGCACGTCGACGTCCATGTGCAGCGCCAGTGCCTTGCCGACGGTATGGCCGAAGCCCGGCAGCACGTTGAACACGCCTTTGGGAATGCCGGCATCCAGCGCCAACTGGGCGATGCGAATCGCCGTCAGTGGGGATTTTTCCGACGGTTTGAGAATGAACGAGTTACCCGCCGCCAGCGCCGGGGCGAACTTCCAGCTGGCCATGATCAGCGGGAAATTCCACGGCACGATGGCCGCGACCACACCGGATGGCTCGCGGGTGACGAGGCCGAGCTGGTCGTGCGGCGTGGCGGCGACTTCGTCGTAGATCTTGTCGATCGCCTC
Organism: Pseudomonas granadensis; assembly: GCF_900105485.1. Classification (GTDB taxonomy): domain Bacteria; phylum Pseudomonadota; class Gammaproteobacteria; order Pseudomonadales; family Pseudomonadaceae; genus Aquipseudomonas; species Aquipseudomonas granadensis. The sequence goes on along the minus strand of NZ_LT629778.1, from coordinate 2,049,381 downwards.
GGCGCTCCAGCGGATCGCGTTGGCGGCCGCCGGGATGTCGATGCTCATCGAGTCGCTGATCGGCTTGCCCATGTCGAGGGTTTCCAGCAGCGCCAGTTCTTCCTGGTGTTGCAGGATCAGATCGGCGAAGCGGATCAGGACGCGCTTGCGCTCGGCCGGGGCTTTTTTCGCCCACACGCCGGAGTTGAAAGACTGGCGTGCGGCTTCGACGGCGAGGTTGGCGTCGGCTTCATCGGTGCTGGCAACCGCGGCAAGAAAGCGGCCGTCGACCGGGCTCAGGCATTCGAAGGTTTCGCCGCTGATCGCCGGGCGGTATTCACCGTTGATGAAGGCGCGGGCTTCGAGGGTCAGGGACTGGAAGCGTTGTTCCCAGTCGTTGCGGGTTTTGGTCATTGTTCTGGCTCGACGAGGGGGGATTGGGGGTGGTCTGGTTGCTGTGTCTGGTTTGAGAGGGCTGCCCTCACCCTAGCCCTCTCCCGGGGGGAGAGGGGACCGATTGGGGGATGCTCAAAATCTGCGCCGACCTGACCGACCGAGTCGATTATGGATTCGGTAAAGCAGGTTCAGATCGCAGCATTTCCCGAGCATCCCCGGCTCAGTCCCCTCTCCCCCTGGGAGAGGGTTAGGCGGGCGGCGTTCCGATGAGGGGCTTTTGATCTTCAAACGGTATGCAAATACCAGTTGTATTCAAGATCAGAAATCGAGTTCTCGAACTCGGCCAGTTCGCTTTCCTTGCACGCGACAAACACGTCGATGTACATCGGGTCGATGTAACGCGCCATGACTTCGCTGTCGTCCAGTTCGCGCAGGGCATCACGCAGGTTGTTCGGCAGGCTCTGTTCGTTCTGCTCGTAGCTGTTGCCTTCGACTGGCGCACCCGGTTCGATCTGGTTGGTCAGACCGTGGTGAATACCCGCCAGTACCGAGGCCATCAGCAGGTACGGGTTGGCATCGGCGCCGGCGACGCGGTGCTCGATGCGCACGGCGTCGGCTGAACCGGTCGGCACGCGCACGGCCACGGTGCGGTTGTCGATGCCCCAACTCGGCGAGTTCGGGACGTAGAACTGCGCGCCGAAGCGGCGGTACGAGTTGACGTTCGGGCAGAGGAAAGCCATCTGCGCCGGCAGGGTCTCGAGCACACCGCCGATCGCGTGACGCAGCGCGGCGTTCTGCTCGGGATCCTCGCTGGCGAAGATGTTGTTGCCTTCTTTGTCCAGAATCGAAATGTGCACATGCAGACCGTTGCCCGCCTGGCCCGGATACGGCTTGGCCATGAAGGTGGTGTCCATTTCATGGTCGTAGGCGATGTTCTTCACCAGACGCTTGAGCAGCACCGCGTAATCGCAGGCCTTGATCGGGTCGGAGACGTGATGCAGGTTGACTTCGAACTGCGCCGGGGCGCTTTCCTTGACGATGGCGTCAGCCGGGATGCCCTGCTCTTTCGCGCCCTCGAGGATGTCTTGCAGGCAATCGACGTATTCGTCGAGATCGTCGATCAGATAGACCTGAGTCGACACCGGACGCTTGCCAGAGACCGGCGAACGTGGCGACTGCGGACGGCCGTTCACGTTGTCCTGGTCGATCAGATAGAACTCCAGTTCAAACGCTGCGCAAATGGTCAGGCCCATGTCGTCGAACTTGCGCACGACGTTGGCGAGCACTTCACGCGGGTCGGCGAAAAACGGCTGGCCTTCGATCTCATGCATGGTCATCAGCAATTGTGCAGTCGGGCGCTTCTGCCACGGCTCGATGCTCAGGGTGCCGGGAATCGGGTAGCAGATGCGGTCAGCATCACCGATGTCCAGACCCAGACCGGTGCTTTCCACCGTGGAGCCGTTGATGTCCAGCGCAAAAAGCGAGGCCGGCAGGTTGATGCCTTTTTCGTACACCTTATGAAGACTGGTGCGTTCGATGCGCTTGCCGCGCACCACACCGTTCATATCCGCAATCAGAAGGTCGACGTACAAAACCTCAGGATATTTCTTAAGGAATGCGTTGGCTTCGTTGAGTTGAACGGTACGCAGAGGGACCGACATGATGCACCTATTTAGCTGTTAATTATTATGTTCACTACCCTGTCACGCAGCCAGTCAATCCGAAAGGCAAAGTGAAGTCAATAGCGAACACTGCGCTCCGCAGCCTTTATTTTTCGGGCTTTTTTTAACACTCACGTGCCGAAGCAGGCGCCAGAGCGGCGAAAACACTAACGTTTGGATGAACGGCGTTTAGAATTTTTTACATGGCAGTTGTTAATTAAAATCAACGACGCTAAGCTCCGGAAAAGCTCGTTCAAGTGTCAGACTTCGAGGTGAATAAAAATGGCATTCAAGCCATTGATCGGCGTTACTGCGTGCGTCAAACAGATCGGCCTGCACCCCTATCACATCAGCGGCGACAAATATGTTCGCGCTGTCAGCGTTGGCGCTGAAGGGTTACCGGTGGTCATTCCTTCCCTTGGCAGCCTGACGGAAATCGACGACCTGCTCGGTCAGCTCGACGGTCTGCTGCTGACCGGCTCGCCCTCGAATGTGGAACCCTTCCACTACCAAGGTCCGGCCAGCGCCCCCGGTACGGATCACGATCCGGCGCGGGACGCCACCACCCTTCCTTTATTACGTGCAGCCATCGCCGCGGGCGTTCCGGTGCTGGGCATTTGCCGTGGCTTTCAGGAAATGAACGTGGCGTTCGGCGGCAGCCTGCATCAGAAGGTGCATGAGCTGCCGGGCATGCTCGATCACCGCGAAGCCGACAGCCCGGATGTGGCCGTGCAATATGCACCGGCCCACGCGGTGACGGTGCTCGCGGGCGGCGTGTTCGAAGCGCTCGAGCTGCCGGGTGAGTTTCAGGTCAACTCGATTCACAGCCAGGGCATCGATCGCCTCGCCTCCGGCCTGCGCGCCGAAGCCGTGGCGCCGGATGGCTTGATCGAAGCGATCTCGGTCGAGCACAGCCCGACCTTCGCCCTCGGCGTGCAATGGCACCCGGAATGGCAAGTGCTGGAGAACCCGAACTACCTGAAGATTTTCCAGGCGTTCGGCGCGGCTTGCCGACAACGGGCGGCGCGACGCAACCAGCGCTGACACCACTCGCAAACACCAGACGATTTACTGCCCCCACGGTGGCCGGGCGCGCCTGCGCGCATCCGGCAGCCGTGTACAGCAACACCCGTAATAACAACAAGTACGACCCAGGCAGCCAGGACGGCGGCGCCGAACAAGCCCTCGGCAGTGCAAGGTCATTCAGACAGGCACAGTTCCCCTGTAGGCCTTCGCCTGCTCGCGATAGCGATAGACCCGTCAACAGAGATGTCGACTGACATGGCCCCATCGCGAGCAGGCTCACTCTTACAGGGGATGTGTAATGACTGACATAGCACTTACAGGCTTGCAATCCACTTAAGCCCGGCCACATTGGCCAGGCAAACGAAACCTGTTGGGAGTTTCACATGGCAAACGCCTCCAGCACTTACAGGAAGGCACTTGAAGGTCATCAGCAACCGAAAAAGGTGTTGGTGAAAGTCGATCGTGTCACCAAGAAGTTCGATGAAACCGTGGCCGTGGACGATGTGTCCCTGGAGATCCATCAGGGCGAAATCTTTGCGCTGCTGGGGGGCTCGGGTTCGGGCAAATCGACCCTGTTGCGCATGCTCGCCGGTTTCGAGCGCCCGACCGAGGGGCGAATTCTGCTCGACGGCGTGGACATCACCGACATGCCGCCGTACGAGCGGCCGATCAACATGATGTTCCAGTCCTACGCGCTATTCCCGCACATGACCGTCGCACAGAATATCGCCTTCGGCCTCAAGCAGGACCGTTTGCCCGCCAGCGAAATCGATGCCCGCGTTGAAGAAATGCTGCGTCTGGTGCACATGACCCAATACGCCAAGCGCCGCCCGCACCAGTTGTCCGGCGGCCAGCGCCAACGCGTCGCTCTCGCCCGCTCACTGGCCAAGCGCCCGAAGCTGTTGCTGCTCGACGAGCCGATGGGTGCGCTGGATAAAAAGCTGCGCTCGCAGATGCAGCTGGAACTGGTCGAGATCATCGAGCGCGTCGGCGTGACCTGCGTGATGGTGACCCACGACCAGGAAGAGGCCATGACCATGGCCGAGCGCATCGCGATCATGCACCTGGGCTGGATCGCGCAAATCGGCAGCCCGGTCGACATTTATGAAGCGCCGGTCAGCCGCATGGTCTGCGAGTTCATCGGCAACGTGAACGCCTTCGATGGCACCGTGGTGGAGGATTTGGAAGGCCACGCGATCATTCACAGTCCGGATCTGCAGCAGAAGATTTACGTCGGTCATGGCGTCAGCACGTCGGTGCAGGACAAGTCGATCACCTACGCGATTCGGCCGGAAAAAATGCTCGTCAGCAGCACCCAACCGGAGGGCCGCTACAACTGGTCCGAAGGCAAGGTGCATGACATCGCCTACCTCGGCGGCCATTCGGTGTTCTACGTCGAATTGCCCGGCGGCAAGATCGTCCAGTCGTTCATGGCCAACGCCGAGCGCCGTGGCGCGCGGCCGACCTGGGACGACAAAGTCTACGTCTGGTGGGAAGACGACAGCGGCGTGGTGCTGCGCTCATGAGAACCTTCAATCAGCAATTCCTGCGCCTGGTGCCCAGCGGGCGAAAACTGGTGATTGGCATTCCGTTCATCTGGCTGTTCCTGTTCTTCATGCTGCCGTTCTTTCTGGTGATGAAGATCAGTTTCTCGGAAGCCGCACTGGCGATCCCGCCGTACTCGGAGATCTACACCTACGCCGAACAGAAATTCCAGCTGCTGCTGAACATCGGCAACTACACCTTGCTAGGCGAAGACGATTTGTACCTGTCGGCCTACCTCGGTTCGCTGAAGGTGGCGGCACTGAGCACCGTGATGTGTCTGCTGATCGGTTTCCCGATGGCTTACGCGATCACCAAGACCGGCAAGGAAACGCAAAACGTCCTGCTGCTGTTGATCATGATGCCAACCTGGACCGCGATCCTGATCCGCGTTTACGCGTGGATGGGCATTCTCAGCAACAACGGTCTGCTCAATGCGTTTTTGATGTGGACCGGGCTCACCGACCAGCCGATCGAGATCCTCAACACCAACACCGCGGTGTATATCGGTGTCGTCTACGCGTACCTGCCGTTCATGGTGCTGCCGCTGTACGCCAACCTGGTCAAGCACGACAACAGCCTGCTCGAAGCCGCGCAGGATCTGGGGTCGAGCAACTTCAACAACTTCTGGAAAATCACCGTGCCGCTGGCCAGGAACGGGATCATCGCAGGCTGCATGCTGGTGTTCATTCCGGTGGTCGGTGAGTTCGTGATTCCGGAGCTGTTGGGCGGCCCAGAGACGCTGATGATCGGGCGCGTGCTGTGGCAAGAGTTCTTCAATAACCGCGACTGGCCGGTGGCGTCTGCGCTGGCGGTGGTGATGCTGTTGATCCTGATTGTGCCGATTCTGCTGTTCAACCGCAGCCAGGCCAAAGAAATGGAGGCACGGGGATGAAACGCTTCAATTTTTCGAAGTTCATGCTGATCTTCGGCCTGATGTTCATTTATCTGCCGATGCTGATTCTGGTGATCTACTCGTTCAACGCCTCCAAACTAGTGACGGTGTGGGGCGGTTGGTCGGTCAAGTGGTATGTCGGCCTGCTCGACAACACGCAACTGATGGGCTCGGTGCTGCGCTCGCTGGAAATCGCCTGCTACACCGCGATTGCTGCGGTCGCGCTGGGCACCCTCGCCGCCTTCGTTCTGACGCGGGTGACACGCTTCAAGGGCCGCACGTTGTTTGGCGGTCTGGTCACCGCGCCGTTGGTGATGCCGGAAGTGATCACCGGTCTGTCGCTGTTGCTACTGTTCGTGGCGATGGCGCAGCTGATCGGCTGGCCGCAGGAGCGTGGCATCGTCACGATCTGGATCGCCCACACCACGTTTTGTGCTGCCTATGTGGCGGTGGTAGTCTCCGCGCGCCTTCGCGAACTCGACCTGTCGATTGAGGAAGCGGCGATGGATCTCGGTGCGAAGCCGTTCAAGGTGTTTTTCCTCATCACCATTCCGATGATCGCACCGTCGCTGGCGGCGGGCGGGATGATGTCGTTTGCTTTGTCGCTGGACGATCTGGTGCTGGCGAGTTTCGTTTCCGGGCCCGGCTCTACGACTCTGCCGATGGAAGTGTTTTCGGCGGTCCGTCTGGGCGTGAAACCTGAGATCAACGCCGTGGCCAGCCTGATTCTGCTGGCGGTGTCGCTGGTGACGTTCCTGGTCTGGTACTTCGGTCGCAAGGCAGAAGCCAACCGCAAGCGGGCGATTCAGGAAGCGATGGATCAGACGGCCAACGAAGCATGGCAGCCGCAACGTGCGGCGACTGCCTGATCCGCATCACTCGCGAGTTTCCGCAAATGTTGTCAGGCCCCTCGGCCAGTCCCTCTCCCCCGGGAGAGGGTCAGGGTGAGGGGGCCTTGCTTGAAGTGAATAAAAAGAATGGAGTTGTACCGATGAAAATGTTTGGCAGGACTCTGCTGACACTGTCCTTGATGGGCGCAATGGTCATGGGCGCCCAGGCCAACGATAAGGTGCTGCGGGTTTACAACTGGTCCGATTACATCGCGCCGGACACCGTCAAGAAGTTCGAAGACGAAACCGGTATCCGCGTGACCTACGACGTCTTCGACAGCAACGAAACCCTTGAGGCACGTTTGCTCGCGGGTAAATCCGGTTACGACCTGGTGGTGCCGTCGAACAGTTTTCTGGCCAAGCAGATCAAGGCCGGCGTCTATCAACCGCTGGACAAATCGAAGCTGCCGAACTGGAAGAATCTCAACCCGGTGCTGCTGAAAAACGCCTCCGCCAGCGACCCGGACAACGCCCACGCGTTCCCGTACATGTGGGGCTCGATCGGCATCGGTTTCAACCCGGCCAAGGTCAAGGAAGTGCTCGGCGCCGACGCTCCGACCCATTCCTGGGACTTGCTGTTCAAGCCGGAGAACGCTGAAAAATTGAAGGCCTGCGGTATCAGTTTTCTCGACTCGCCGACCGAAATGATCCCGGCCGCCCTGCACTATCTGGGCTACCCGGTGAACGACAGGGACACCGCGCACATCAAGGAAGCCGAGGCGCTGTTCATGAAAATCCGCCCGAACGTGGCGTATTTCCATTCCTCGAAATACATCTCCGATCTGGCCAACGGCAACATCTGCGTGGCGGTCGGTTACTCCGGTGACGTCCTGCAGGCCAAGGCCCGCGCGGTGGAATCGGGCAACAACGTGGTGATCGACTACAGCATTCCCAAGGAAGGCGCCGGCAGCTTCTACGACATGGTCGCCATCCCGCGCGATGCGGCGAACGTCGAGAATGCCTACCTGTTCATGGATTTTTTGATGCGTCCGGAGATCATCGCCGAGATCACCAACAGCAACGGCTACAGCAACGCCAACGCAGCGGCAACGCCACTGGTGGACGAAGCGATCCGCAACGACCCCGGCTCGTACCCGTCGCAAGCGGTGATGGCGACGCTGTACGCGGTGCCGGATCAGCCAATCGCCACGCAGCGGATCATGACGCGCGGCTGGACCCGAGTGAAACTCGGCAAGTGAGTTCACCCACTATCCAAATGTAGGAGTGAGCCTGCTCGCGATAGCGGTGTGTCAGGCAGCGCTGATGCTGAGTTTGCCGGCCTCATCGCGAGCAGGCTCACTCCTACAGTGGTTCGGTGTTATGGCAGCAAGATTGATCGTTCCCCCGCTCCGCGTGGGAATGATGTGCGCACCCCTTTCCGTTCACGCAGCGCCTTACCACCGCTGCCCCTGCTCTGAACGGCCTCACCTGGCTTCCTCGGTTCAGGTGAATTTCAGGCGCCCTCGGGCGCCTTTTTTTGGGCCGTCAGATCAGCGGCCAGTCCTGAATAATGCGATAGCGGCCCTTGTGCGATTCGAACAGGGCGAAGCGTTCGGCGCGCAGGAAGAATTCCGGCGGTGTGGCAGCTTCCGGCTCCGGCGCGCGAAATTCTCGGGCCAGGGTCAGGTGCGGACGGAATTCGCGCGGCGTCTCTTCAAAGCCGAACGGCAACATGGCTTGTTCCAGTGCGTAGACCAGACGCAACAATGCCGGCGGCGCCTGGTCCGGCGCCAGCGACAACACCCCGGCGCGATGCCACACCTGCAAGCGATCCAAGGCAACTCTCAACGCAGCGCCCGGCGTGCGCACCTGGGCAGCGGCTTCGCAGACCGGCTGAATCTGTGCCAACGGCACGGCGCCGAGGAACAGCAGGGTCAGATGAAAATTATCCGCCGGCACCGGTTTGCCGGTGCGCAGGCGCAATTCACTGCGCCATTGCGCGATCGCCTTGCGCTGCGCTGGCGGGCAATCCAAGGCGAAAAACAGCCGCTTGAACGGCTCATCCCTGCGCACTTCATCGATCATGGCCCCGGTCTCCTTCGCTCACTGTCAGCCGTCGATTTTACACAGCCTGCTCTGACGACCGGTGACACGCGGCTATAGTTCAAGGATCGCTATCAACCGGAGGCAGCCATGCGCGAAATCCTCAGCAAAGAACCGTGGTGGGCCCGGCCACCGCAACCCGGGCAAGATGAAAGCCAGCTGGAATGGGGCTGGCTGGTGCATTACAGCGAGGGTGAGCCGCGTTTCGAGTTCGTCCGCGAACGCCCGACCGATGAACAAATCCGCAACCGCAAAAGTTGCCGCACCACCCCCACCCCCGAGTGAACGCAATACCTGCAGGAGTGAGCCTGCTCGCGATAGCGGTCGAACAGTCTATGCCTGTGTTGGCTGTCCCGGCCCAATCGCCAACAGGCTGGCTCCCACTCAATCTTCGGGTATACGCAAATCCTCAGCTCACCACAGATCCCTTGCAGGAGTGAGCCTGCTCGCGATAGCGGTCGAACAGTCAATGCCTGTGTTGGCTGTGCCGGCCCAATCGCCAGCAGGCTGGCTCCCACACGATCTTCGGGTATACGCAATTCCTCAGCTCACCACAGATCCCTTGTAGGAGTGAGCCTGCTCGCGATAGCGGTCGAACAGTCAATGCCTGTGTTGGCTGTCCCGGCCCAATCGCCAGCAGGCTGGCTCCCACAAAGTTTTAGGGTGTTCGCATATTCTTTGCTCAGCGCAGATCCCTTGTAGGAGTGAGCCTGCTCGCGATAGCGGTCGAACAGTCAATGCCTGTGTTGGCTGTCCCGGCCCAATCGCCAGCAGGCTGGCTCCCACACGATCTTCGGGTATACGCAATTCCTCAGCTCACCACAGATCCCTTGCAGGAGTGAGCCTGCTCGCGATAGCGGTCGAACAGTCAATGCCTGTGTTGGCTGTCCCGGCCCAATCGCCAGCAGGCTGGCTCCCACAAAGTTTTAGGGTGTTCGCATATTCTTTGCTCAGCGCAGATCCCTTGTAGGAGTGAGCCTGCTCGCGATAGCGGTCAGATAATCAATGAGACTTTGAATGCGCGAAGGTTTTCGGCTCATCGCTCTCACCCAGATGGCCCTCGACCTGCCCGGCCATGTGCAGCGTGCCGGCCATCACCCCGGTGGTCGGGCTTTGCACCAGTTTCAGCCAGGCCTTGTCGAACGTGCCGCCCAGGCTGCTGCGGATCAGCGCTTCGCTGTCGGGACGGTCGTTGGCCTGGATGATCGCGCGAATCCCCGCCACGCCCACCGAGATCAAACCGCCAGCCAGTTTCCCGGCCGCCGCGGCAACCGCACTGGCAGCGCCGCGCGGGGCCATTTCCGCTTCCATGCGCTGGCTCGCGCGTTTGGCCACCGGAGCCATCCCGGCGTCGGTCGAGGCGATGCCTTTGGCGCCGCCATCGGTGTGGATCTTGTCGATCAGCGCGGCATACGCCGGCAAGGTATCCAACGGTTCAGTGCTGATGACCTGAAACAACGAGGCATCGCGCGCCGGCGGTGGGCCGAGGGCGATGGCCGGGACTTTCTGCAAGCGCCCGTTGAGCTGTGCGACCGGCACCCCGTGGCGCTGGGCGATCAACGGCATTTGCTGCGCCATCAACTGCGCATAGAACGCGGTGGCCTGGGCGAGAATGGCATCCGGGTCGATCTCCACCGCCACCGGCGCCAGCACCCTTTCCTGATATTGCTCAAGCAGATACGCCGCCAGGCGCTTGGCTGACGCGTCCGGTTCGCCGCCGGCATTGATCGTGTACCAGCTGACTTTCATCGACAGCCATTCCTGGGTCCAGTAGCTGCTGAACCACGGGATGAAATTTTCTTCAGTTTGCTGATAGACGCGAGTGCGCCAATGTTCCATCGAGCCACGGGCGAACACCTTGACCTGCTCGGTAGCCTGCTGCGAGGCGCTGACGATTTCCCGGTCGATCTGCTGCCAGGTAGCCGGCGACACCAGCACAGCGCGCGGCGCGACCACCGGCGCCCGCGCCGAAGTGGTGCAGCCGGTCAGGACAAGCAGTGCGGCGATCAGCAGCGCACGCGGATTCACGGTGCTGGTTCCTTGGATGAACGGGGGCGGATTTGAGTATAGGTGGGTCAGTGAATATTGATGGTGGCTGCACCGACCTCATCGCTGGCAAGCCAGCTCCCACAGGTTTCTGGTTTGGATGCAAAACCTGTGGTCACTGAAAACCTCTGTGGGAGCTGGCTTGCCAGCGATGAGGTCATCAGCAATACCGCCAATCGCCACGACAACCATCACCGCCATCGATATTCACCATCGCCACGATTGCCTTCCGCCAACCGCCCATGAAAGGCACGATTGCCCTACCCGCAACACAACGAGGAGTTCACAGCATGATTCACACCCAAGTCACCCTCTCCGTGAGTTTCCCGGTGTTCGGCAGCAACTATTACGCTCAGCACGTTGTGTCGCACAAGGCCCGCGCGCTGGTGTTCAACGAGGCATTCGAGGATCTGCTGATGCCCGCCGCCAGCAATCACTTCAGCAATGAAGTGGTCGGCTTCAACGATCAGTTCCGTTTTCTGAGCGACATTCTCGCCACCCATTTGCTGGACATCGAGGCCACTGTGCCTGCGCGATCCAGCGTCCGGGCGAGCGCTCGTTTTTCTTGAGTATCGAAGGCTAAACAAAAAGGGCGTCCCATCGCGGGACGCCCTTTCGCGTTCAATCAATCATCATCCCGATCACGGTAGTAGCGACGCCCGTCGCGACGGTCGTCATCGCGGTCGTCCCAGCGCCGGTCGTGGTCGTAATAGCGACCGTGATCGCGGTCGTAGTGCCGGCCATGGCGATGGTCATCATCAAAATCCGCGACACAGCCACCGAGCAAAACGGCGGCGGTCACAGTCAGCAGGATCGTTGGCGCTTGCTTCATTCAAAACTTCCCTAAAACCAAGGTCTTGACGACGGAATCGGCCACGCTGCCCTCGCCTTTTGACAAGGGTGCGCACAGCCGCAGATACGACCGGGCAAAACGCGCTTGATTCAGTGGCCAGTATCGACCGTTGGTCGCCTCGTTCGTCAGCGCCGAACAGCGGCGACACGCCACCTATACTGCTTGCAACCAACCCCCATGCAATGGATCTGCACCCTCAATAACAACAAGCAGAGGTGGACCATGGTCTGGCAGCAAGTGTATGACCCGTTTGGCAATCCAGTGATCTCCACACTGATGGCCGCCGTGCCGGTGGTGGTGATGCTCGCGGCGCTGGCGTTCTTTCACGTCAAGGCGCATCTGGCCGCGCTGTTGGCGTTGGCCTCTGCGCTGCTGATTTCGATTTTCGCGTTCGACATGCCGGCGGGCATGGCCGGTTCAGCGGCGTTGTTCGGCGCTGCGAATGGCCTGCTGCCGATCGGCTGGATCGTGCTCAACATCATCTTTCTGCATCGCCTGACCACCGAGAACGGTTCGTTCAAAGTGCTGCAGGATTCGCTGGCGCGGATTACCGATGACCGCCGCTTGCAGTTGCTGTTGATCGCCTTTTGCTTCGGTGCGTTCTTCGAAGGCGCGGCCGGTTTTGGTACCCCGGTGGCGGTGACCGGGGCGATTCTGATCGGACTGGGGTTCTCGCCACTGGCGGCGTCGGGGCTGGCGCTGATCGCCAACACCGCGCCGGTGGCGTTCGGCGCGCTGGGCACGCCGATCATCACCTTGGCGAAAGTCACCGGGCTGGATGAAATGGAATTGTCGATGATGGTCGGTCGACAGTTGCCGTTCTTCTCGGTGCTGGTGCCGTTCTGGCTGATCTGGGCGTTCGCCGGCTGGCGCAAGATGCTCGAAGTGTGGCCGGCGATTCTGGTGGCCGGCGTCAGCTTCGCGATACCGCAATTTCTCGTGTCGAACTACCACGGGCCGATGCTGGTGGATGTCATCGCCGCGCTGATTTCCATGGCGTGCCTGACGCTGTTCTTGAAGGTATGGAAACCGGCGACCATTCACACCTCGGCGGCACTCTCGGGGCGTGTCGACAACTCCAAAGTGGACGAGGAAAAAGTCACCGCCAGCGCCGCGTTCAGCGATCAGGCGCGGCCGGCAGTGATGCGCGCGTGGATGCCGTGGATCATCCTCACGGTGTTCGTGTTTGCCTGGGGCACCCAGGGCTTCAAAAACATGTTCGACACCCGCCCGGCGATTGATCCGGTGACGCAGTCGGCCAGGCTGGATGCGCAAGGCAAACCGCTGCGCGAGGCCAACCCGATTTTCGCCCCGGCGGTGACCTTCACCAGCCTGCATTTGCAGATCGAAAAAGTACCGCCCGTGGTTGCCGCGCCGAAAGCCGAGGAAGCGGTGTACAAATTCACCTGGCTCACCGCGACCGGCAGCGGGATTCTGTTGGCGGCGATTGTTGGCGGGCTGTTGATGGGCTATTCGATCCCGCAGTTGATCAAGCAATACCTGCGCACGCTGTGGGTGGTGCGGTTTTCGCTGATCACCATTGCGGCGATGCTGGCGCTGGGGTTCCTCACGCGCTATTCAGGGCTCGATGCGACCATGGGTCTGGCGTTTGCGGCGACGGGGATTTTCTATCCGATGTTCGGCACGCTGCTCGGCTGGCTCGGCGTGGCGCTGACCGGTTCGGACACGGCGTCTAACGTGCTGTTCGGCGGCTTGCAGCGAGTCACCTCGGAACAGCTCGGCATCAGCCCGGTGCTGATGGCGGCGGCGAACAGCTCGGGTGGTGTGATGGGCAAAATGGTCGACGCGCAATCGATCGTGGTCGCCTCCACCGCCACGCGCTGGTACGGGCATGAGGGCGAGATTCTGCGCTACGTGTTCTTCCACTCGATCGTGCTGGCGATTCTGGTCGGCGGGCTGGTGACGTTGCAGGCTTATGTAGCGCCGTTTACCTCGATGGTGGTGGGCTCACATTAACCAGGCGCCACACATTCCAATGCAGGAGTGAGCCTGCTCGCGATAGCGGTGTGTCAGGTAAGTAGATGCCGGATGACACACCGCTATCGCGAGCAGGCGAAGGCCTACAGGGGATTTGTGTTGGCTTGATGATTGATGAACTGTGCCCATAACGCCGTAGCGCGAAATCCGACAAAACCTTTTCCCCTCCCCTGCGGTCACTCCTTTTACGAGACTGGCATGCATGCCGGCGCGCCCGACAGGGCCCTTTGTGATCCTGCCGCCTGATGAGAGACAAGGAATCGAACCATGACGATTTCCCGACGCAGCTTTTTGATCCTCGGCGCTGTGACTGCGACCGCGTTTGCGATGCCCCCGTTTATCAGCCTCAAGGCCTATGCGGCCAATCTGGAGCAACCCGCCATGAGCAAAGTGACCCTCAACGTCAACGGCCAACCGCGCGAGTTGAACGTCGACACCCGCACCACCCTGCTCGATGCCCTGCGCGAGCACCTGCACCTGACCGGTACCAAGAAAGGCTGCGACCACGGCCAGTGCGGCGCCTGCACGGTGATCGCCGATGGCCGGCGGATCAATTCCTGTCTGAGCCTGGCGGTGATGCACGAAGGCAGCGAGGTCACCACCATCGAAGGCCTCGGTATGCCGGACACGCTGCACCCGATGCAGGCGGCGTTCATCAAGCACGATGGCTATCAGTGCGGCTATTGCACGCCGGGGCAGATCTGCTCGGCGGTGGCGGTGCTCAAGGAAATCCGCGATGGCATCCCCAGCCACGTCAGCCCGAGCCTGACCGAGCCACCGCAACTGATCGCCGCCGAATTGCAGGAGCGCATGAGCGGCAACATCTGCCGTTGCGGCGCCTATTCGAACATCATCGAAGCCATCACTGAAGTCGCGGAGGAATCGGCATGAGAGCGTTCAATTACAGCCGCGCCGACTCGCCCGCCGCAGCCGCGGCACAAGCCGCTCAGGTCGAAGGCGCACGGTTCATCGCTGGCGGCACCAATCTGCTCGACCTGATGAAACTCGACATCGAAACCCCGCCACATCTTATCGATATCAATCACTTGGGCCTCGATCAGATCGAAGCCACGCCCGAAGGCGGTCTGCGCATCGGCGCGCTGGTGCGCAACACCGATCTGGCCGCCGATGCGCGCGTGCGCAAAGACTACGCCCTGCTGTCGCGCGCCCTGCTCGCCGGGGCCTCGGGGCAGCTGCGCAACATGGCCACCACCGCCGGCAACCTGCTGCAACGCACCCGATGCCCGTACTTCTACGACACGCATCAGGCCTGCAACAAACGCAACCCCGGCAGCGGCTGTTCGGCCATCGGTGGGGTCACGCGGCAGCTCGGCATCATCGGCGTCAGCGACGCGTGCATCGCCACCCATCCGAGTGACATGGCCATTGCCATGCGCGCCCTCGATGCGCAGATTGAAACGGTGAAACCTGACGGCAGCACGCGCAGCATCGCCATGGCCGATTTCCATCAGTTGCCCGGTGACACACCGCACATCGAAACCAGCCTCACGCCTGGCGAGTTCATCACTGCCGTAACCCTGCCGCCACCAGTAGGCGGCACGCACATCTATCACAAGGTGCGTGATCGCTCCTCCTATGCGTTTGCGCTGGTGTCGGTCGGGCTGATCCTGCAAGCGGACGGCAGCGGGCGCGTAGCGGTCGGTGGCATCGCGCCGAAACCGTGGCGCGTCGAAGCTGCTGAAGCATTGCTGCCGCAAGGCGCCAAAGCCGTCAGCCAGCGCCTGCTCGAAGGCGCGACACCGACCCACGACAACCAATTCAAACTGACCCTGGTCGAGCGCACGCTCGGCGCGGTGTTGGCGCAAGCGAGGGAAACGGCATGAAATTCGACACGCCCGCCACCACCAACCCGATCGACCAACTGAAAGTGGTCGGTCAACCCACCCCACGCGTCGAAGGCCGGTTGAAAACCTGCGGTCAAGCGACCTATGCCTATGAGCAACATGAAGCGGCGGCCAATCAGGCGTACGGTTTCATGGTCGATTCCGGCATTGCCAAGGGCCGGATCAAAGCCATCCACCTCGACGAAGCGAAAGCCGCGCCCGGCGTGCTGGCGATCGTCACCGGCGCCAATGCCGGCAAGCTCGACAAGGGCCAATACAACGCCGCGCACCTGCTCGCCCATCCTGAGGTGCAGCATTATCAGCAAGCGGTTGCGCTGGTGGTGGCCGAAACCTTCGAACAGGCGCGCGCGGCGGCGCAGTTGGTCAAGGTCGACTACGAAACCAGCGACGGCAAGTTCGATCTGGCCAGCGTGCGTGATTTGGGCGTCGAGCCGAAAGATGAACTGCCCGATGTCAATCACGGCGATTTCGACAAGGCCTTCGCCGCTGCACCGGTGCAGTTCGACCGCACCTACACCACGCCGGACCAGTCTCACGCGATGATGGAACCGCATTCGACGCTGGCCGCCTGGAACGGCGATCAACTGACCTTGTGGACGTCCAATCAAATGGTCGCCTGGAGCGTCGGCGATGTGGCCAAGACGCTGGGTTTGCCGGAGGAAAAAGTGCGCATCGTCTCGCCCTACATTGGTGGTGGTTTCGGCGGCAAACTGTTCGTGCGCGCTGACGCGATACTCGCCGCCCTCGGCGCGCGCATGGCTGGCCGGCCGGTGAAAGTCGCCCTCGCCCGCCCGCAAATGGCCAACAACACCACCCATCGCCCGGCGACGATTCAGCGCATTCGCATGGGCGCGACGGCGGACGGCAAGCTCACCGCTATCGCCCACGAAGGCTGGTCGGGCAACCTCGCCGACGGCAAGGTCGAACTCGCCGCGCAGCCGAGTCAGTTGCTCTACGCGGCAGAAAACCGCCGGGTCAGCATGCGCCTCGCGCCGCTGGATCTGCCGGAGGGCAACGCCATGCGCGCACCGGGTGAAGCGCCGGGGCTGATGGTGCTGGAAATCGCCATGGACGAGATGGCCGAGCAGTTGAACATGGACCCGATCCAGTTCCGCATTCTCAACGACACCCAGGTCGACCCGGTCAAAACCGAGCGGCCGTTTTCCCAGCGTCAACTGGTCAAGTGCCTGGAGCTCGGCGCGCAGAAATTCGGCTGGGATCAGCGCCCCGCCAAACCTGGCACGCGTCGCGAAGGCCGCTGGCTGATCGGCATGGGCGTGGCCGCGGCGTTTCGCAACAACCTGCTGGTCAAGTCCGGTGCGCGAGTGCGCCTGGAGCGCGACGGCAAGGTTACGGTCGAAACCGACATGACCGACATCGGCACCGGCAGCTACACGATCATCGCCCAAACTGCCGCCGAGATGATGGGCGTCGGCCTCGACGACGTGACGGTGCATCTGGGTGACTCGAACTTCCCGGTATCGGCAGGCTCGGGCGGCCAGTTCGGCGGCAACTGCTCGACCGCCGGGGTGTATGCCGCGTGCGTCAAACTCCGTGAGGCGGTGGCCGGGAAACTCGGCATGGAGGCAGACCAGGCCGAATTCGTCGACGGCCAGGTACGCGCTGGCGGTAAAACCCTGCCATTGCGCAATGCCGCAGAAGGCGGCGAACTGGTTGGCGAGGACAGCATTGAATTCGGCGATCTGGCCGAGAAGTACCAGCAGTCGACTTTCGGCGCGCATTTCGTCGAAGTCGCCGTCGATGCCGCCACCGGCGAAGTCCGCGTGCGGCGCATGCTCGCGGTGTGCGCGGCGGGTCGGATTCTCAACCCGACCTCGGCGCGCAGCCAGGTGATCGGTGCGATGACCATGGGCGTCGGTGCGGCGTTGATGGAAGAACTGGCGGTGGATACCCGACTGGGCTTTTTCGTCAACCATGACCTGGCCGGGTATGAAGTGCCGGTGCATGCCGACATTCCTCATCAAGAGGTGATTTTCCTTGATGAGACCGACCCGATTTCCTCGCCGATGAAGGCCAAGGGTGTCGGTGAACTGGGTATTTGCGGGGTGAGTGCGGCGGTGGCCAATGCGATCTATAACGCCACTGGCGCACGGGTGCGGGAGTATCCGATTACCCTGGACAAGGTGCTGTCGTCGCTGCCTGAAATGATATGAGGCCCTGAAAAGCCCCTCACCCTAGCCCTCTCCCAAAGGGAGAGGGAACCGACCGCATGGTCTTGCGCTGTCCACCGACCTGGAAAATCGCGTCGATTATGGATTCGGCAAGGCATGTCAGGCAGACATAATTCAAAAGCATCCCCCAATCGGCTCCCTCTCCCTCCGGGAGAGGGCTGGGGTGAGGGCTTGGGGCCACCTGGTCTGCGCAAAAGCTGCGCTAATCGATTAACGCCATCAACTGATGCCGTTGCGCATCGGTCAGCATTGGTCCAAATCCAGCCTTGACGTTATCCGCCATGTAACGCGGATTACTGGTGCCCGGAATTACACACGTTACCGCTGAATGCGAGAGCAGAAACTTCAGCGCCAGTTGCGGCCAGCTATTGACCTGCACGTCGGAAACCCAGCCCGGCAGCGGCTTGCCCTTGAGCCGCGCGAGCAAGCCACCACCACCGAATGGCCGATTGCAGATCACCGCGACCCCACGTTCGCGGCACAGCGGCAGGATACGTTTCTCGACGCCGCGATCATCGAGGGCGTAGTTGATTTGCAGAAAATCCACAGATTCAGTCTTCAGTACCGCTTCAACTTCATCGTAGGCCGACGGCGTGTAGTGGGTGACGCCGATGTAGCGGATGCGCCCCTGCTCCTTCCATTCACGCAGTGTCGGCAAGTGGGTCTGCCAGTCGAGCAGGTTGTGGATCTGCATCAGGTCGATGCGTTCGGTTTGCAGCAGGCTGAACGACTGCTCCATCTGCGCAATGCCCTCCTCGCGCCCTCGCGTCCACACTTTGGTGGCGAGAAACGCTGGCGAGCGCGGCTGGTGGATCGACAGCAGTTCACCGGTGGTCTTTTCGGCGCGACCATACATCGGTGAGCTGTCGATCAACGTGCCGCCCTTGGCGAACAACTCATCGAGCACCGCCGGCAACTGCCGGTAAACCGGATCGCCGGGAGCCACATCAAATCCGCGATAGGTGCCGAGGCCGACGATCGGCAACGCCTCGGAGCTGGATGGGATGGCGCGGGTCTGCATGGTCTGGCCTCCGGTCGTCGCGGATGTCGTGCGGCTGGCCAAGGCCCGATCAAGGCTGAAGACCGCCGAAACTCCGGCCGCCAGCGTAAGCAGGCGGCGTCGGGAATAACCCTCAGTGTGGCTCATGCTGGCTCCCCTGCTGCATGGATCTGTTGCCGGTTGTGTGGCGAGCGGCCGAGTGTTGCGGTGGACTACACTGCGACGGCCAACCTTCACTCCCGATTAAAAATAGCCGAATGTCCCGAACCTTGATGTCACTCGTCGCATTGCTCGTCGCCCTGTACCTGGCGTTGTGCGCAGCGCTATTCGTGTTTCAGCGCTCGCTGATCTATTTTCCGCAGCCCAATGCCGTCGCCAGCGCTGACTCGCGGATGACCTTGTCGATGCCCAACGCAAAGGTTTCGGTGCTTACCCGCGCACATAGCGGCCCGCGAGCGCTGCTGTATTTCGGCGGCAATGCCGAGGACGTCTCGGGCAATCTGCCGGAGTTTGCCGAGGCTTTTCCTGACTACGCGTTGTACCTGCTCAATTACCGTGGTTTCGGTGACAGCGACGGCTCGCCGTCCGAAGCGGCGATTGCCGAGGACGCGCTGGCGCTGTTCGATCAGGTTTACGCCAGTCATCCGCAGATCGCGGTGATCGGGCGCAGTCTCGGCTCGGGTGTCGCCGTGCGCCTGGCCAGCCAGCGGCCGGTGCATCAGTTGATTCTGGTGACGCCCTACAACAGCCTCGAAGAAATCGCCGTGCGCCAATACCCTTGGGTGCCGGTGAAGTGGTTGCTCAAGGATCGCTTCGAGTCGGGCAAATATGCCGCGCATATCCGCGTGCCGACGTTGCTGCTGGCGGCCAGTGATGATGAGGTAATTCCGCGCGCCAGCACCCAGCGCCTGCTTGAGCACTTCCCTGCGGGCGTGGCGGCGCTTCGAGTGGTGCCGGAGTCGGGGCATAACTCGATTGCCGCGCGGGAGGAGTATTTGCAGTGGATGGGCGACGTGTTGAATCGCTGAAAGTCGAGTTGTCCGAAAGGGCCCCTTCGCTCCCACATGGGAATGCATTTCAAATGTAGGAGTGAGCCTGCTCGCGATGGCGTCATCCAGCGCAACATCGCATCTTGTCTGATCACGCCCTTTATCGCCCTGCTCCAAAAACAGCCGCCCATCGCTTGAACCAAGTCCCGAATCGCCAGTCCTACCCGCGCCGCATTTCGCGGTTCACTCGACTTTTTGCGCTGTCCCCCTTCAGAGCCGCCCGCCCCATGCGCCACGCCGTTCGTTCGTCTCGCTTTGTTTCGCTGTGCCTGCTGATCCTTTCTCCGCTGTTTGTCGAAACCGCCCAGGCCGGTGCGGAGCGGCAACTGGTGGCCGCGATCAATGACTATCGCGCCCATCCGCAACGTTGCGAGCGGCGCCCGGCGCAGCGTCTGGCACCGTTGCGACTGAACGCGAACCTGGCCCTGCCGATCGGCTATGGCTACGCCGGCGGCATGCGTGAGGCGCTGAAATCCTCGGGCTACGCCGCCACGGCGGTGCGCAGTATTCGTGTGGTCGGTGCCGAGGACGCCGAAGAAGCCTTCGACCAGTTGCTCGACGAACACTGCGCCGCACTGCTCGATGCGACGTATGCCGACATCGGCGTCAGCCGTTCGCGCAATCAATGGCAAGTGGTGCTGGCGCGACCGGTGCTCGACAGCCGCGTCGGTGACAACCGCACCGTCGGCAAGGCACTGCTCGCTGAAGTCAACGCCGCCCGCGCCCGCCCACGAATGTGCGGCCGCCAGCGCTTCGCCGCCGCACGGCCGTTGAGCTGGAACGCGGCATTGGGCGCCGCCGCGCAGGGCCACAGTAAAGCCATGGCCTACGGCAACTATTTCGCCCACCGCGACCCGGACGGCGACCAGCCAGCCGACCGCGCCCGCGCCGCCGGTTATCGCGGTCGGCAAATCGGTGAAAACATCGCCGCCGGGCAAAGCTCACCGGGCAAGGCGATGGCCGGATGGCTGGCCAGCCCGGGCCATTGCGCCAACCTGATGAACCCGATGTACACCCAGGTCGGCGCCGGGTTCGCCAGCGAAGCACGCAGCGCTGAAGGGGTGTACTGGACGATGATGTTTGGTGCGCCTTGATGGCTGCGGTTGAGGGTTTGCGCTGAACTGACTGGCCTCATCGCGAGCAGGCTCACTCCTACAGGATTTGTGGGGGCCACCTGGCTCAGGCACGCCGAAGATCCCTGTGGGAGCCAGCCTGCTGGCGATGGCGTCAGGTCAGCCAAATCATCTGTGGCTGACACTCCGCTATCGCGAGCAGGCTCACTCCTGCAGGGGTTAGTGTGTGCCATCGAATCTTGTCAGGCCGCGCGCTGTCCGGCGGCAACCATCGCCGAAGCCGCCAGCATTGCCCGCAGCAGCACCGCGCATCCCGCCGCCAGATCATCCGGGGCGGCGTTTTCGATTTCGTTGTGGCTGATGCCGCCTTCGCACGGGACGAAGATCATCCCGGCCGGGCCGAGTTCGGCGAGGAAAATCGCGTCGTGGCCGGCGCCGCTGACAATGTCCATGTGTGACAGGCCCAGCCCTTGTGCCGCGCCACGTACCGCTTCGACGCAGCCCTTTTCGAAGTACAGCGGCGGGAAGTCCGCGGTTGGTGTCAGCTCATAAGTGAGGCCGTGGGCCTGGCAGGTGGATTCGATGATTTGTTTTACCTCGGCGATCATCGAATCCAGGCGCGCCGGCTGGAGATGACGGAAATCCAGGGTCATGCGCACTTCGCCGGGAATCACGTTGCGTGAGCCGGGATAGGCTTGCAGGCAACCGACCGTGCCACAGGCGTGCGGCTGGTGGCCGAGGGCGGCGCGGTTGACGGCACCGACGATCACTGCGGCGCCGACCAGGGCGTCCTTGCGCAGGTGCATCGGCGTCGGGCCGGCGTGGGCTTCGACGCCCCGCAACTTGAGGTCGAACCACTTCTGCCCGAGCGCGCCGAGAACCACGCCGATGGTTTTCTTTTCGTCTTCCAGAATCGGGCCTTGCTCGATGTGCGCCTCGAAGTAGGCACCAACCGGGTGTCCGCTGACTTTGCGCGAACCGGCGTAGCCAATGGCGTTGAGCGCTTCGCCGACCGTGACACCGTCGGCGTCGACTTTGGCCAGGGTTTCGGCGAGGGTGAATTTTTCCGCGAACACCCCCGAGCCCATCATGCACGGGGCGAAGCGCGAGCCTTCTTCGTTGGTCCAGACCACCACTTCCAGCGGCGCTTCGGTTTCCACGTTGAGGTCGTTCAAGGTGCGCAGGACTTCTACGCCGGCGAGCACGCCGAAGCAGCCGTCGAACTTGCCGCCGGTGGGTTGTGTGTCGATGTGGCTGCCGGTCATCACCGGTGGCAGCTCGGGATTACGCCCCGGACGGCGAGCGAAAATGTTGCCGACGGCATCCACCGTGACGCTGCATCCGGCCTCCTTGCACCATTGCACAAACAAGTCGCGGGCCTGGCGGTCGAGGTCGGTCAGGGCCAGGCGACAGACACCGCCCTTGACCGTGGCGCCGAGTTTGGCCAGCTCCATCAGCGAGGCCCACAGGCGATTGCGGTTGATGTGCTGATGGCTCGATTGCAGAACGTCGACGGCTGCGTTCATGGGGATCTCCTCAGGCTGTTTCTTTTGATGTTTCTTGGGTGTCTGGTAAACCGCTATCGCGAGCAGGCTCACTCCTACAAGGGGAACGCATTTCAAACTGTAGGAGTGAGCCTGCTCGCGATGAGGCCAGTCGCTACACCGCTGATTTAACGACCGATGGCTGCGCACGCATCACGCACAACCCGTAATAGATCAAACCGCCCAGCGCCGAGCCGGTGAACCAGCCGTAGCTGTAGAACCAGCTGAACGCATCGCTGCCCAGCGACAACAATGTCAGCAGCACCGGCACGCCGAAGGCGATGAAGCCGGCGCCGTTCCATGCCGGGTACACGTCATCGCGATACAGACCGGCAAGGTCCAGTTGCTGTTTCTTGATCAGGAAATAGTCCACCACCATGATCCCGGCAATCGGCCCGAGCAGGCTCGAATAGCCCAGCAGCCAGTTGGAGTACACGCTTTCCAGGCTGACGTCGGAAACGATCAGACCGAGTTTTTTCAGCAACTCATGGGCCATCAGCGCCAGCCCGACCAGACCGGTCAGCAACACCGCTTTGGTGCGGTTGATCACCTTGGGCGCGATGTTCTGAAAGTCGTTGGTGGGCGAGACGATGTTGGCCGCGGTGTTGGTCGACAGCGTCGCAATGATGATCAGCGCCATGGCCACCGCCACCCACACCGGGCTCTGGATGTGGCCGATCAGCGTGACCGGATCCGACACGGTCACGCCGACCAGTTTCACCGACGCCGCGGTCATCACCACGCCGAGCGCGGCGAACAGAAACATGGTCAATGGCAGGCCGATGATCTGCCCGAGAATCTGGTCTTTCTGGCTCTTGGCGTAGCGACTGAAATCAGGAATGTTCAGCGATAATGTGGCCCAGAAACCGACCATCGCCGTCAGCCCGGCGGCGAAGTAACCGACCACACTGGCGCCTTCAGGACGCTTGGCCGGGATCGCCATCAGCTCGCTCATCGACACATTGGGCATCGCCCACACCAGCAGACCGATGCCGACCGCCACCAGCAGCGGCGCAGACAGGGTTTCCAGCCATTTGATCGACTCGGCGCCGCGAATCACTACCCACAGGTTCAGCGCCCAGAACACCATGAAACCGATCACCTCACCGGTGCCGCCCAGCGATTTCCAACCCTCGAATACGGAGCCCAGAAACAGGTGAATCGCCAGCCCGCCAAACATCGTCTGAATGCCGAACCAGCCACACGCGACCAGCGCGCGAATCAGACACGGTACGTTGGAGCCGAGAATGCCGAACGACGAGCGCAGCAGCACCGGAAAGGGGATGCCGTACTTGGTCCCGGGGAATGCGTTCAGCGTCAGGGGAGTCAGCACAATGATGTTGGCGAACAGAATCGCCAGCAGCGCTTCACCCACGGTCAGCCCGAAATAGGCGGTGAGCACGCCGCCCAGCGTATAGGTCGGCACGCAGATCGACATGCCGACCCACAGTGCGGTGATGTGCCATTTGTTCCAGGTGCGTTCGTGCACCTTCGTCGGTGCCATGTCGTGGTTATAACGGGGACTGTCGAGGACATCGCTGCCGGCTTCGAGCTCGAACAAGCCGTCGCGCTCGCTCACTTGCGATCTGATCTGTTGCATGGCCGCTCCACTGTTCTTTTGATTATTTTTGCTCATCAGGCGGCTGGCACACGCAGGTGCGAGCCGGACGATGGCCGGAGGAACTGACAACTGTCGTGCACCGGCCACGGTGTCAGCGGCGGCATCAATAAACGTGCCGGGTATCCCGCTTGGCGACAGGGCCGAGCTTTAAACGCTTTGCAACTTTCTGATATTCATCAGTTTTAATTATTTATCCGAGTGCCCTGCGGAAACTTGTCTGAACGCTCAGGCTAAACGCTTGGCAAGTTGTCCGAACTGTCAGGACTCAATCTGGTGCACTGCACTTTTTTTCCTTGTGAGCGAAGCGCTGCAGCTCAACTTCAAGCGGCTGATTTCACATAGGAAATCTTGCTCATATTTCCATCCTGTCAAGTGCGTCAAAATGGTGAACGGCCTCACCATTTTGGTGATATCTGTTTTTTTCTTTAATTTTCAATCAGTTAAAACGATCATAAGCTTATAAAAAATATTCTTGCTCAATTATAAAATCGCGACTAGCTTCTATTCCTGACAGCGCTGACAGGAATAAAACCTGCAGCGATGAATACCTATAAAACATCTAGAACCGACACAAGTCGGTCATGCCTGCGAGGAACTCGGAATGTCTCTGTTGATCCGTGGCGCCACCGTTGTAACCCATGATGAAAGTTATCGCGCCGACGTCTATTGCGCTGACGGCGTGATCAAGGCCATCGGAACCAACCTTGATGTTCCGGCCGGCACCGAAGTGCTCGACGGCAGCGGCCAATACCTGATGCCCGGCGGCATCGATCCGCACACGCACATGCAACTGCCGTTCATGGGCACCGTGGCCAGCGAGGATTTCTACAGCGGCACGGCGGCCGGTCTGGCCGGCGGCACCACGTCGATCATCGACTTCGTGATTCCCAACCCGCAGCAGTCATTGATGGAAGCGTTTCATCAGTGGCGCGGCTGGGCGGAAAAGTCCGCTTCCGATTACGGCTTTCATGTGGCGATCACCTGGTGGAGCGAGCAAGTCCGCGAGGAAATGGCCGAGCTGGTCAGCCACCACGGCATCAACAGCTTCAAGCATTTCATGGCCTACAAGAACGCGATCATGGCCGCCGACGACACGCTGGTGGCGAGCTTCGAGCGCTGCCTGGAACTCGGCGCGGTACCGACCGTGCATGCGGAAAACGGCGAGCTGGTCTATCACCTGCAACGCAAGCTGATGGCCCAGGGCATCACCGGGCCGGAAGCGCATCCGTTGTCGCGGCCGTCACAAGTCGAAGGCGAAGCGGCCAGCCGGGCGATTCGTATCGCTGAAACCCTCGGTACGCCGCTGTACCTGGTGCACGTCTCGACCAAGGAAGCCCTCGACGAAATCACCTATGCGCGCAGCAAGGGCCAGCCGGTTTACGGTGAAGTGCTGGCCGGGCATCTGCTGCTCGATGACAGCGTTTACCAGCACCCGGACTGGCAGACCGCTGCCGGCTACGTGATGAGCCCGCCGTTCCGCCCGCGCGGGCATCAAGAGGCGCTGTGGCATGGCTTGCAGGCCGGCAACCTGCACACCACCGCCACCGATCACTGCTGTTTCTGCGCTGAGCAAAAAGCTGCCGGGCGCGATGACTTCAGCAAGATTCCCAACGGCACGGCGGGCATCGAAGACCGCATGGCGGTGCTCTGGGAGGAAGGCGTCAACAGTGGGCGCTTGTCGATGCAGGATTTCGTCGCCCTCACCTCCACCAACACCGCGAAGATCTTCAACCTCTACCCGCGCAAAGGCGCAATCCGTGTCGGCGCTGATGCCGATCTGGTGCTGTGGGACCCGCAAGGCACGCGGACGATTTCCGCCAAGACCCACCATCAGCAGGTGGACTTCAATATCTTCGAAGGCAAGACCGTGCGCGGCGTGCCGAGCCATACCGTCAGCCAGAGCCGGCTGGTCTGGGCCGACGGCGACCTGCGCGCCGAACGCGGTGCCGGGCGCTATATCGAACGGCCGGCGTACCCGGCGGTGTTTGATTTGTTGAGCAAACGCGCTGAGCAACATCGCCCGACTGCGGTCAAGCGCTGAAGCGAGGCCTTCGGCCTCATCGCGAGCAGGCTCACTCCTACATTTGAAATGCATTCCTCCTGTAGGAGTGAGCCTGCTCGCGATGGCGCCATTTCAGACGACATGAAACCCACTGCCCACCAGAGGCAGAAAACCTCAAATAACCGTGAGGCACACCACCGTGATCGACTCCCTGAACCACCTCCCCCACCCGCACGAAAGCGCGGCTGCCCTCGCCGGGCATTTCACCGATCTGGCGCCGCCACTCAACGCCCGACAGGCGCATCTGGAAGCTTCGCGCTGCCTGTATTGCTACGACGCGCCGTGCGTCAATGCGTGCCCGAGCGAGATCGATATTCCCTCGTTCATCCGCAATATCCATCAGGACAACGTGCCCGGCGCGGCGCAGAAAATCCTTTCGGCGAACATTCTTGGCGGCAGTTGCGCGCGGGCCTGTCCGACCGAGATTCTTTGCCAGCAAGCCTGCGTGCGCAACAACGCCCAGGAATGCGCACCCGTGCTGATCGGCCTGCTGCAACGCTACGCCGTCGACAATGCGCACTTCACCGAGCATCCGTTCCAGCGCGCCGCCGCCAGCGGCAAACGCATCGCCGTGGTCGGTGCCGGGCCGGCCGGGTTGTCCTGCGCGCATCGCAGTGCCATGCACGGCCATGACGTGGTGATTTTCGAGGCGCGGGACAAGGCTGGCGGCCTCAATGAATACGGCATCGCCAAGTACAAACTGGTCGACGATTACGCGCAGAAGGAACTGGATTTTCTCCTGCAGATCGGCGGCATCGAAATCCGCCACGGGCAGAAACTCGGCGACAACCTGACCCTCAGCGAACTGCATCAACAATTCGACGCGGTGTTTCTCGGTCTCGGCCTCAACGCCAGCAAGCAGCTCGGCCTGGCCCACGAAGATGCACCCGGCCTGCTCGCCGCCACCGATTACATCCGCGAACTGCGTCAGGCCGATGACCTCTCGCAACTGCCATTGGCCGAGCGCTGCATCGTCCTCGGTGCCGGCAACACCGCAATCGACATGGCCGTGCAAATGGCCCGCCTCGGTGCGCGTGATGTGAATCTGGTGTATCGCCGTGGCGCCGCGGATATGGGCGCGACGGTTCACGAACAGGATATCGCCAAGGCCAATCAGGTGCGTTTGCTGACTTGGGCGCAGCCAGAAGAAGTGCTGCTCGACGCGCAGGGCCATGTGCGCGGCATGCGTTTCGCCCGCACCGATCTGGTCGACGGACGCCTGCAAACCACTGGCGAAACCTTCGAGCTGGCCGCTGACGCGATCTTCAAAGCCATCGGCCAGAGCTTCGACGCCAGCGCCCTCGCGGACCCGCTGGCGCGCGAGCTCAAACGCCAGGGCGCGCGTATTCAAGTGGATGAAAACCTGCGCACCAGCATCCCCGGTGTGTATGCCGGCGGTGACTGCACCAGCCTCGATCAGGACCTCACCGTGCAAGCCGTACAACACGGCAAACTCGCCGCCGAGGCGATCAACGCTCAACTGATGCTCAACGTGGAGGCTGCGTAAATGGCCGATCTCTCGATAGTCTTCGCCGGCATCAAAGCCCCGAATCCGTTCTGGCTGGCCTCCGCGCCGCCCACCGATAAGGCTTACAACGTGGTCCGCGCCTTCGAGGCCGGCTGGGGTGGTGTGGTCTGGAAAACCCTCGGTGAAGACCCGGCGGCGGTTAACGTTTCCTCACGTTATTCGGCGCATTACGGCAATAATCGGGAAGTGCTCGGCATCAACAACATCGAGCTGATCACCGACCGCTCGCTGGAAATCAACCTGCGCGAAATCACTCAGGTGAAAAAGGCCTGGCCCGACCGTGCGCTGATCGTCTCGCTGATGGTGCCGTGCGTGGAGGAATCGTGGAAACACATCCTGCCGCTGGTCGAGGCAACCGGCGCTGATGGCATCGAGCTGAACTTCGGCTGCCCCCACGGCATGCCCGAGCGCGGCATGGGCGCCGCGGTCGGGCAGGTGCCGGAGTACGTCGAGCAAGTGACGCGCTGGTGCAAGACCTATTGCTCGCTGCCGGTCATCGTCAAACTGACGCCGAACATCACCGACATCCGCGTCGCCGCCCGCGCCGCACATCGTGGTGGCGCCGATGCGGTGTCGCTGATCAACACGATCAACTCGATCACCAGCGTCGACCTGGAGCACATGGTCGCCCTGCCGACTGTTGGCAGCAAAAGCACCCACGGCGGTTATTGCGGCTCGGCGGTCAAGCCGATTGCACTGAACATGGTCGCCGAAATCGCCCGCGATCCGCAGACTCAAGGCTTGCCGATCTGCGGCATTGGCGGCATCGGCAGCTGGCGCGATGCGGCGGAATTCATGGCGCTGGGCAGTGGCGCAGTGCAGGTGTGCACGGCGGCGATGCTCCACGGTTTCCGTATTGTCGAGGAGATGAAGGACGGCCTGTCGCGCTGGATGGACAGCCAGGGCTACGCCAACATCGCCGAGTTTTCCGGGCGCGCGGTGGGCAATACCACCGACTGGAAATACCTCGATATCAACTACCAGGTGATTGCGAAGATTGATCAGGAGGCTTGCATTGGTTGCGGGCGGTGTCACATCGCTTGCGAAGACACCTCACACCAGGCGATCGGCAGTTTGAAGCAGGCGGACGGCACCCATAAATACGAGGTGATCGACGACGAATGTGTGGGCTGCAATTTGTGCCAGATCACCTGCCCGGTGGCGGACTGCATCGAGATGGTGCCGATGGACACGGGCAAGCCGTTTCTCGACTGGAATCATGATCCGAGGAATCCGTATCACGTTGTTGTCTGAATCGTGCGCTGATCCTGAAAGCCCCTCACCCTAGCCCTCTCCCAGAGGGAGAGGGGACTGATTGGGGGATGCTGAAAAATAGTGCAGACCTGCAAGTGCTGTTGTGAATCCATAATCGACTCGGTTTTTCAGGTCGATGACCTCTCAAGACACCTCGGTTAGTCCCCTCTCCCTCTGGGAGAGGGTTAGGGTGAGGGGCTTTTGATTTTGGCCCTCAAGGCTCCAGCCCGATCCCGCGCAAGATCACACTCGTCACCGTCTGCACCGCCCGCTCGAACTGCATGTCCGACAGCGGCTGATGCTCGTTCAGGATATTCACCTGATGATCGAAGTCGGCATAGTGCTGGGTCGAGGCCCAGATCATGTACAGCAGGCTCGACGGTTCCACCGGCAGAATCCGCTTGTCCTCGACCCACTGGCGAATCTTCGCTTCCTTCATTTTTGCCCAGTCATACAGGCTGGCATCCAGCGCCTCGCCCAGCGTCGGCGCGCCATGAATGATTTCGTTGGCCCAGACTTTCGAGCCGTACGGGCGGCTTCGCGAGTGGTTCATCTTGGCGCGGATGTAGCTGCTCAGCACCACCCGTGGATCATCGAACATCTCGAAGCACAGCGCGTCCTGCTTCCACACTTCGAGCAGGTCGAACAGCACCGCGCTGTACAGCTCGCTCTTGGTTGAAAAGTAATAATGCAGATTGGAGCGCGGCAGTTGCACCTCGGCGGCGATATCAGCCATGGCGGTGCTGCCGAAGCCTTTTTCGGCGAAGACTTTTTCCGCCGCCAGCAGGATTTTTTCGACGTTGCTGCGGCGAATTTCGATCTTGTGATTGCCCATGTGGGCTCCCTGACGACAGCGTTGACCAAGACTAGCATTCGCTTGCAACGGATGGAAAACCCGCGCCCGACACCATCCCTTGTAGGAGTGAGCCTGCTCGCGATAGCGGTGTGTCTGTGACAAACAGGGCGACTGACACACCGCTATCGCGAGCAGGCTCACTCCTACATTGGAAAATGTGTGCATCAATGCGGTTGGGTGTCGCCTGCGGCAGTATCAATGCTGACCACCACCGACATCCCCGGCCGCAACCGCTCCTCTTCCTGCTGATCCGGATCGATGGTGATCCGCACCGGCACGCGCTGGGCGATCTTGACGAAGTTGCCGGTGGCATTGTCGGCCTGCAGCAAGGCGAATTCGGAACCGGTACCCGGCGAAATATGCTGAACATGCCCGGTGAATTTGCGGTGGTTCAACGCATCGACGGTAAAGCGCACCGGCTGCCCGACGCGCACGTTGTCCATCTGGGTTTCCTTCATGTTGGCGATCACCCATTTCTGCTCCGGCACCAGCGCCATCAACTGTGCCCCGGAGTTGACGTAAGCGCCGAGGCGCACGCCGATCTGCCCGAGCTGGCCGTCGCGGGGGGCGACAATGCGCGTGTTCGACAGATCGATCCGCGCCAGTTTCACCGCCGCTTCGGCGCTGGCCACGGCGGCCTCCAGAGAGCCGCGATTGACGATCACGGTTTGCAGATCCTGGCGGGCGATTTCCAGGTTGGCTTTGGCTTGCGCCACAGCGGCGGTGCTTTGCGCATTGGCGGCGAGGGTCACGTCGAACTCTCGTTTGGACACCGAGCCGTCGCTGACCAGATCCTTGTTGCGGCGCAGATCCGCCTCGCTCTTGCGCAATTGCGCTTCACTGTCGGCGAGCACCGCCTGGCGCAGCTTGATCGTCGCTTCGGCGCTGTTGCGTTGCTGCACCACATTGGCCAGCGCCGCGCGCTGCACCGCCAGTTGCGCCAGCGCCTGATCGAGGCGCTGCTGGTAAATCCGGTCATCCAGACGCACCAGCAGATCGCCGGCCTTCACGTACTGGAAATCCTGCACCGGCACTTCAAACACATAACCGCTGAGCTGCGGCCCGATGATCGTCACCTGCCCACGAATCAAAGCGTTCTCGGTGGTTTCGACGGCGCTGCTGAACGGCGGCAATTGCCAGGCGTAGAGCACGATCAGCGCGCCGACGATGGCAATCGCGGCAAAGCCCAGCGACGAAATGATGCGTACGCGCAACGAGCGTGGCGCGGTGTTTGGCGATGACGGCGGCGTCTGCCCTTCAGGCGTGGCGGCGATGGCATTGGTGGTTGTGGTGGTGGGTTCGGTCATGAAGAAGTGGCACCGCTTGATGGTACGGAAGGCGTCGGCTCGATGGCTTTGGTGGTGCTCATCAGCCACAACGCGCGAATCGAAAGCCAGATCATGGTCAATACCGCAATGACCGCGATCAGCATGAAGACATCGTTATAGGCCAGCACGTTCGCTTCGCGCGTTGCCGCATTGGCGAGGCTGCGGATGCCGACCAGGTTGCGCAGGCCGGGGTCGGCAAAAAACCCGCCGTAGGCCGCACCGCCGCTCTGCACGCGCGCCGCCACCAGCGGATCGGACATCACCAGTTGCTCGACGATGTGGCTGGAATGGTACTTCTCGCGCACGATCTGAAAGGTCCCCAGCAACGCCGCGCCGAGAAGCCCGCCAAGGTTGTTGCAGATCCCGAACAGCACGGAAAAACTCACCAGATTGCGCGGGTTGGTCAACACGTTGCGCGTGCCGAAGACCATGGTCGGGCCGAGAAAGAACGTACTGCCGAATGCCAGCAGGAACTGGCTGAAATACATGTTTTGCGGGCGCGTGATGTTGCTGGAAAAACTGTCCATGACCGACCCCGTGGCCATCAGCGCCAGGGAAATAATCAGCGGCATCAGCAAGTGTTTCGGGTCGATGGTCAATGCGCTGGTCGCCAGCCCGGCGATGCTGCCGATCAGCATCACCACGTACAGACTGTGCAGTTGCTCGTAACCCATGTTGAGGTTCTGCATGAAACCGACCGCACCAGTGGACTGCTCTGAGGTGACCATGCGAATCAGGGTCACCGCCAGCGCCAGCCGGATCATCGTTCCGCTGCCCAGCCAGCGCGTCATCAGCAGCGGGTTGCTGCGGTTGTGCTCGATGGCCAGGCCCATGATGATCAGCGCGATCGACGCCGCCAGGGCGATGCCGATCCAGTCGGCTTCCAGCCACCAGTCGATGCGCCCCAGCGACAGCACCGCACAGAGCAGGCCGACGCCCGTGGCGAGAATGGCGAAGGTCAGGAAGTCGAGCTTTTCGAAGGTCTTGAAGCGGTCACCCGGCGGCAACTTGAGCAGCAATACACAGCCCAGCGACAGCAGCGCCATGCCCAATTCGAACAGGTACAAACCGCGCCACTCGGCAATCTGCAACAGGTCTTCGGAGAACAGCCGCGCCAGTGGCAGCGCCAGTTGCGAGGTGCCAAGGCCGAGCACCAGCGCCTTCAGCCGCCACTTCGCCGGGAACGCCTGAACCATGTAATACAGGCCCAGCGAACTCAGTGCCGCGCCGACCATGCCGTGCGCCGCCCGCACCGCTATCGCCGAATTCAGGTCGTTGACGAACAGATGCCCAAAGGTTACCAGTGCATACAGCACCAGAAACACCTCGGTGAAGGCACGCAAGCCGAACTGCTGACGAAACTTCACCAGCAGCAGGTTCATCGACACGTTGGTCATCACGAAGGCCGCCGGCAACCAGGCCATTTCCGCCGTGGTCGCGCCGAGCGAGCCTTGCAGATAAATCAGGTTGGCAACCACCAGCGAATTGCCCAAACCGCCAGTCACCGCCACCAGCACACCGACCAGCGCATAGGCCAGGCGCTTGCGGTTGGAGTGCAACGGCGTCGAGGGGGAACCAGGCAGACTGGGTTTCTCGTGCGGCTGCCATTGGCGCGGGGCGTATTTATCCATCGAAAGGCCTTGTGCGGAGGATGGAGGAAGTTTGCCGCAATTCGACCGGCAACACACATTCCATGGACAACACAAAACCCTGTAGGAGTGAGCCTGCTCGCGATGGCGGCGTGTCAGTCATCGATTTCGTCACCGACAAACCGCTATCGCGAGCAGGCTCACTCCTACAGAGGACAAGACGTCCGGGTGGAGTCATCGTATAACTTGGTGTTGACAATCCCCGAAAAGATGGGAAATATCCGCATCGATGTTGTACGACGACGTATGACAAATAATAAAAACAACAAGCGAATCTGGGAGCGTCACAGTGAGCACACTCGCCCGCAATTCCGTCCGCCCTTCACCTGTTTCCAATTTCAAACCGCGTTCGACCCTGAGCCTGATCGGCTGCAGCAGTCTGGCCCTCGCCCTGCCGATGAGCGCCGATGCCGAAGGCTTTCTGGAAGACAGCAAAGCCACGCTGAACCTGCGCAATGCCTATTTCAACCGCAACTTCGTCAACCCGGCCAACCCGCAGGGCAAGGCTGAAGAGTGGACGCAGAGCTTCATCCTCGATGCCAAATCCGGTTTCACCCAGGGCACCGTCGGCTTCGGCCTCGATGTGCTCGGGCTGTATTCGCAAAAACTCGATGGCGGCAAAGGCACGGGCGGCACGCAACTGTTGCCGATCCACGATGACGGGCGCCCGGCGGACAACTTCGGTCGCCTCGGCGTTGCGCTGAAAGCCAAGGTGTCGAAGACCGAATTGAAAGTCGGCGAATGGATGCCGGTGTTGCCGATCCTGCGTTCCGACGACGGTCGTTCGCTGCCGCAGACCTTCCGCGGCGGCCAGATCACTTCCACCGAGATCAATGGCCTGACTGTCTACGGCGGCCAGTTCCGTGGCAACAGCCCGCGCAACGATGCGAGCATGGAAGACATGTCGATGAACGGCCGCGGCGCGTTCACCTCGGATCGCTTCAACTTCGGCGGCGGCGAGTACACGTTCAACGACAAGCGCACCATGGTCGGCGTGTGGTACGCCGAGCTGACCGACATCTACCAACAGCAGTATTTCAACCTCAGCCACAGCCAGCCGCTCGGCGACTGGACGCTGGGCGCCAACCTCGGTTTCTTCACCGGCAAGGAAGACGGCAGCGCTCAGGCCGGCGACCTCGACAACAAGACCGCGTTTGCCATGCTCTCGGCCAAATACGGTGGCAACACCTTCTACGTCGGCCTGCAGAAACTCACCGGTGACGACGCCTGGATGCGGGTTAACGGCACCAGCGGCGGGACCCTGGCCAACGACAGCTACAACGCCAGTTATGACAACGCCAAGGAACGCTCCTGGCAGCTGCGTCACGACTACAACTTCGTCGCCCTCGGCATCCCCGGTCTGACCCTGATGAACCGCTACATCAGCGGTGACAACGTCCACACCGCCAGCACCAACGACGGCAAGGAATGGGGCCGCGAATCGGAACTGGCCTACACCGTACAGAGCGGCCCGCTGAAAAGCCTCAACGTGAAATGGCGCAACGCGACCATCCGCCGCGACTTCAGCACCAACGAGTTTGACGAGAACCGGATCTTCATCAGCTATCCGATTTCGTTGTTGTAATTTGTCGGGCAACACAGCCCCCCTGTAGGCCTTCGCCTGCTCGCGATAGCGGTATATCAGTCAGAGAATATGTCGGCTGATGCACCGCTATCGCGAGCAGGCGAAGGCCTACAAGGGAACGCATTTCAAGGCGAGGCAATTGGAAAAACACTGTTCCGCCTTCCGTCATCTACACCAAAAGTCGCGTTGACAAGTTCCCGGAACCCTACCGATACTTCAGCGCAGTCATACGACAACCTACAACAAACCTAATAACAATGTGTTCAGGGATTGCCATGACGTCTACCTCTACTCCGCGCGCTCCATTCAATCGCCTGCTGCTGACCGGCGCTGCCGGTGGCCTGGGCAAAGTCCTGCGCGAACGCCTGCGTCCTTACGCCAATGTGCTGCGCTTGTCCGATATCGCCGCGCTCGCCCCGGCCGTCGATGATCACGAAGAAGTCGTACTCTGCGATCTGGCCGACAAACAGGCCGTGCATCAACTGGTCGATGGGGTCGACGCGATCCTGCATTTCGGCGGAGTCTCAGTCGAGCGCCCGTTCGAAGAGATCCTCGGCGCCAACATCAGCGGCGTGTTTCACATCTACGAAGCGGCACGCAAGCATGGTGTGAAGCGGGTGATCTTCGCCAGCTCCAACCACGTCATCGGTTTCTACAAGCAGGACGAGAAACTCGACGCCAGCTCCCCACGCCGCCCTGACGGTTACTACGGTCTGTCCAAGTCCTACGGCGAAGACATGGCCAGTTTCTACTTCGATCGCTACGGCATCGAAACCGTCAGCATCCGCATCGGCTCCTCGTTCCCGGAACCGCAGAACCGCCGGATGATGCATACCTGGCTGAGCTTCGACGACCTCACGCAACTGCTCGAGCGTTCGCTGTACACGCCGAACGTCGGTCACACCGTGGTCTACGGCATGTCCGCCAACAAGGACGTGTGGTGGGACAACCGCTACGCCAGCCACCTCGGTTATGAAGCCAAGGACAGCTCGGAAGTGTTCCGCGACAAGGTCGAAGCACAGCCGATGCCGGCCGCCGATGACCCGGCGCGAATCTACCAGGGCGGCGCCTTTGTGGCGGCCGGCCCGTTTGGCGACTGATCCCTGCGACCACGACACGAGGTAATCAGTATGCAAGCCGAATTGATCGTCGATGCGCGCAACGCTGTGGGCGAAAGCCCGGTCTGGGTCGCCGAGGAAAACGCCCTGTACTGGGTGGACATTCCCAATGGCGGGCTGCAACGCTGGAGCGCCGACAGCGGGCACGTGGCGTCGTGGAAAGCGCCAGAAATGCTCGCCTGTATCAGCCGCCACCGCAGCGGTGGCTGGGTGGCCGGCATGGAAAGCGGTTTTTTTCGCCTGCATCCCCACAGCGACGGCAGCCTCGACAGCGAATTGCTCGCGAGTGTCGAGCACAGCCGCGCGGACATGCGCCTCAACGATGGTCGCTGCGACCGTCAGGGGCGTTTCTGGGCTGGCAGCATGGTGCTGAACATGGGACTGAATGCGCCTGAAGGCCGGCTCTACCGCTACGGTGCCGGGCAGTCCGGTGTGATTGAAGCGCAACTCGACGGCTTCATTGTGCCCAACGGCCTCGGCTTCAGCCCGGACGGCAAGATCATGTACTTGTCGGATTCGCATCCCGACGTGCAACTGATCTGGGCGTTCGATTACGACACCGAGACCGGCACGCCGTCGAACCGCCGGGTGTTTGTCGACATGAAGCACTTTCCCGGCCGCCCCGATGGTGCCGCCGTGGATGCCGAAGGTTGCTATTGGATCTGTGCCAACGACGCCGGACTGATTCACCGCTTCGCCCCGGACGGTCGCCTGGATTTTTCACTGCAAGTGCCAGTGAAGAAACCGACCATGTGCGCCTTCGGCGGCAGCGACATGAGCACCCTGTTTGTCGCTTCGATTCGCCCCGGCGACGACCACGACCCGCAATCGCTGGCCGGTGGCGTGTTCGCGCTGAAGCCCGGCGTCAAAGGCCTCGCCGAACCAGAATTCAACGATTTGCTTTAGACCCTCTGCTGCACCGCTGCGCCTTGAACACAAAAATAACAAGACTGGAGACTCACCCCCATGAACTTCAAACGCACCTTGCTCGCCGCTGCACTCCCGCTGATATTCACCCTCGCTGGCGCCGCTCAGGCACTGGAACTTAAAGTCGCCGACATCCACCCCAAGGGTTATCCAACCACGGTGGCGGAAGAAAGCATGGGCAAAATGCTGACCAAAGAGACCAACGGCGAGCTGACTTTCAAGTACTTCCCGGGCGGTGTGCTGGGTTCTGAAAAGGAAGTCATCGAGCAAATGCAAGTCGGCGCGATACAGATGTCCCGGGTCAGCCTGGGGATCGTCGGCCCTGTCGTACCGGACGTGAACGTCTTCAACATGCCGTTCATCTTCCGAGACCACCAGCACATGCGCAATGTCATCGACGGTCCAGTGGGCGATGAAATCCTCGGCAAGATCACCAATTCCGAATTCGGCCTGGTGGCCCTGGCCTGGATGGACGGCGGCACGCGCAACATCTACACCAAAAAACCGGTGCGCAAGCTCGAAGATCTAAAGGGCATGAAAATTCGCGTGCAAGGCAACCCGATGTTCATCGACATGATGAACGCCATGGGTGCCAACGGTATCGCCATGGACACCGGCGAGATCTTCAGCGCTCTGCAAACCGGCGTGATCGACGGCGCGGAAAACAACCCGCCGACCCTGCTCGAACACAACCACTTCCAGAACGCCAAGTTCTACAGCCTGACCGGTCACCTGATCCTGCCAGAGCCTATCGTGATGTCGAAAATCACTTGGGAGAAACTCACTCCGGATCAACAGACACTGGTCAAGAAAGCCGCCAAGGCTGCCCAGGCTGAAGAGCGCGAGCTGTGGGACAAGAAGTCCGCTGCCAGTGAAGAAAAACTCAAGGCCGCCGGCGTCGAATTCATCACGGTCGACAAGAAGCCCTTCTACGACGCCACCGCTCCGGTCCGCGAGAAGTACGGCGCGCCATATGCCGACCTGATCAAGAAAATCGAAGCCGTTCAATAACGCCTCCCGCTCCGTACTCACGACAAGGCCCGGCGCGCCCGATGATTCAGGCGCGCCCGGTTACGGTGGAACCCGATGAAGAATCTACTGCTGCGTATCAATGACAAGATCTACATGACGTGTATCTGGGTGGCCGGCCTTTCCGTTCTGGCAGTTTCCCTGATGATTCCCTGGGGCGTGTTTGCGCGCTACGTGCTGGGTACCGGTTCGAGCTGGCCCGAGCCTACGGCCATTCTGCTGATGATCGTGTTCACATTTATTGGCGCTGCTGCCAGCTACCGCGCCGGCGCGCACATGGCCGTGGCCATGGTGACCGACCGCATGCCGCCGCATCTGCGCAGCGCAGCGTCGATTTTTTCCCAATTGCTGATGGCCCTGATCTGCATTTTCATGACGATCTGGGGATTCAAGTTGTGCATGTCCACCTGGAACCAGTTCATGGCGTCCCTGCCCACCCTGCGGGTGGGCATGACCTATTTGCCGATTCCCGTGGGCGGTTTGCTGACCCTGGTTTTTGTCCTGGAAAAACTGTTTCTCGGTGACCAGAGCAAGCGTCGGGTCGTGCAGTTCGATCTGGTTGAAGAAAGCGAAGGTGCCGTTTAATGGACGCTCTGATTCTGCTGGGCAGTTTTATCGTATTGATCCTGATCGGCATGCCGGTTGCCTATGCACTCGGTGCCGCCGCGCTGATCGGTGCGTGGTGGATCGACATCCCCTTCCAGGCCGTAATGATCCAAGTGGCGGGCGGGGTAAACAAGTTCTCACTGCTGGCCATTCCGTTCTTTGTCCTCGCCGGCGCGATCATGGCAGAGGGCGGCATGTCCCGGCGGTTGGTGGCGTGTGCCGGTGTGCTGGTGGGTTTCGTCCGTGGTGGCCTGTCACTGGTCAACATCGTCGCCTCGACCTTCTTCGGTGCGATCTCCGGTTCGTCGGTGGCCGATACGGCGTCGGTGGGTTCGGTGCTGATTCCGGAAATGGAGCGCAAGGGTTATCCGCGGGACTTCTCCACCGCCGTGACCGTCAGCGGCTCGGTGCAAGCATTGTTGACTCCGCCCAGCCATAACTCGGTACTCTACTCGCTGGCTGCTGGCGGTACGGTGTCGATTGCCTCGCTGTTCATGGCCGGCATCGTCCCGGGCTTGCTGATGAGCGCGTGCCTGATGGTGCTGTGCCTGATCTTCGCGAAAAAGCGCAACTATCCCAAGGGCGAAGTGATCCCGATGCGCCAGGCGCTGAAAATCGTCGGCGAAGCCCTCTGGGGCCTGATGGCGATGGTGATCATCCTCGGCGGTATCCTCTCCGGGGTCTTCACCGCGAC
Organism: Pseudomonas granadensis; assembly: GCF_900105485.1. Lineage (GTDB taxonomy): Bacteria > Pseudomonadota > Gammaproteobacteria > Pseudomonadales > Pseudomonadaceae > Aquipseudomonas > Aquipseudomonas granadensis. The sequence goes on along the minus strand of NZ_LT629778.1, from coordinate 2,011,072 downwards.
CGAGTCGGCCGCTATCGCCGTGCTGTGGTCGTTCTTCGTGACCATGTTCATCTACCGCGACTACAAGTGGCGTGAACTGCCCAAACTGATGCATCGCACGGTGCGGACCATCTCCATCGTGATGATCCTGATCGGCTTCGCCGCCAGCTTCGGCTACATCATGACCCTGATGCAGATTCCGGCGAAGATCACCACGGCGTTCCTGACCCTGTCGGACAACCGTTACGTGATCCTGATGTGCATCAACGTCATGTTGCTGCTGTTGGGCACGGTGATGGACATGGCGCCGCTGATCCTGATCCTGACGCCGATCCTGATGCCGGTGATTCTGGACATCGGCGTCGATCCGGTGCAGTTCGGCATGATCATGCTGGTCAACCTGGGGATCGGATTGATAACACCGCCCGTGGGAGCCGTGCTGTTCGTCGGTTCGGCGATCGGCAAAGTCAGCATTGAAAGCACCGTCAAAGCGCTGCTGCCGTTCTACGCCGTGCTGTTCCTGGTGCTGATGCTGGTGACCTACGTGCCTGCGCTGTCGCTGTGGCTGCCGCACCTGGTGTTGTAAAGCGCTGCCCCATCGCAGCCCGGGCCGGGCTGCGATGGTTTCACTTCAGGCCCGCAGCAACATGTACCCCGCCACCATCACGCAAACACTCGCAAACCCGACCTGCAAGGCCCGCGCCGGTACCCGCGCACAGAGTTTTCGACCGATGATCATGCCGACCACGCTGGCGATGATGAACGCCGCGCCCTGACGGTCGATACGTACACCGGCATGAAACGCGCCGATCACACCGATCGCTGAAATCAGGCTGATCACCATCAACGATGTGGCGACGATGCCGCGCATCTGCACGTCGGTCAGTTGCTTGAATGCCGGCACGATCAGGAAGCCGCCTCCGACCCCGAGCAAGCCCGAGACCACCCCGGTGACTGCGCCCAACGCGGCCAGCGTCGCGGTGCATTTGGCAGTCCAGTCGAAACGCCCGGTCTGCTCGTTGAGCATGCAGTTCTTCTGGCCCCAACTGGCATGACCGTGATCGCTCGGCCCCGCTTGCTGACGCTCTTTTCTGAACATGCGCCAGGCGACCATGACCATCAGCAGGCTGAACAGGATCATCAGCACCTTTTCCGGCAACTGATGCGCGAAGTAGATCCCCAGCGGCGAAAATACCGCGCCCAGCCCCGCGATCAACAATGCCGCGCGGTAGCGCACCAGGCCATGGCGCAGGCCATCGATAGCGCCGACCGCCGCCGCACTGCCCACCGCAAACAACGCCACCGGCGCTGCTTGCGTCATGCTCCAGCCAAGGCCCAGAACCAGCGCCGGCACCGCGAGAATCCCGCCACCCGCGCCGGTCAAACCGAGCACCATGCCCATCACCACGCCAAACAGACTTGCCAGCCACATAAGGTTTTCTCAGTCGACCCTGGACAGGCTGGTCAGCCATTCGCGACCCTTGAGCATGCCGTTCCAGTAGAACCACGGCAGCAGCGTCGCCTTCAGCCACCACGCCGAACGGCGCGCAACGGTCGGGTCCAGGGCGAAGGTCGGCAGCAGTTTTCCGCCATAGCCGAACTCGGCCAGAATCACCTTGCCCTTCTCCACCGTCAGCGGGCAGGAACCGTAGCCGTCGTACTTCAGCGGCAGCGGTTGCTGCTGGCGTGAGGCCAACAGGTTCTGCGCGACCACCACGACTTGCTTGCGCACCGCTGCGGCGGTTTTCGCGTTGCTGGTGCCGCAGATATCACCCAAGGCAAATATCTCGGGGAAGCGTGGATGTTGCAGGCTGTGCGGGTCTACCTCGCACCAGCCACCGGCGTCGGCCAGCGCACTTTGCGCGATGAAATCCGGCGAAACCTGCGGCGGCACGACGTGCAGCAAGTCGAAGGTTTTCGCTACGCGGCTGACGTTGCCCTCGGCATCCTTGACCTCGAACCATGCGGTTTGCGCCGGGCCGTCGACTTTCACCAGATTGGAATTGAAGGCCAGTTGTGCGTTGTACTTCTCGATGTATTTCATCAACGGCGGCACGAACGTCGCCACACCGAACAGCGCGGCGCCGGCCAGATTGAATTCGACATGAATGTTGTTCAGTACCGCGCTTTTGCGCCAGTGATCGCAGGACAGGTACAAGGCTTTTTGCGGTGCGCCGGCGCATTTGATCGGCATCGCCGGTTGGGTGAACAGCGCTCGGCCATCGCGCAGTTTTTGCACCTGATCCCAAGTGTATTGCGCATGTTGATAGCTGTAGTTGGAGGTCACGCCATACTGGCCGAGGCTGTCCTGCAGGCCCTCGATTTTTTCCCAGGCAAGGCGCAGGCCGGGGCAGACGATCAGATTCTGATAGCTGACCGTGCGCTGATCGTTGAGCGTGAGTTGACGTTGCGCCGGATCGATTGCTGTGACCGCCGCCTGCACCCAGTTGGCTTGCCGGGGCATGACTTTGTTCATCGGTCGGGCGCTGTCCTTGACGTTGAAAGCACCGCCGCCGACCAGCGTCCACGCTGGCTGATAATAGTGGTGGGTGCTCGGCTCGATCACGGTGATGTTCAGCGCCGAATCACGCTTGAGCAGGCTGGCGACAACCGCAATACCGGCCGAACCGCCGCCGATGACCACGATATCGGCACTGATGGATGGGCCCCAGTGTTGATCGTTCATTGCTTGTTCCTTTTGCCGCACGCAAGGATTTCTGGCCTTCACACAAATCCCTTGTAGGAGTGAGCCTGCTCGCGATGGCGGTGTATCAGTCAATGAATGTGTTGGCTGACCTACCGCTATCGCGAGCAGGCTCACTCCTACAGGGGGCGTGTCATGGCTGGCATTTATTGATGACCCAGAGTTTTGAGCACCGCCCCGCAATAAAGCCCGGACAGGGTCTTCATCACCTGGATCACTTCGTGACTGGCGAGGCCGTAGAAAATGTACTTGCCTTCACGTCGGGTCGCGACGAGCCCTTCGTCACGCAAAATGCCCAATTGCTGGGACAGCGTCGGCTGGCGCACGCCGGTCATGGTTTCCAGTTCGCCGACGTTGCGTTCGCCCTGGGTCAGTTGACACAGGATCAGCAGGCGATCCTCATTGGCCAAAGCCTTGAGCAGCGCGCAGGCCCTGGAGGCCGAGGCGCGCAGTTGGGCGACTTCACATTCGGTCAGACTGGATTGCATTTGCACGAGGCCTTCAAGGTCACTTAAGCTGCGAACATTATGTTTTTAGATAAAGTGTTGCAACCCATTTTCCTTGTTCAGGTTGGTGTCCATGCCCGCGCAGATTGAAGCTTTCCTCGACCCCGCCTCTTCGACCTACAGCTACGTGGTCTACGAAGTGGATGGTGGCCAGTGCGCAATCGTCGACCCAGTGCTCGATTACGACGGCGCCGCCGGGCGCACCGGCACCGTGCAGGCGGACAAGATCGTTGCGTTCGTCGAGGCGCATCAATTACAGGTGCAATGGTTGCTGGAAACCCACGCCCACGCCGATCACATCTCCGCTGCGCCCTACCTGCGGCAGAAACTGGGTGGGAAGATCGCCATCGGTGCCTCGATCAGCCAAGTGCAGAACGTGTTCAAGACATTGTTCAATCTGGAGCCGGAATTCTCGGTCGACGGTTCGCAGTTCGATCATCTGTTCGCGCCGAACGAGTCATTTCGCATCGGCAATCTCAAAGCCACCGCCCTGCACGTGCCCGGCCACACCCCGGCCGACATGGCCTATCTGATTGACGGCGAGCAGATTCTGGTCGGCGACACGTTGTTCATGCCGGATGTCGGCACGGCGCGCTGCGACTTCCCCGGCGGCAATGCCCATCAACTGTTCGCGTCGATCAAAAAGCTGCTGGCCTTCCCCGCCGGCGTGAAGCTCTACATCTGCCACGACTACCCACCCGAAGGCCGGGCCTCGCGGTGCCAGACCACGGTTGGCGAGCAGCGTAAAAGCAATATCCATGTGCATGACGGCATCGACGAAGCGGCGTTCGTCGAGATGCGCACCCGCCGTGATGCCGGCCTGGGCATGCCGACGCTGTTGCTGCCGGCGATTCAGGTGAATGTGCGGGCGGGGAATTTGCCGGCGGCGGAAGACAATGGCGTGGTGTACCTGAAGATTCCGCTTAACCAGCTCTGACCCCTGGTCAGGCGCCCTGAGTCTGATCGTTCCCACGCTCTGCGTGGGAATGCCGCCAGGGACGCTCCGCGTTCCGCCTCAGGAAGTGACGCAGAGCGTCACGGGATGCATTCCCACGCGGAGCGTGGGAACGATCGGCCTCGGCAGGCCGGGTCGGGTCGGGTCGAATGGATCGGGTCGGGTCGGGTGGATCAGGTCAGGTTATGCGCCCAGGGTCAGGCCGTTGGCGGGTAGCGGCAACGCGGTTTTATAGCGCACCTGCTTCAGCGCAAAGCTGGAACGGATGTTCGCCACCCCCGGCACCTTGGTCAGAAAATCCATCATGAAGCGCTCCAGCGACTGAATAGTCGGCACCAAGACCCGGATCAGATAGTCCGGGTCGCCGGCCATCAGGTAGCACTCCATCACTTCCGGTCGATCGGAGATCGCTTCCTCGAAATGCTGCAGCGCTTCTTCCACCTGTTTTTCCAGGCTGACGTGAATGAACACGTTCACGTGCAGCCCCAGCAGGTCGGCATCCAGCAGCGTCACCTGCTCGCGGATCAGCCCCAGTTCCTCCATGGCCTTGACCCGGTTGAAGCACGGCGTCGGCGACAGATTGACCGAGCGGGCGAGGTCGGCGTTGGTGATGCGCGCGTTCTCCTGAAGGCTGTTGAGAATGCCGATGTCGGTACGGTCCAGTTTGCGCATGAGACAAAACCACCTGTTTTTTATGTTTATGCAGAATTTCTATCTGCAAATCATCTTCAGCGCAATGAAACACAGATAAATATTCTTCTTGGCCGCGCCTATGATTGTTGTAGGACAAGATTTCTTCTACCGAGGAATGACTGCCAGCTCACTACAAGAAATTCACAAGATCGAGCGTAGAAGCCATGACCCAAGCGTACGAACCGCTGCGCCTGCACGTCCCTGAACCCTCGGGCCGTCCCGGTTGCAAAACCGATTTTTCCTACCTGCATCTGACCGACGCAGGCACTGTGCGCAAACCTCCCATCGACGTAGAACCTGCCGACACCGCCGACCTGGCGCGTGGCCTGATTCGCGTGCTCGACGATCAGGGCAACGCCCTTGGCCCGTGGGCCGAAAACGTGCCGGTCGAGATCCTGCGCAAAGGCATGCGCGCGATGCTCAAGACGCGCATCTATGACAACCGCATGGTCGTCGCCCAGCGCCAGAAAAAAATGTCGTTCTACATGCAGAGCCTTGGTGAAGAAGCCATCGGCAGCGCTCAGGCGCTGGCGCTGAACATTGATGACATGTGCTTCCCGACCTATCGTCAGCAAAGCATTCTGATGGCCCGCGACGTACCGCTGGTCGATCTGATCTGCCAACTGCTGTCCAACGAGCGCGATCCGCTCAAGGGCCGCCAGTTGCCAATTATGTACTCGGTCAAGGACGCTGGTTTCTTTACCATCTCCGGCAACCTCGCCACCCAGTTCATTCAGGGCGTGGGTTGGGGCATGGCCTCGGCGATCAAGGGCGACACCAAAATCGCCTCGGCGTGGATCGGCGATGGCGCCACCGCCGAATCGGACTTCCACACCGCCCTCACCTTCGCCCACGTTTACCGTGCGCCGGTGATCCTCAATGTGGTCAACAACCAGTGGGCGATTTCGACCTTCCAGGCGATTGCCGGTGGTGAAGCCACCACCTTCGCCGGACGCGGCGTCGGTTGCGGCATCGCCTCGCTGCGGGTCGATGGCAACGACTTCTACGCGGTCTACGCCGCTTCTGCCTGGGCCGCCGAACGTGCCCGGCGCAACCTCGGCCCGACCATGATCGAATGGGTCACCTACCGCGCCGGCCCGCACTCGACGTCGGACGATCCATCCAAATACCGCCCGGCCGATGACTGGAGCCACTTTCCGCTCGGCGATCCGATTGCGCGTCTGAAGCAGCACCTGATCAAGGTCGGTCACTGGTCGGAAGAAGAGCACGCCGCCGTCAGCGCCGAACTCGAAGCCGAAGTGATTGCCGCGCAGAAGCAGGCCGAACAGTACGGCACCCTCGCCGGTGGCCAGATCCCGAGCGCCGCGACCATGTTCGAAGACGTCTACAAAGAGATGCCGGAGCACTTGAAGCGCCAGCGTCAGCAGTTGGGGATCTGAGATGAACGATCACAACAATAATATTCAGCTGGAAACCGCCATGACCACGACCACCATGACCATGATCCAGGCCCTGCGCTCGGCCATGGATGTGATGCTTGAGCGTGATGAAAACGTCGTTGTGTTCGGTCAGGACGTCGGCTACTTCGGCGGCGTGTTCCGCTGCACCGAAGGCCTGCAGACCAAATACGGCACCTCGCGGGTGTTCGACGCACCGATCTCGGAAAGCGGCATTGTCGGTGTGGCCGTGGGCATGGGTGCTTACGGTCTGCGTCCGGTCGCTGAAATCCAGTTCGCCGACTACGTCTACCCGGCCTCCGACCAGATCATTTCCGAAGCGGCGCGCCTGCGTTATCGCTCGGCCGGCGAATTCACCGCGCCGATGACCCTGCGCATGCCGTGCGGCGGCGGCATTTATGGCGGCCAGACCCACAGCCAGAGCATTGAAGCGATGTTCACTCAGGTCTGTGGTCTGCGCACGGTGATGCCGTCCAACCCGTATGACGCCAAAGGCCTGCTGATCGCCTCCATCGAAAACGATGACCCGGTGATCTTCCTCGAGCCGAAACGCCTGTACAACGGCCCGTTCGACGGCCACCACGACCGCCCGGTAACGCCTTGGTCGAAACACCCGCAAGCCCAGGTACCGGACGGTTATTACACCGTGCCGCTGGACGTCGCCGCGATCACCCGTCCGGGCAAGGACGTGACCGTGCTGACTTACGGCACCACCGTCTATGTCTCGCAAGTCGCCGCCGAAGAATCCGGCGTAGATGCCGAAGTCATCGACCTGCGCAGCCTGTGGCCGCTGGACCTGGACACCATCGTCAAATCGGTGAAGAAAACCGGCCGTTGCGTGGTGGTTCACGAAGCCACCCGCACCTGCGGTTTCGGCGCCGAACTGGTGTCGCTGGTGCAAGAGCATTGCTTCCATCACCTGGAAGCGCCGATCGAACGCGTCACCGGTTGGGACACCCCCTACCCGCACGCGCAGGAGTGGGCGTATTTCCCAGGGCCGTCCCGAGTGGGCGCGGCGTTGAAACGGGTCATGGAGGTCTGAATGGGCACGCACGTTATCAAGATGCCGGACATTGGCGAAGGCATCGCAGAAGTGGAACTGTCGCAGTGGCACGTCAAGGTCGGCGACCTGGTGGTTGAAGATCAGGTGCTGGCGGACGTGATGACCGACAAGGCGATGGTCGATATTCCGTCGCCAGTGCATGGCAAGGTGATTGCGCTTGGCGGTCAGCCGGGTGAAGTGATGGCGGTCGGTAGCGTACTGATCAGCATCGAAGTGGAAGGCGCTGGCAACCTCAAGGAATCGGCTGCGCCGGCTCCGGTAAAAGAAACACCTGAAGCACCAAAAGTTGAAACCGTAGACGAAAGCAAGCCTGCTGCTGCCCCGCGTCCTGCTGCGGTTTGCCAGGGCCCGATGGTTGCCCGTGAAGCAGACGAGCGCCCTCTCGCCTCGCCAGCCGTGCGCAAACATGCGCTGGATCTGGGTATTCAATTGCGTCTGGTGCGCGGCAGCGGCCCGGCCGGTCGTGTGCTGCACGAAGACCTTGAAGCCTATCTCGCGCAAGGTCAGGCGAATGCCTCGGCGCCAGTCGCTGCGGCCTACGCCCAGCGCAACGATGAAGAACAGATTCAAGTGATCGGCATGCGTCGCAAGATCGCCCAGCGCATGCAGGACGCGACACAGCGTGCCGCGCACTTCAGTTACGTCGAGGAAATCGATGTCACCGCCATCGAAGAACTGCGCGCGCACCTGAACGAAAAGCATGGCGCCAGCCGTGGCAAGTTGACCTTGTTGCCATTTCTGGTGCGTGCGCTGGTCATGGCCCTGCGCGACTTCCCGCAGATGAATGCCCGTTACGACGACGAAGCGCAAGTCATCACCCGCCTCGGCGCGGTGCATGTCGGCGTCGCCACGCAAAGCGATGTCGGCCTGATGGTGCCGGTGGTGCGTCACGCCGAAGCGCGTAGCCTGTGGGACAGCGCTGCGGAAATTTCGCGCCTGGCCAGTGCCGCGCGCAACGGCAAGGCCAGCCGCGACGAATTGTCGGGCTCGACCATCACCCTGACCAGCCTCGGAGCGTTGGGCGGCATCGTCAGCACGCCGGTGCTGAACCTGCCGGAAGTGGCGATCGTCGGCGTGAATAAAATCGTTGAACGGCCGATGGTCGTCAAAGGCCAGGTGGTGATTCGCAAGATGATGAACCTCTCCAGCTCGTTCGATCACCGCGTGGTCGACGGCATGGACGCGGCGCTCTTCATCCAGGCCATTCGCGGCCTGATCGAACAACCTGCCACTTTGTTTGTGGAGTAAGGCGCCCATGCATTCTTTGAACACTACGCTGCTGATCATTGGCGGCGGCCCCGGCGGCTACGTCACGGCGATTCGCGCCGGGCAACTGGGCATTCCAACGATTCTGGTCGAAGGCCAGGCGCTGGGCGGCACCTGCCTGAATATCGGCTGCATTCCGTCGAAAGCACTGATTCACGTCGCCGAGCAATTTCACCAGACGCAACATCACAGCCAGCATTCGGCGCTGGGCATCAGCGTTTCCGCGCCGACCCTCGATATCAGCAAGAGCGTCGAGTGGAAGGACGGCATCGTCGATCGCCTGACCACCGGCGTTGCCGCGCTGCTGAAGAAGCATAAGGTGCAGGTGGTCAACGGCTGGGCGAAAATCATCGACGGCAAAACCGTTGAGGTGGGCGACACGCGCATCCACTGCGAACATCTGGTGCTCGCCACCGGATCGACCAGCGTCAACCTGCCGATCCTGCCGATTGGCGGGCCGATCATCTCCTCCACCGAAGCGCTGACACCGAAGTCGGTGCCCAAACGCTTGATCGTGGTCGGCGGCGGTTATATCGGCCTGGAACTGGGCATCGCCTATCGCAAACTCGGCGCCGAAGTCAGCGTGGTCGAGGCGCAGGATCGCATCCTGCCCGCCTACGACGCGGAACTGACGCAACCGGTGCACGAGGCGCTGAAGCAACTGGGCGTGAAGCTGTACCTCAAGCATAGCGTGTCGGGTTTCGACGGCACCTTGCAGGTGCGCGATCCTGACGGCGAAACCTTGAACCTGGAAACCGATCAGGTGCTGGTCGCCGTGGGTCGCAAGCCGAATACCCAGGGCTTCAACCTCGAAACGTTGAATCTGGAAATGAACGGCGCGGCAATCAAAATCGACAACCGTTGCCAGACCAGCATGCGCAACGTCTACGCCATCGGCGATCTGAGTGGCGAGCCAATGCTTGCGCACCGTGCGATGGCGCAGGGTGAAATGGTTGCCGAACTGATCAGCGGCAAAACCCGCGAATTCAACCCGACCGCCATCGCCGCCGTGTGCTTCACCGATCCGGAACTGGTAGTGGTCGGCAAGACTCCGGACGAAGCCAAGGCTGCCGGGCTCGACTGCATCGTTTCCAGCTTCCCGTTCGCCGCCAACGGCCGGGCGATGACCCTGGAATCAAAAAGCGGTTTCGTCCGCGTGGTCGCCCGTCGCGACAATCATCTGATTGTCGGCTGGCAAGCGGTGGGCGTCGGCGTGTCGGAGCTGTCGACGGCATTTGCGCAAAGCCTGGAAATGGGCGCGCGCCTGGAAGATATCGGCGGCACCATCCACGCGCATCCGACGCTGGGTGAAGCGGTGCAGGAAGCGGCGTTGCGCGCGCTTGGGCATGCGTTGCACCTGTAAAACAGGACCGGCCCCATCGCCAGCAGGCTGGCTCCCACCCTGGAATGCATTCCCCTGTGGGAGCCAGCCTGCTGGCGATTCTTGAGAACAACGGAATTTATCTGCCTGTGATCCGATAGTCCGGGCTGCGAAACCGCTCAAGAATGAAGTATTGTTGTGCCCATCCAAAAAACGTCAGAAGCCTTGAACCGTTTCGGCGGTTGTTCAGTGATAGAGGGTGTCATGGGTAACGAGAGCATCAATTGGGACAAGCTGGGTTTTGATTACATCAAGACCGACAAACGCTATCTGTCGTACTTCCGCGATGGCGAGTGGGACAAAGGCACCCTGACCGAAGACAACGTGCTGCACATCAGCGAAGGCTCGACGGCCCTTCACTATGGCCAGCAATGCTTTGAAGGCATGAAGGCCTATCGTTGCAAGGACGGCTCGATCAACCTGTTCCGCCCGGACCAGAACGCCCTGCGCATGCAGCGCAGCTGCGCACGTCTGCTGATGCCGACCGTGGACACCGAGCAGTTCATCGAAGCCTGTAAAGCCGTGGTTCGCGCCAACGAGCGTTTCATCCCGCCTTACGGCACTGGCGGCGCGCTGTACCTGCGTCCGTTCGTGATCGGCGTCGGTGACAACATCGGCGTGCGTACCGCGCCCGAGTTCATCTTCTCGATCTTCTGCATCCCGGTCGGCGCCTACTTCAAGGGCGGTCTGACCCCGCACAACTTCCAGATCTCCAGCTACGACCGCGCTGCCCCACAAGGCACAGGCGCTGCCAAAGTCGGTGGCAACTACGCGGCCAGCCTGATGCCGGGCTCGAAAGCCAAGAAAGCCAACTTTGCTGACGCGATCTATCTGGACCCGATGACCCACACCAAAATCGAAGAAGTCGGCTCGGCCAACTTCTTCGGGATCACCCACGACAACAAGTTCGTCACCCCGAACTCGCCGTCGGTGCTGCCGGGCATCACCCGTCTGTCGCTGATCGAACTGGCGAAATCGCGCCTGGGCCTGGAAGTGGTCGAAGGCGATGTGCTGATCGACAAACTGGCGGACTTCAAGGAAGCCGGTGCTTGCGGCACGGCTGCCGTGATCACGCCGATTGGCGGCATCAGCTACAACGACCATCTGCATGTGTTCCACAGTGAAACCGAAGTCGGCCCGGTGACGCAGCAGCTCTACAAAGAGCTGACCGGCGTGCAGACCGGCGACATCGAAGCGCCAGCGGGTTGGATCGTTAAGGTTTGATTTGACGGTTCTGGCTAAAGAAAGCCCTCCACCAAGTGATTGGTGGGGGGCTTTTTTTGATTCTGCTCAACCGATATTTCTGTGTCGTGCTAGCGATCCTCGCCCCCTCACCCCAGCCCTCTCCCCAGGGGGGCGAGGGGGAAAGGGAGCCGATCGTTGGGCTTTTCAAAACCTGAATTCGACTCGATAGTTCAGGTCGATGGATCAAGTCCGAACACCTCGGTCAGTCCCCTCTCCCTCCGGGAGAGGGTTAGGGTGAGGGTTTGCTCCTGGCTTTTTTAGCGCAATCCGCTTACCCGTCCGCGCTGCAATCCCGCTCGCCTGCCCATCCCCCTGCTTGCCCATCCGCGCCTGCGTAATCAACCCTGGAATCAACTCCCCCTCCGGCAAATTCTTCCAGAACCGCACGGGCAAATGCCCTTGCATGACCTTTGGGTTCAACCGCGCCGGGTTGAAGATGTGGCTGTAATAGGTCAGCCACAGATCACCATGGGGATCGTCAACGTTCTGCGCCAATTGCTGCCATTCCACCGGGCATTGGCGCTGATGAATCAACTGCTCGCCATCGTAATAAACCCCGTCCCGCGGCGTGGCGATCAGCCAGCGATGGCGGCCCATGCGTCCGATGAAGTGGGCGCTGGCGCTGTGCAGGATATCGTGAGCCGGTTCATGCCACGCCACGTATTCGGGGCCGACGCTGTCTTTCGGCCGCTCGATGAAGCGCACGAACGCATGCAGGTGATGGGCTTCACGGTTCACCTGCTTGATCCGCCGCTGCAACTCGCTGCCTAGTTTGTCGCCGGCCATCATCGCGGTACGGTCGCCGTGGCTGACGCGCCACAACACTTCGTACAGCAAACTCCAGCGCTGATCACCGCGATAGCGCGAGGCTTGTTCCAGGGTATCGAGCAACGCGCGGGGAATGCGCGCCTGAAACGGCCCCTGCCCTTCAGGCACCGGGTCGTCATTGGCGAACAGATCGCCCACGCCCTGCGAGGCCCAGCTCACCAGACTCGGGTCGATTTCATGGCTGAGCAGCCAGCGCGCTTGCTGGCGCCAGGTATCGAACAGATCGTCGCAATCGAGATTGATCATCCCCACAACCCCATCTGCTGCGGCATCGGCCGGTCGCGCAATTGCTGATAGAGCATGTGGCTGGTGACTTCGGCCTGCTGCGGGTGGTAATCGCTGGTGATGATGAAGGGCTTGGCCTTCGCCAAAACGCAGCGCATGCGCGCGACGTCTTCGTAGCGGATGCGTCGCTGTCGGCGCAACTCGACCAAACGTTCAGTAGTGCGCAGGCCGATGCCGGGAATGCGTGCGATCAACGAGGCCTCGGCGCGATTCAGATCCAGCGGAAACACTTCGCGATTCTGCAGCGCCCAGGCCAGTTTCGGGTCAATGTCGAGCGCCAGATTGCCCGGCCCCTTGAGCAATTCGTCCGCGCTGTAGCCATAACTGCGCAACAGGAAATCGGCCTGATACAAACGGTGCTCGCGCATCAGCGGTGGCGCGGCCAATGGCACGCTTTTCGGGCTGTCGGGGATCGGGCTGAACGCCGAGTAGTAAACCCGGCGCAGACGGAAGTTGCCGTACAAGGATTGGGCGCTGTGGAGGATGGTGCTGTCGTCGGTGTCATCGGCGCCGACAATCAATTGCGTGCTCTGCCCGGCCGGAGCGAACTTCGGCGCGCGTGGCTCGTTGAGCACGGTCTGCACGCCGGTGTAGATGGTGTTCATCGCCTGCTTGATCGAACCGATGTCCTTTTCCGGCGCCAGGGTTTGCAGGCTGGCATCGGTCGGCAGCTCGATGTTGACACTCAGGCGATCGGCGTAACGCCCGGCCTCCTCGATCAGCGCCGGATCGGCCTCGGGAATGGTCTTGAGGTGGATGTAACCGCGAAACTCATGCTCCTCGCGCAACAGCTTCGCCACCCGCACCAGTTGCTCCATGGTGTAGTCCGCCGAGCGGATGATGCCGGAGCTGAGAAACAGCCCGCTGACACAGTTGCGCCGGTAGAAATCCATGGTCAGCGCCACGACTTCTTCGGGGGTGAACCGTGCGCGCGGTACATCGCTGGAGCGGCGGTTGACGCAGTACTGGCAATCGTAAAGACAGAAATTGGTCAGCAGGATCTTCAGCAGCGACACGCAACGCCCATCAGGCGTGTAGCTGTGGCAAATGCCCATGCCATCGGTCGAGCCCAACCCGCTCTTGCCCTCGGAGCTGCGCTTGGGCGCGCCACTGCTCGCGCACGATGCGTCGTATTTGGCGGCGTCGGCGAGAATGCTCAGCTTGTCGATGATTTGCATGGCGCGGACTCTTTACTGTGTGCATATACAGTATAGGCTCGACCGCTTTGATACAAGGTGACGGATAACCCCCTCGTCGGAAGGTGTGTGGTCTGAACTGGCCCCTTCGCGAGCAGGCTCGCTCCCACACTTGAAATGCGCTCCGCCGTTTCTGATCGTTCCCACGCTCCGCGTGGGAATGCAGCCAAGGACGCTCCGCGTCCGCTGTGACGCAGAGCGTCACGGGAGGCGTTACCACGCCGAGCGTGGGAACGATCAGTGTGTCAAAGATCAGATCACCCACTGCGAAATCAACCAGCCATTCGCCCCACTGATCACCACAAACAAGCTCCAAGCCAACACTCGAGTTGGCCAGCGATTCACAAACGGCCCCATCAGCTGCCTGTCGTTGGTCATGCGAATCAGCGGGTAAAGAGCAAACGGCAATTGCAGGCTCAACACCACCTGACTCAGCACCAGCAACTTGCCGATGGCGTTGTCACCCAGTAGCCACACGCCAATGAACGCCGGAATCAGCGCCAGCCCGCGGGTGATCAACCGCCGCTGCCAGCACGGGATGCGCAGGTTCAGATAGCCTTCCATGATCACCTGCCCGGCGATGGTGCCGGTGAAGGTTGAACTCTGCCCCGAGGCGAGCAACGCCACGCCGAATAACACGCTGGCGAGTGCGCCGCCCACCAGTGGATCAAGCAAGTGATAAGCGTCCTGAATGTCCACCACCTCGGTATGCCCCGACTGGTGAAACGCTGCCGCTGCGAGGATCAGGATCGCGGCGTTGACCAGCAGCGCCAGCGCCAGTGAACCGATGGTGTCGATGCGCGCCAGCTTTACCGCATCCTGCTTGCTCGCCAGGTCCTTGCCGATCATCCGCGTCTGCACGATCGAGGTGTGCAGATAGAGGTTATGCGGCATCACCGTTGCGCCAAGAATGCCGATGGCCAGGTACAACGGTGCGGCATCGCCGATCGCCGCCAGCGAGGGTTTGAAGCCTTGGGCAACGTCCGGCCAGTAGGGCTTGATCAGCAGCAGCTCGACGAAAAAACACACGCCGATGGTCGCGACCAGCACCAGCATGATCGCTTCCAGTCGACGGAAGCCACGATTCTGCAAGGCCAGCACCAGCAGCGTGTCGAACGCTGTCAGGGCAATGCCGAATGTCAGCGAGCAACCCAGCAACAAGTGAAACGCCAGCGCACAACCAAGCACTTCGGCAAGGTCGGTGGCGATGATCGAGATTTCCGCCAGGCCCCACTGCAAGCGCGCGGTCGGCGTGCTGTAGCGCTGGCGCGACAGTTGCGCCAGATCGCGCCCGGTGGCGATGCCCAGCCGCGAACACAGACACTGCACGACCATCCCCGCCAGACTCGCCAGCAACACCACAAACAACAGGCTGTACCCAAACCGCGAACCAGCCTCAATCGCCGTCGCCCAATTGCCGGGGTCCATGTAGCCGATCGACACCAGCAGACCGGGGCCGGCAAAACGCAGTACACGTTTGAAGAATGAGGCAGAAGGGTCGACCGCAACACTGCCGGCCACTTCCGGCGGGCAAAACGGCGCGGTGGCGATTTTGGGCAAGCTGAATTTCACGCACACATCCAGAAACAAGTCGAAAGGACGCAGCTTAGACGTTTCGCCCGGTGCGGTGGAAGGTCAAGGTTGGCGGGTGCCCAACAATTGCTCGCGCAGATCGGGATTGCGCGTGCGCGGGTCCAGCCAGATGTCGAAAAACGCCCGGGCGAATTGCGGATCATCGATTTCGTGCTGCAAGCGCTGGCCGACAAAAAACCGTGCGCCCTGCCCCGGCAGATAGACCCCGGTAATCCGTGTGCCGGACTGCACATCGACGAACGATTGCTCCATCTGTGCTTGCCAGCCGGCCAATTGCGCTGGGCTCACACGATTACCGGACAGGCGTTTGATCTCGTCGACGCTGGCCTGCACCAGGTCGTCGCGGGAAATCTTGCGGAGATAGATCAGCTCCAGCGCAAACGGCTGATCCGTGGCGAGCGGGCGCGCCGCACTCCACAGCCGCGCATTGTAAACGTCGAAACCGAACACGCTGAACTCGCCGGTGCCAATGATCTGCGCACCCGGCACCGCGTCCTGCCAATTGGCCCAGGTCGGCGTCAGCAACAGCGCCCACAGGCCGATGCCGCAGCAGCCGCGGAGCATTCTTGAGGATTTGTTCATCGCGCATTGCTTCCGACCAGCCCTGATAGTCAGAGCATAGCCGTAATTGCTTTCGATTTTTTGTATACAAAAATTGCAAACATAGTCAGCAATCGCTTCGCCACGGTGCTAACGTGGCGTACCTGCATCCGATGGAGACACCTGCGTGCTGATCCTCAAACTGCTGCTGATTCCGGCTTTTCTCTTGCTGATCTCGCTGGCGGGCAAACGCTGGGGGCCGAGCGTGGCCGGATGGCTGTCGGGGTTGCCGGTGGTGGTCGGGCCGATTCTGTTTTTTCTCGCCATCGAACAGGGGCCGGAGTTTGCCGCGCAATCGGCGGTCGCAGCGTTATCGGCGATGTTCGCGATGATTGCCTTCTGCATCACCTACGCGCAGGTGGCGCAACGGGCGAACTGGCCGTGGGCACTCGCGGCCTCGCTGGCCGTTTGGAGCGTACTGGCGCTGCTGCTGTCGCTGGTCCCGCCGTCGTTGCCGTTTTCGTTGGCGGCGGCGGCGATTGCGCTGCTGGCCTCGCCTTATCTATTTCCGGTGGTGCAGCCGGTGCTGAACGGTTCGGCGCCGAAGTCCGACCGGCTGATATGGCGCATGCTGGCCGGTGCCGCGCTGACGTTGGCAGTGACGATGCTGGCCAGTACCGTCGGCGAGCGCTGGAGCGGTTTGCTCGCGGTGTTCCCGGTGCTTGGCAGCGTGATGGCGGTGTTCTCGCAACAGACCCGCGGCCCGGCCTTCACCGCCGCGCTGCTGCGGGCGACTGCAACTGGCATGTATTCGTTTTCGGCATTCTGTCTGGTGTCGGCGCTGACCTTGCCGAGCCTCGGCCTGAACGGGTTCATCGTCGGTGTGGCGGTGTCGGTGGCCATGCTCGGGGTGACCAGAAAGCTGCTGGCCCGGCCAGTGACCAGCGCGCCGGCGCAGTAACCGCTCGGGCGAATCGTGCTGGAACGTGCGCCCCGCTCCGTGGGATCATCGCCCGCCTCGCGCGACCATCCCACGGAGATTTACATGTCATTGTTGAGCAAAAAAGCTGCCGTCCTGCTGCTGTCGGCGATCGCCGCTCTCGGCGCGATCAACGCACAAGCGGCCAAGGAAAAAGCCACCAGCGAAAAAGTCTCGCTGCTCGACGGCAAGTTCAGTTTCGTGCTGCCCAAAGGCTTCGTCGCCGACCCGCTGCCGCCGAGCCCAAGTGGCGCCAAGGGCACGATGTACACCAACCAGGCGACGAAAACCGTAGTCATCGCAGCGGAAAACCAGATTCCACAAGGGCAGAACGTCAAGGACAACGACGGCCCGTTCCTCGACGGTGCCGTGTCCAGCTTCATCGAAGACCAGCGTAAAGCGCTGCCGGATTTCAACAAGCTCAGCGAAAAAAGCCTGACCCGCAAAGGCACCGGCCTCGGCTTGCGCCAGGTCGACAGCACCGCCACTCAGGGCGGCGGCCAGACCCTCAACACCACTCTGATGGCTGGCTCCGGGACGAAGATGGCGCTGGTGCAGGTGATCTCCCGCGCCAGCGACAAGCAAGGTCACGACGCGCTGATCAAGACTCTTCTCAAGGATTGAGCCGCTGCAGCCAGCCGTTCAGGTCGCGCAATTCGACCGGAGTGATGCTGTGGCCGATGCCGGGATACGCATGAAATTGCGGCTTGTAGCCAAGCTTCTGCAATTGCGCGTTGGCTTCGGTGCCGAGGCGGTACGGCACCGGATCATCGGCGGTGCCGTGGCCGATGAAGATGTGCAGCGGCAGCGGGGCTTGATCGGCTTTCAACTCGCTTTTCAGCACCGGCAGCAAGCGTCCGCTCAACGCGGCAAACCCGCCGATCAACACCGGCGGCCGCAGCCCCACTTCGTAACTCATCATCGCGCCCTGGCTGAAGCCGATCAGGTACACCTTGTCCGGGGTCGCGTGATATTTGCCCGTGGCCTGAACGATAAAATCGCGCAGCTTCTGGCCGCTGACCTTGAGATCATCGGTCTCGCCGTTGTAGGCGCCTTCGCCCTTTTTGCGAAACCACTGGTAACGTCCCTCACCGAGCTCCATCGGTGCCCGCACCGACAGGTAGTTGTACTGCGCCGGAAGCTGAAATTTCATACCGATCAGATCGGCTTCGTTACTGCCGTAACCGTGCAGGAAAATCACCAGCGGCCGCGGCTCGGCATCCGGGTGGACCTGTTCGAGGTATTTGAGCGGCAGGTCGGATTGCAGCGTGGTTTGCGCGTGGACGGCGGTAGATGCGAGCAGGGTCAGCAGAGCGAATATCTTCAACATTGCAGCGTTCCTTCACAGAGTGTCGGGTTCGGGGGGAGCCTAACATTCTGAGCCGGGGATCCAAATGCTGTGGTGTTGCGGGCATCGCCATCGCGAGCAGGCTCACTCCTACATTTGGAATGCGTTCCACCTGTAGGAGTGAGCCTGCTCGCGATGAGGCCATCAGCCCCAGCGAAAATCTGTCAGTCGTTGGTCAGCTTGCCAGTGCGAAACGGCACCCGCCCCGCCACTTTCGCCTGCCAGATCCCCGGTTCGGTATAGCGCCCGCGATCCAACGCAAACAACACGCCGCTGGTGCCGGCGCGCACCGTGCTGACGCGGTCCTGCAACGGGTCGACCACTTCGAACAAGGCGTCGCCCTTCTCTACCCATTCGCCGGCACCGCGCAGGAAACTCACCACGCCATGGTGCGGTGCGAACAGGTATTCAGTGCCTTCGAACGGCAGGCCTTCGCAGCACTCGCTCGGCGCCGCCGGCCATTCGCCGCTGATGAAACCCTGCTCAGCGAGAAAGCCGAGGATCGCCTCGCAATTGGCCTGCGCCTGATCGACCCGCGTGTCGCCCATGCTGCCCAGCTCCAGCGTGGTCGCCAGATTCGCCGCCGGAATCGCCGCCTGCGGAAACGCCCTCGCCAGGCGCAACCACGGCGTCGAGCAGGATTCATCGAACGAGCTGCCGCCGGAGTCTTCACACAACAACGCCACGCCGGCCTTCAGGCGCGCTGCCAGCGATTGCCATTGCGGCCAGTGCTGCGGCAGTGCGTAGAGGTGAATCGCCGCATCGAAATCGCAATGCAGATCGAGGGTGATATCGGCGTCGCAAGCGTGGCGCAGCAACAGCCGATGCAGCGCTTCCAGTTGCGAAGCCGGCGCCGGCAGCGCCTCGAATACCTCGCCCATGGCCTTGCGGATCAGCGCAACGTTGGCCTCGGCATCCGCGCCCAACTGCTCGCCGATACGCGCCGCAACCGGCGCGCTGAGTTCGACGAACGCGCGGTTGAAATTCTTGCCGCTGCCCAGCTCGAAACGACCCATGTGCGCGCCTTGCACATGCTGATCGAGGCCGATCGGGTTGGCCACCGGCACCAGTTCGACCACGCCTTGCAAACGGCCTTGCTGCTCAAGTTCATTAAGGCGTTGCTTGAGCTCCCACGCCGTGCGCATGCCCGGCAACTCATCGGCGTGCAGGCTGGCCTGGATGTACACCTTGCGAGTGCCCGCGCCATAGCGAAACACGCTGAGAGAGCGCTCACTGCCCAAGTGGCTCCAGGGCAGGCTGTGGTCGATGCGTTGCATGGGGAAACTCCTGAAATATGAGCTCGACACAAATTCCCTGTAGGAGTGAGCCTGCTCGCGATAGCGGTCTGTCAGTCAATCAAGATGTTGAATGATAAACCGCTATCGCGAGCAGGCTCACTCCTACAGGTTCTTCGTCGGCAGGAAGAAAGCACAAAAAAAGTGGCCTCCGCGCAAACGGGGCCACTTTTTCTACGGCGTATTAATGGCCATACACATCAAAGTCGAAGTACTTGTCCTGGACTTTCTTGTACTCGCCATTGGCGCGGATTTCGGTGATGGCTTTGTTGAATTGCTCGGCCAGCGCGGTATCGCCCTTGCGCACCGCGATGCCGGCGCCGCCGCCAAAGTACTTGGCGTCTTCGTAGGTCGGGCCGACGAATTCGAAGCCTTTGCCGGCGTCGGTTTTCAGGAAACCGTCGCTGAGGTTGACCGAGTCAGCCAGCATCGCGTCGATGCGACCGGAAACCATGTCGAGGTTGGCTTCCTGCTGCGAGCCGTAGCGCACCAGTTCGATCCCGGCCGGAACCAGCACTTCGGTGGCGTAGCGGTCGTGAGTGCTGGCACGCAGCACGCCGACTTTCTTGCCCTTGAGTTCGGTCAGCGGGTCTTTCACGCCCGAGCCTGCCTTCATCACGAAGCGCGCCGGGGTGTGGTAGTACTTGATGGTGAAGTCGACGTTTTTCTTGCGGTCGTCGGTGATGGTCATCGACGACAAAATCGCGTCGATCTTCTTCACTTTCAGCGCCGGGATCAGGCCATCGAATTCCTGCTCGACCCAGGTGCACTGGACTTTCATCTGCGCGCACAGGGCATCGCCGATGTCCACGTCGAAACCGGTGAGTTTGCCGTCAGGGGTTTTCATCGAGAATGGCGGGTAACCGGCTTCGATACCGATGCGGATCGGCTTGGCATCGGCGGCCACGGCGGTCAGGGACAATATCGACAGTGCCATGGCACCGAACATCACTAGCTTGTTCATTTATAACTCCTGTGTGCGGAGGCTTTTATTGGCAGCTTCGAGTCAGCGTTCGGTCCGGCCTGGAACGGCAAAAACCGACGTGGCCGGCAGTCTATGGCGGCGCGCACAGGGCAAATTGTGTTTAAGCGACAAATACTTATGTAAATTCGGCGCAGCGCTTGACCGGGGTCAAAGGCTGCGCCGTCGTGGTGCAAAGGCCGTAGGACAAGCGCCGTTTTTGCCCGGATTCTTCTGGAAACCGGTCAGCATTCGCAGGCGATCGGCGCCTTGGCCAGTTGCGCCACGCTCAGCGCAAACCCTTCATCGAGCCAACCGCTGACACCGCCGATCATCTCCTTGACCGGGTAACCAATCGCCGCCAGTTTCACTGCAGCCTTGTTCGCGCCGTTGCAATGCGGGCCGGCGCAATAGACCACGAACAGCGTGTTTTTCGGATAACTCGCCAGCTCGGTCGCGGTGAGCAAGCGCGTCGGGATATTGATCGCGCCCGGCACATGCCCGCGTTCGAACGCCAGCGGCCCGCGCACGTCGACCAGGACAAAGTCGACGTCGCCGGCCTCGTAGCTGCTGAACACGTCGGAACAATCCGTTTCGAATGTCAGACGATTGCTGAAGTGCATCAGGGCAATTGCTGAGGGAGCGGCAGGAATGTCGCGAACCAGGCTGGTCATGGGTGTGGCTCCTTGCTTCTGTTCTGGGGTGAACAGACTTTATCGCCGCCCCGCTTGCGGCTACAGTGGCGGACAAGACACCCACCGGGAATTTTCCGCCAAATGCCGACTTCCTCCAATCTGGTGGCGATCCTCGCCTACGACGGCCTCTGCACCTTCGAGTTCGGCATCGCCGTGGAGATCTTCGGCCTCGCCCGGCCGGAGTTCGATTTCCCTTGGTATGAACATGCGATTGCGGCAGTCGATCAAGGCCCAATGCGCGCCGTGGGCGGCATTCAAATTCTCGCCGACGGTGGCCTGGAAATACTGGCCGAAGCACGCACCATCATCATTCCCGGCTGGCGCGACCGTAACGCGGCGGTGCCGGAAGCATTGCTCGCTGCACTGCGCCAGGCTCACGCTCGCGGCGCGCGCTTGCTGTCGATCTGTTCCGGGGTCTTCGTCCTCGCGGCCAGCGGCTTGCTCGACGGCCACCGCGCCACGACGCACTGGCGCTACAGCGACGAACTGGCGCAACGCTTTCCTGCCATCGCAGTCGACCCGGACGTGCTCTACGTCGACGCCGGCCAACTGATCACCTCGGCCGGCAGCGCCGCCGGCATCGACGCCTGCCTGCACCTGGTCGCCCGCGACTTCGGTACTCAGGTCGCCAACAGCGTCGCGCGGCGACTGGTGATGTCGCCCCAACGCACCGGCGGCCAGGCGCAGTTCATTCCGACGCCGGTCAGCGCCACCCCGCGCAATGATCTGTCGCGAGTCATGCAATGGGCCCGCGAGCGGCTGCATCAACCGCTGGAGGTGCGCGATCTGGCCAGCGAAGCGGCGATGAGCGAGCGCACGTTTCTACGACGGTTTACCGAGGCCAGCGGACAGTCGCCCAAGGCGTGGTTACAGCATGAACGACTGGCACGGGCGCGGGAGTTGCTGGAGAGCACCGATCAGCAGACTGAACAGATTGCCGAGCGCTGCGGGTATCGCTCGGTGGAGAGTTTTCGGGTGGCGTTTCGTGGGGTGGTGGGGGTACCGCCCTCAGTTTATCGGGAGCGGTTTGGCCGGGGTGTGACGGTTTAGCTGACTCGCTCCAAAAGTCTTCAGGGCGAGTCGGCGATTGTCAGATCGAACGCTGATTGACTCGCGCCATCAATTGCTCGGCGCTTTCCTTGCGTTCGGAATAGCGGTCGACCAGATCCGTCTGATGCTCGCGCAGCAGCACAGTGAACTTCACCAGTTCTTCCATCACATCAACCACGCGGTCGTAGAATGGCGAGGGTTTCATCCGTCCCGCGTCGTCGAACTCCATGTAGGCCTTGGGCACCGAGGACTGGTTGGGGATGGTGAACATGCGCATCCAGCGGCCGAGTACGCGCAATTGATTGACCACGTTGAACGACTGCGAACCGCCGCACACCTGCATCACCGCGAGGGTTTTGCCTTGGGTCGGGCGTACGGCGCCGAGTTCCAGCGGGATCCAGTCGATCTGCGCCTTGAACACGGCGGACATCGCACCGTGGCGTTCCGGTGAGCACCAGACCTGGCCTTCCGACCACAGCACCAGCTCGCGCAGTTCCTGGACTTTCGGATGGTCGACCGGAACGTCGTCGGGCAGTGGCAAACCGGACGGGTTAAAAATGCGCGTTTCAGCACCGAAGTGCTCAAGCAGGCGCGCCGCCTCTTCGACCAGCAAACGGCTGAACGAGCGTTCGCGGGTCGAACCGTAGAGCAGCAGGATCCGCGGTTTGTGCGTATCCGGCGTCGTCGGTTTGGCGGCATCGAACAGCGTGGCATCAAGGTTGGGCAGATGTTCTGACATGGGGCGTCCTTAAAGCGTACCGATTCGATTGAGCTCGACTTGCAGCTGATCGCGACTGAGTTGCTCAAACGGCAAATCGAGGAAGGCCTGGCAGCGTTGTCCGATGCGCATCAGCGTGGCGTGGAAGGCCGCGTCGATGCTGGCTTCGTCACCGCTGAGGTCGGAAGGATCTTCGAGCCCCCAATGGCTTTTCAGCGCCGGGCCGAAGTACACCGGACAAGGTTCGCCTGCGGCGTTGCCGCACACCGTAATAACCACATCCGGCGGGTTGCCGGCGAACGCTTCGTTGCCTTTGCTGTGTAAACCGTCGATGGCGATTCCGGCTTTTTGCAACGTCTGCAGACTGCGCGGCAATACCTGCCCCTTGGGGCAACTGCCGGCACTCACCGCCTCGAAGCCTGCCGGCGCCAGATGATTGAACATCGCTTCAGAAAGGATGCTGCGGCAACTGTTGGCCGTGCACATGAACAGGACTCGCATGGTTTTTTTCTCCATCAGCAACACGCGGCTTCACGAACCGGACGCCCGTGCATGTTCTGCAGGCGGGCGGCATTGTCCTGCAGCCAAGTGGTGTTGGCGTCGGACGTCATTTGCAGGATTTGCGCGATCCACGCCGGCAGATCCGGGTTGAGGCGGTAATAGACCCACTGGCCCTGACGCCGATCGAGCAGCAGGCCGTTGCTGCGCAATTGCGCGAGGTGGCGGCTGATCTTCGGTTGGCTGTCGTTGAGCGCGCACATCAGTTCGCACACACACAGTTCTCCCTGTGCGGCGATCAGCAGCATGGCGCGGACGCGGGTTTCGTCAGCGAGACTTTTGAAGACTTCAGTGGGCGTGAGCATGGGGCTGAGCACGGGATATACGGGAAATCGAATATACGGATATCCATATATTTCGCAACCTGAAATGCTGCCCCTGTAGGAGTGAGCCTGCTCGCGATAGCGGTCTTTCACTCAACATCATTAATGACTGACACACCGCTATCGCGAGCAGGCTCACTCCTACAGAGGATTTCTGTGAACCGGCTAACCGAGCAGCAACGCCTGCTCCGCCTCGCACAATCCCACCACATAATCCCAGACCACACGCAAGCGCACCGACTTGTGCAGCTCGCGGCGAGTGCTGATCCAGTAGCTGCGTTCGATACTTTCATCCGCCAGCAACGGCACCAGTTCCGGGTCAGACGCGGCCATGTAGCAAGGCAGAACCGCAATGCCCAGTCCGGAGCGTGCGGCTTCCTGCTGGGCGATGACGCTGGTGCTGTGGAACACCACGCGCGGGCTGCGGCAGAAACTGTTGAGGAACATCAGTTCCTGGCTGAACAGCAGATCGTCGACATAACCGATCCATGCATGACGGCCAAGGTCTTCGCGGCTATGCAAGGGCGGTGCTTTGTCGAGGTAAGCCTGGCTGGCATACAGCGCCAATCGGTAGTCGGTGAGTTTGCGCGTGACCAGCATGTCAGCCGCCGGGCGTTCGAGATGGATGCTGATTTCCGCCTCACGGTTGAGGATGCTGACAAAGCGCGGCACCGCGACCAGTTCCACTTCCAGCCCCGGATAACGCTCGAACAGGCCGATCATGCGGCTGGCGAGAAATTTGACACCGAGGCCCTCCGTCACGCCGACGCGGATCTTGCCCAGCGGCGCGGTGGACTGGGTAATTTCTTCCTGGGCCAGCAGCGCGACGTTTTCCATCGCTTCGGCATGCTTGAGCAGCGCTTCGCCGGCCGGGGTCATTTCGTACCCTTGAGCGTGCTGGACGAACAGCGCGGTGCCGAGGCTTTTCTCGATGGCTTCGATGTGGCGGGCGACGGTGGCATGGGTGGTGTTGAGCCGGCGGGCGGCGGTGAGCAGGCGGCCGCTGCGTTGCAGTTCGAGAAAAAACCGCAAGTCGTTCCAGTCGAACATGGCGTGTCCTTGTCAGCTAAGGTCGATGCGAGCTGTGTGAAAACGCACAGCGGCTGCGCAAAAACTAACATTCTTTTAACGAAAGCTAACAACTAGAGTGTCCGACAATAAAAACAAAAAGCGAGGTCAGGGAATGCAGACTTCCCTCGATGAATACGACTACATCGTGGTCGGCGCCGGTCCGGCCGGCTGTGTGCTGGCCAATCGACTGTCAGCGGACCCGCAGCACCGCGTACTGTTGCTCGAAGCCGGCGGGCGCGACAACTATGCGTGGATTCACATCCCGGTCGGTTACCTGTTCTGCATCGGTAACCCACGCACAGACTGGTGTTTCAAAACTGAAGAACAGACCGGGCTCAACGGCCGTGCGCTGAGCTATCCGCGCGGCAAAGTGCTCGGCGGTTGCTCGTCGATCAACGGCATGATCTACATGCGCGGCCAGGCCAGCGACTACGACGGCTGGGCGGCCGAGGGCAATCCCGGTTGGGCGTGGAATGATGTGCTGCCACTGTTCAAACAGAGCGAAAACCACTTTGCCGGCGCCGCTGATTTTCATGGCGCCCACGGCGAATGGCGGGTCGAGCAACAGCGCTTGTCGTGGCCGATTCTCGACGCCTTTCGCAGTGCCGCCGAGCAGAGCGGCATTGCCAGCGTCAGCGACTTCAATCAGGGCGACAACGAGGGTTGTGGCTACTTTCAGGTCAACCAGAAAGCCGGGGTGCGCTGGAACGCCGCCAAGGCGTTTTTGAAACCGCTGCGAAACCGAGCGAATCTGACCGTACTGACCGGCGTCGAGGTCGACCGCGTGCTGCTGGAGGATGGCCGCGCTTCGAACGTCAGCGCTCGGCATGAAGGCCAGATCAAACAGTTCAAGGCGCGCAAGGAGATTGTCCTGTGCGCCGGGTCGGTGGGTTCGCCGAGCATTCTGCAGCGCTCCGGGATCGGCCCTCGACCACTGCTCGAACGCTTGGGCATCGGCGTGATTCATGAACTGCCGGGGGTCGGTGGCAACCTGCAGGATCACCTGCAACTGCGGCTGATCTATCAACTGGAAAATGCCCGCACGCTGAACCAGATCGCCGGCAGTGTCTGGGGCAAGATGGGCATGGGCCTGCGTTATCTGTATGACCGCAGCGGGCCGCTGTCGATGGCGCCGAGTCAGCTGGGCGCCTTTGCGCGCTCGGGGCCGGAACAGACGTCGGCGAATCTCGAATACCACGTCCAGCCGCTGTCGCTGGAGCGTTTTGGCGAGCCGTTGCACAGCTTCCCGGCATTCACCGCCTCGGTGTGCGATCTGCGTCCGCACAGCCGTGGGCGCATCGAAATCCGTTCAGCGGACCCGCAGCAGGCGCCGCTGATCAATCCCAATTATCTGAGCCATCCTGAAGATCTGCGCGTGGCCGCAGATGCGATTCGTTTGACCCGACGCATCGTCAGCGCCCCTGCTCTGCGTGCTTTCAAACCGGTCGAGTATCTGCCGGGCGACAGCCTGCAAACCGAGGAGCAACTGCACGAAGCCGCAGCGAAAATCGGCACGACGATTTTCCATCCGGTCGGCACGTGTCGCATGGGCAATGACGGCGATGCGGTGGTCGATGCGCAACTGCGCGTGCACGGCGTGCCCGGTCTGCGCGTGGCCGATGCGTCGATCATGCCGCGGATCATCTCCGGCAACACCTGTTCGCCTACGCTGATGATTGGCGAAAAGGCTGCGCAGCTGATCCTCAATTCCAAAGCTGTAAACACCGTACCTGTGGGAGCCAGCCTGCTGGCGATGACGGAATAACATTCAGCATTTGCGTTGGCTGATACGCCGCCATCGCGAGCAGGCTCACTCCTACAGGGACCGCGTCTGATTCAAAGGCATCGCGCAACACCGGGACACGCAACACCAGTGGAACAACAAAAACAATCACTGTGAGGGATACCGACATGTCAGAACACGCTCAGCCGCTGGACGCTGCGAGCAGCGCCGAGACCAGCAATGCCACGCAAAAAGTCATTTTCGCCTCGTCCCTCGGGACGGTGTTCGAGTGGTATGACTTCTTTCTTTACGGTGCCCTCGCGGCAGTGATCAGCAAGCAATTTTTTGCCGGGGTCAACGACACCACCGCGTTCATTTTCGCGCTGATGGCGTTCGCCGCCGGCTTCATCGTGCGGCCGTTCGGTGCGCTGGTGTTCGGGCGACTGGGCGACATGATCGGGCGCAAATACACGTTTCTGGCGACGATCATTCTGATGGGCGTGGCGACGTTCTGCGTCGGCCTGCTGCCGACCTACGCGAGCATCGGCATTGCCGCACCGATCATCCTGGTGGTGCTGCGGATGCTCCAGGGCCTGGCGCTCGGCGGCGAATACGGCGGTGCGGCGACTTACGTGGCCGAGCACGCGCCGATCGGCAAGCGCGGTTTTCACACCAGCTGGATTCAGTCCACCGCCACCCTCGGCCTGTTGCTGTCGCTGTTGGTGGTGCTCGGTTGCCGTTATTTCACCGGCGACCAGTTTGAAGTCTGGGGCTGGCGCATTCCGTTTCTGCTGTCGATCGTGCTGCTGGGGATTTCCACGTGGATTCGCCTGAGCCTGCACGAGTCGCCGGCCTACCTGAAAATGAAGGAGGAAGGCAAAACCTCGAAAGCGCCGATCCGCGAATCCTTCGGCAAATGGGAAAACCTCAAAGTCGTGCTGATCGCCCTGTTCAGCATCAACGCCGGGCAAGCGGTGACGTTTTATGCGGCGCAGTTCTACGTGCTGTTTTTCCTCACCCAATTCCTGAAAATGGACCCGGCGCTGGCCAACAGTCTGCTGATCGTCAGCGTGGTCATCGGCGCGCCGTTCTTCATTTTCTTTGGCTGGCTGTCGGACAAGGTCGGGCGCAAACCAGTGTTGATGCTGGGCTTGCTGCTGGCGACCGCGCTGTACTTTCCGATCTTCAAATCCCTCGCCCATTACGCCAACCCGGCGATCGATCTGGCCAGCCGTCAGGCGCCGATCACCGTGACGGCCGATCCGGCGACCTGCACCTTCCAGTTCGACCCGGTAGGCAAAGCCAAATTCGACAGCCCGTGCGACAAGGTCAAGACCTTCCTGGTCAAACAAGGCCTGCCCTACTCCAGCGTCGCCGCCCCGGCGTGCAGCGGCGTGCAGGTCAGCGTCGGCGACGTCAAACTCGATGGCTTCGATGAAGCCGCCCTGCGCGGCGCGATCACCCTCGCCGGCTACCCGCAACAGGCCGACATGCAGCAGATCAACAAGCCAATGATCGTCGCCCTGATCGTGGCGCTGATCATCATCTCGGCGATGTGCTACGGCCCACTGGCGGCGCTGATGGTCGAGCTGTTCCCAACGCGCATCCGCTACACCTCGATGTCGCTGCCCTACCACATCGGCAACGGCTGGTTCGGCGGTTTCCTGCCGACGGTGTCGTTTGCCCTGGTGGTGTACACCGGCGATATCTTTTACGGGCTGTGGTATCCGGTATTGATTACCGGGGTCAGCCTGGTTGTGGGCATGATCTGCCTGCGTGAGACGAAGAATATCGACCTCGACAAGAACTGAAACCGCTGCCGGCGAGAGCGTTCGCGCGCTCGCCGTTTCTTTGCTCAGGCATCGGCCTTGATCACCTCGAACTTCACCTGATCCGGATAGAACGCCACGTAGTCGCGGATCGGTGCCACCGACACTTTCGGGTTCTCGTACGTCCACACTGCGTTCGCCTGCTCATGCCCCGGCACCTGCAAACTGAAGTAGTTGGCATCGCCCTTGTACGGGCAATAGCTGGTGTGATCGGTGCGGGCGAAATATTTCTCGTCGATGTCTTCGCGCGGCAGGTAATACACCGGCGGGTAATTGGCTTCCTTGAGGACCAGCACGTGGGAGGACGCGGCCACCTGGATGCCGTGGAATTTCACCACCAGGCAGCCGGCGAGTTGTTCGAGGTTGATCACGGGGCTGGGGCTTTTCATGGGGTTCTCCTGAATACGGCGAAGAGACGGTTCAGGTATAGCTGATGACGCCTGATCGAGACAGGATTGCAGCCGAACGGCGAAGCCCCTCACCCGCCAATCAGTCCCCTCTCCCTCCGGGAAAGGGTTAGGGTGAGGGCAAGGGCCGGTAACTTTTACATGTATATCCATACAGATAAAAGTTGCCCCCACCGCCAAGTCCGGCCATTCTGTGCACCTGTTCCGACCCTGATCGACGATGGTGGCTATGCGGCTGTACCTCTGTGAAAAACCCTCCCAGGCCAAAGACATTGCAGCCGTGCTCGGCGCCCGGCGTCGGGGCGACGGCTGCTGGTTGGGAACGGACGTCACGGTGACCTGGTGCATCGGCCATCTGCTCGAAACCGCGCCGCCGGATGCCTACGACGCACGCTACAAGCGCTGGGTGCTGGCGGACCTGCCGATCATTCCGGACAAATGGAAAATGACCGTCAAGCCGCGCACGGCCAGCCAGTTCAAAGCGGTGAAACGCCTGCTCGGCGAGGCCAGCGAACTGATCATTGCCACCGACGCCGACCGTGAGGGCGAGATGATCGCCCGGGAACTGGTCGAGCATTGCCGCTATCGCGGACCGATCCGCCGCTTGTGGCTGTCGGCGCTGGACGAGGCCTCGATCCGCAAGGCCCTGGCCGCACTCAAGCCGGGCGCGGAGACCTTCAGCCTGTACCACTCGGCTTTGGGGCGTTCGCGAGCGGACTGGCTGATTGGCATGAACATGAGCCGTCTGTTCACCCTGCTCGGCCGCCAGTCGGGTTATCAAGGCGTGCTGCCGGTAGGCCGGGTGCAAACGCCGACCTTGCGGCTGGTGGTGGATCGCGACCGCAGCA
This sequence comes from Pseudomonas granadensis, assembly GCF_900105485.1. GTDB lineage: Bacteria > Pseudomonadota > Gammaproteobacteria > Pseudomonadales > Pseudomonadaceae > Aquipseudomonas > Aquipseudomonas granadensis. The sequence goes on along the minus strand of NZ_LT629778.1, from coordinate 1,981,615 downwards.
TCGCCGATTTCGTACCCGTGCCGTTCTGGGCGATCGATGTCGATCTGCTGCACGACGGCACGCGGTTTACCGCGCAGTGGCGCGCGCCGACGGACGCCTGTGACGATCAGGAGCGCTGCCTGAATCAGGCGCTGGCCCAGCAGGCAGCGGCGGCGATCGGCAGTGCGGCCAGCGCGCGGGTGGTCAAGCTGAAAACCGAGCGCATGCGCGAAGTGGCACCCCTGCCCTTCGATCTCGGCACCCTGCAGGAAGTCTGCTCGAAGAAACTCGGCCTCGGCGCGCAGGAAACCCTCGACATCGCCCAGGCGCTGTACGAAACCTACAAGGTCATCACTTACCCGCGCAGCGATTGCGGTTACCTGCCGCTGAGCCAGCACAGCGAAGCGCCGGGCATTCTTGCGGCGTTGCGTCAGGCCGATCCCGGCCTCGAAGCGCTGCGAGGCCATCTCGAACCACAGCGTCGGTCGCGTGCATGGAACGACGCCAAGGTCAGCGCTCACCATGGCATCATCCCCACCGCAGCAGCGAAAAACCTCGAACGCCTGACCGGCAAGCACCGCGCGGTGTATACGCTGATCCGCGCACGCTATCTGGCGCAGTTTCTGCCCAACCATGAATACGACCGCACCCAGGCCGATTTCGATTGCGCTGGGCAAGCGCTGCGCGCAGTCGGCAAGCAGATCATTGAGCCGGGCTGGAAACGCGCGTTGCCCGAAGCGCTGGCACCGGCCAAGGGCCGCGAGGCTGCGGCGCCGCAGACCTTGCCGGCACTTGGCCAGGGCGTCGAATGCGCCGTCGCCGAGGTCAAGTTCAAGGACCTGTGGACGCAACCGCCGAAACCCTACACCGAAGGCGATCTGATCAAGGCGATGAAAAACGTCGCCAGACTGGTGGAAGATCCGCTGCTCAAACAGAAACTCAAGGACACCACCGGGATCGGCACCGAAGCCACCCGCGCCTCGATCATTCAGGGTTTGATCGATCGCGGTTATCTGGTGAAAAACGGCAAGGCGCTCGCCGCTACGCCGGCCGCGTTCAGCCTGATCGATGCCGTGCCTCGCGCAATTGCCGATCCCGGCACCACGGCGATCTGGGAGCAGGCGCTGGACATGGTGCAGAGCGGCGAGATGAGCCTGGAAGAATTTGTCACCAAACAAGCGGCATGGATGAGCAAGCAGGTTAGCCGTTGCTCCGGCCTGAGCCTGACCATCAGCGGCCCGCCACCCGCCGGTAAAGCCGCGGCGCCGTGGAAGAAAAAACGCAAATCGACCGCCAGCAAAACCACCGCCACACGCAAACGCACGGCCCGCCCGGCGACCCGTTAAGCCCCCTCAGGGTTCCCTGATTTCCTACGCATCCTGGATCTTTTCTCATTCCAAAAGCGCTTTGTCCGACAATATGTAGTGCTTGAAAATAATCACTACAAAACCGTTGACGGCATCGCTTTGCTTTTGCATGATGAAGACGTTCCCCGATCGGGAGCGCTGGTAACACGCTTGAGCAAACTCGTCTGACCGCCGAGTTGTTTTTTCCGGATACACGCTGCCCACAAGGCAGATTGAAGAAGCTGACCTGGCCTGAACGTCCAGTACAAGGACGAGAAGCGCTGGCGAAAATTCTCAAGATGCTTGTGGTCGACGCTGAAAAGGTCGGCAAGGCGCCTCCCGGTTTTCGCTGCTTCTCCTCGTTGTGACGCTATCGCGTAGCAGTTATTCAACACGACTACATGCAACAGATGCACGACCCCGTACTTCACACGGGCGAGCGCTGACGTCCTGGTTTCGGTGCCAGGGATCAACTAACCGATGGGCTACCTGTATTAGCGAATCAACTATGAAAGATCACCAGACTGGTCAAGGGGCAATAATCATGAATCTGAACAATCAACCTACTGTCGAAGAACTGGCTCGTATGTTCGCTGCGCAAAAGGACAGCCACGACAGCCATATTCTGTGGATCAGCAAGTCGGGTCAGGTGCATATCGACTGCCTGTCGCCCCATGCTGGTGAAGAGGAATTCGACCGTAACCACCAGAACCTGGCGGCCCGCCTGAAGATGTATCGACGCGGCCACGGTTATGTCGGCAAGAAGGCAGCGGCCGACAGGGACTTTATTGGCAATGTTCTGCAGACGCTGAAACAGGCGTGGGATTCGATGCAGAACAATAATGAAGTTCGGGTGATTGATCGGTTGTATTGAGTTAGCGATTATTTAATCGAAAGGCCTGCTTCCTTAACGGAAGCAGGCCTTTTTTGTTCGCTTGCATTGATCTGGCGTGATTGAAATTGTAGCCCCTCACCCCAGCCCTCTCCCGAGGGAGAGGGAGCCGATCCATGATGGATTCGAAATTCGCGTTCGGCTCAGGACTTTCAGGTCGACGTATCTTGCCCAAACACCTCGGTCAGTCCCCTCTCCCCTGGGCGGTCCGACGTTTCGGGAGGGTTAGGGTGAGGAGCTTTTCAGGCCCAGCACCAACTCCACAAACGCCAGCGCCGCGGCACTGTGGTAGTTATTGCGCCGTCGCAAAATCGCTGCCCCACGCTGCGGCGCTTCCGCTTCGACACGCAACCGGCGCAACGCCCGGTCCTCTGTAGCAATAGCCTGCGGCAACATCGTCGCCATCGGCGAACAGCGCACCACTTCCAGCAACGTGCTCACCGAATTCACCTCGATGTGCACCTTCGGCGTGATCCCCTGATGTCGAAAGTACTCGTCCACCGACAGCCGCGTAATGAACTCAGGCGCCAGCAAGGCAAAATCCAGCTGAGCAATATCCTCTGCCAGTAACCGCGAGTCACTGGCATACAGCGGATGCTCACGGCCGACCATGATCGCCAACGTTTCGGTAAAGGCCGGAATGCATTCGATCTCCGCATTGCGCACCGGGGTGAACGCAATGGCGATGTCCAGCGAGTCATCCGCCAGCCCCGCCTCGATGTCGTCCATCGACAACTCGAAAATCTGCAGATGAATTCCCGGATACCGCGCCGCGAAATCCCGCACCAGCGGCCCGACCAGATAGGCCATGAACGTCGGCGTCATGGCCAGACGCAACGTCCCGCGCGACAGATCCTTAACGTCATGCAAGGCGCGCTTGCCCGCCTCCAGCTCTACCAGTACACGCCGCGCACATTCGATGTACGCCGCGCCGGCATCGGTAGGTCTGACGGTGCGCGAGGTGCGATCGAACAGCGTTACGCCGAGGCTTTCTTCCAGTTGGCGGATCTGCTGCGACAGCGTCGGCTGCGACACATGCAGCGCTTCGGCGGCACGGGTGAAACCGCCGTGATCGGCAATCGCCAGCAGGTACCGCAAATGTCGTAACAACATGGGGCGCACCAACTATAGGCAGGACTAATGCTTGGCATTGTATATCGGTCTTGGACGCTATGGATCAATCGGCCGAAGATTTCTCCCACACAGCAAGCCAACCCTGAAAGGAGTGACACCATGCAACAGTCCCACGCCTGCAACGACACCAGCCTGGCCCTGACTACCCGCATCCTCGACGCCAAGGCACGCAAGGATCTGTCGTGGCAGGATCTGGCCGATGACACCGGCCTGAGCCTGGCCTACGTCACCGCCGCCCTGCTCGGCCAGCACCCACTGCCGGAAAGCGCCGCGAAAGTGGTCGGCGACAAGCTGGAGCTGAGCGTGGAAGACGTCGCCGCGATGCAGATCATCCCGTTGCGCGGCAGCCTCAACGGCGTACCGACCGACCCGACCATCTACCGCTTTCACGAGATGATCCAGATCTATGGCACCACGCTCAAAGCGCTGGTCCACGAGCAGTTCGGCGACGGCATCATCAGCGCGATCAACTTCAAACTCGACATCAAGAAAGTTGACGATCCAGAAGGCGGCTCCCGCGCCGTGGTCACCCTCGATGGCAAGTTCCTGCCGCTGCGTCCGTTCTGATTGCTCCGGCCCGCATCCCGGATGCTGGCCACTCGATCACCTTATAGAGGACACGCCCATGCAATCCCTGATCGACGGCTTCCTGAAATTTCAGAACGAAGCCTTTCCGCAACGCAGCGAACTGTTTCGCCACCTGGCTACCACGCAACAGCCCGGTACGTTGTTCATCACCTGTTCCGACAGCCGTGTGGTGCCGGAACTGCTGACCCAGCAAGAACCCGGCGAGCTGTTCGTGATCCGCAACGCCGGCAACATCGTGCCGTCCTACAGCCCGCATCCAGGCGGGGTTTCGGCGACGGTGGAATATGCGGTGGCGGTACTCGGCGTGAGTGATATCGTGATTTGCGGGCATTCCGATTGCGGCGCGATGACCGCGATTGCCCAGTGCAAATGCATGGATCACCTGCCGGCGGTCAGTGGTTGGCTGCAGCATGCCGAATCGGCAAGAGTCGTCAACGAAGCGCGAGCGCACGCCAGTGACGCAGCGAAGTTGAATTCGATGGTGCGCGAGAACGTCATTGCGCAACTGGCCAATATCCAGACCCACCCAAGCGTGCGCCTGGCGCAGGAAAAAGGCCTGTTGAATCTGCATGGCTGGGTGTACGACATCGAGACCGGCTCGATCGATGCGCTGTCTTCGGACCGCCGCACCTTTGTGCCACTGGCCGAGCAACCGGCGACCTGTGCGATCCACGCAAAAACCGCTGACGCCGCCTGAACGGATCGTCGACTGATCGTTCCCACGCTCTGCGTGGGAATGCCTCCGGGGACGCTCTGCGTCCAGTGACGCGGAGCGTCATGGGCTGCGTTACCACGCGAAGCGTGGGAACGATCACCGACTACAGAATCAGCGCTTAACCGTGAGATCGACCTGCGTCATGCGGCTGCGCACGGTGAACACACCATCCCCGGAAAGAATCGCACTGCGCGCAAACAAGCGCCCGCTTTCCCAGTTGGAAAGGCCCAGCTCCGGCTTGTTCAGCGCGTATTGCCCGTCGACCCAGCGGGTGATGCCATTGCCCACGAACGGCGCGTTGACCGCGTTGTAGAAGCGCTCATGGATGGCGGCATCCTCGCTGATCAACGACACGGCGAATTGCGGGCTGTAGCGGTTGAACAAGGCGATCGCCTGGTCCAGATCGTCGACGATCATCAGGCTGACTTCCGGGGTTTCCTCCCACTCCCACTCGCGGCCCAGCTGCGCTTGCGCCAGCGGTTCGGCGAGCGCTTCAGTCTGGTAACCCTCGGCGCGGTAAACCTCGACCGTTGCGTCCTGCCATTCACTCGGCAAGCAACCTTCACTGCCTTCGACGATATGCAGTTTGCAACCCTGCCCGCGCGCGGTGCCTGCCTGCTTCAACGCATCAAGAAACAACGGCACCAGTTCAGCGGCGCGATCACGCTGGATCAGGCAAACGTTGAGGGTGTTGCAGACTTTACGGTCCAGCGAGTTGCGCACAACCGCAGCAAAGCGCTCGGCGTCGGCTGCCTGATCGGCGATCAGCCATGCCCCACCAGTGCCGTGCAGGCTGACCGCGGTACCAGCCTGCTGGGCGATGCTGCCGAGTTGACTGACCGCACGACCCGAACCCCGCGCTACCGCCAGCGACAAGCGTCGGTCAGCGAACATCGCCCAACCGGCGGCGTGATTGACACTTTCCACCAGCGACACCGCGCCGTCCGGCAGGCCGGCTGCGGCCAGTGCCGGGTTCAAAGCGTGGGCGACGATCGCTTGCGCGGTGCCCAGCGCATCGCTGCCGATACGCAGCACCGCGGTGTTACCGGTGCGCAACACGCCAGCGGCATCGGCGAACACGTTCGGTCGCCCTTCAAAGACAAACGCAACGATGCCCAGCGGCGCGACCACTTGCTCGACCTTCCAGCCGTCGTGCTCGACGCTGCTGATGATTTTGCCGCGGGTTGCTGCGGCATCCCGCCAGGCACGCAGGCCGGCGATCATGTCGCGGCGCATGCGTTCGTCGGCGAGCAGTCGGGTGGTCGAGCGGCCACGGGCCTTGGCGCGCTCAATGTCTGCGCGGTTGGCGGTTTCGATGTGCGCCCAGCATTGCGGGTCTTCCAGACGCTGGGCAAACAGATCGAAGAACTCGCTGATCGCCTCGTCGCTCACCGCCGACAACGCCGTGAATGCCGCAGCCGCGCGCTCGATCGCAACAGACGCCGCTTGCTGGTCGGCCACGGGGATCAACAGCAACTCGCCACTGACCTGCTCGACCAGCAGGTGATCACCGGGCTGAAAGCGCGCGGCCAGTTCGGGGCTGACCACGGTGACGCGGTTACCGGCAAAAGGGATCGGCGTGCCAGCGACTAGACGTTCGAGCGCAAGAGACATGAAGCGGATTCACCATGCAGGGGGCGGCCGGAAAATGTAGCGGATTAGCCGACGAAATACACCTCTTCAATCCACCGAAAACCACTTGTAGGAGTGAGCCTGCTCGCGATAGCGGTAGACCAATCGACAATATGTTGCCTGGCATACCGCTATCGCGAGCAGGCTCACTCCTACAAGGGAACTGTGTGAGTTTCAGAAAACCGACCAGCCAATCCGTGAGCTGAGCAATTCCAGCGCCGCCATCCCCGCCAGCGAATTACCGGCGGCGTTGAGTTCCGGCGACCACACGCAGACCGTGAACTGCCCCGGCACCACCGCGACGATCCCGCCACCGACGCCGCTCTTGCCCGGCAAACCGACGCGGTAGGCGAAGTTGCCGGCCTCGTCATACAGCCCGCTGGTGGCCATGATCGAATTGACTTGTTGGGTCTGCCGCGGCGTGAGGATGCGCTCGCCGCTGTGTTTGCAGAAACCGTCGTTGGCCAGAAAGCAGAAGGCCCGGGCCAGATCGATGCAGTTCATGCGCAGTGCACAGTGGCTGAAATAACTGCGCAGCACCGCTTCGACATCGTTGTGGAAATTGCCGAACGACTGCATCAGGTACGCCATCGCCGCATTGCGCGCGCGGTGCTGGTATTCGGAATCGGCGACTTTGCCGTCGATCATGATTTGCGGATTGCCCGACAGGCGCCGAACGAAGTCGCGCATCGACAAGGTCGGCGCGGCGAAGCGTGACTGATTGATGTCGCAAATCACCAGTGCACCGGCATTGATGAACGGATTGCGTGGCCGGCCGCGTTCGAATTCCAGTTGCACCAGCGAGTTGAATGGCTGCCCGGAAGGCTCGTGGCCGAGACGCTCCCAGATCGCTTCGCCGGAATGATCGATCGCCTGTACCAGGCTGAACACCTTGGAAATACTCTGCACCGAGAACGGCGTTTCGGCGTCGCCGGCGCAGTACATCTCGCCGTCATTCCCGTACACGGCGATGCCCAGCTGATTGGCCGGCACGGTGCCGAGGACGGGGATGTAATCAGCCACTTTGCCCTGCCCGATCAACGGGCGGACAGCGTCAAGGATCTCGTTCAACAGCGCTTGCATGCCGGGTCTCGAAGTCTCGCCCCAAGGGATCGCGGGGACACTGGGGCTAGACGCTGCGCGCGGGCGGCGCATCACACCGCGCGCAATGTTCTAGGCTTGAGCAAACATTCATCCTCAGGAGAAGACCATGCACCTCGAAGGCTCCTGCCATTGCGGCGAGGTCACGTTCAGCCTCGACAGCGCCCACCCCTACCCTTATCAACGCTGCTATTGCTCGATCTGCCGCAAGACCCAAGGCGGCGGCGGTTACGCGATCAACCTTGGCGGCGACGCGTCCAGCCTCAAGGTGCGCGGACGCAAACACATCAGCATCTACCACGCGAAAATGAAAAACCCCGGCGATCAGCGCGCCCATCGCAGCAGCGCCGAACGGCACTTCTGCTCACTGTGCGGCAGCGGCCTGTGGCTGTTCAGTCCGGAGTGGCCAGAGCTGATCCATCCGTTTGCCTCGGCTATCGATACAGCGCTGCCGGTGCCGCCGGAATACACGCATTTGATGCTCGGGTCGAAAGCGTCGTGGGTTGAAATCGAGGCGAAAGCCAAGGATCAGCAATTTGCTGAATACCCCGAAGAATCGATTGCCCAGTGGCATGAACGCCTCGGTGTGACCCGCTGAACCGTACCCCCTGTAGGAGTGAGCCTGCTCGCGATAGCGGTGGGTCAGACACACCATTACTGACTGATCCACCGCTATCGCGAGCAGGCTCACTCCTACAGGGGGGCGTAATCCCGACAGGAGACTCACAGTCTTCAATCCAGATGCGCCCAGGTCATCCGAAACACTGCCCCACCCCACGTCGAATCCCCCACTTCAACCTGCCCGCCATGGGACTGCGACACCCGCCGCACCAACGCCAAGCCCAAACCAAAGCCACCGGTGCGCCGATCGCGACTGGCATCCAGTCGCGAGAACGGCTCAAAGATTTTCTCCCGGCCATCGATCGGCACGCCCGGCCCGTCATCGCAGACCCGCACTTCGTACACGTCGCCGCTGCGCACCAACGTCACTTCAACGCGCTGCTCGGCATAACGAATGGCATTGCGCAGCAGGTTGATCACCGCGCGCGCCATGAAGCGCGGTTCGATGCGCACGGTGTCGACACGGCAATCACCAATCAACAACTCGATGCCGGCCGCCTCCGCCTCCAGTGCGACACTGCCGACCACGCTGTCGAGCCAGTTGGCTGCCTGGATATTCTCCCGTTTGATCACCGTGGCACCGTGCTCGAGGCTGGCGTAGGTCAGCAGCTCCGAAACCATTTCCTCCAGCTCGCCCAGATCGGCGTACATGTCGGCAATCAGCTCGCGATTCTGGCTGGCGCCGGGCTGCTGTCTGAGCTGATCGAGTTCAAACGACAACCGCGCAATCGGCGTGCGCAGTTCGTGGGATACCGCATTGGTCAACTCACGCTGATTGGCGATCAGGCCCTCGATGCGCGCCGCCATCAAGTTGAAGTGTTCGGCCAGATCACGAATGTTCGAGCGCCTGGACAATTGAATACGCACCGACAGATCGTTAGCGCCAAAACGCTCGGCGGCCATGCGCAGCTTTTCCAGATCGCGCCAGTGCGGGCGAACCCAGAAAAACAGCACGATGCCGATCAGCACCGCGAGCATGACGTAGGCGGCACTGATGTAGAACGGCATCAGGCTCGGCTCCGGCGGCAGCTTGATGCTGAGCAATTGCGAGCCGCCATCGATGTTGCTGATGAACTGGGTGTAATCGTCGCGAATCACCAGCAGATTCTGCGCCAGCTCGGCTTTTTCCTGCGCCGTCAGCGCCAGTTGCGCAGCCTCGACCAGGCTGAGCGAAAGCCCATAGTGCTTGCGTAAGCTGTCGAGTTTTTGCTCACGCTGCGCCCCCTGTGTGCCGCGCAAATGATCGACCAGCGACCACGCCTGTCCACGCACCGCTTCGCGGTTGTAAGCCTGCATCTGATTGTCGAGCAACGCATTGAACGTATGTTCGACGGTCTGCAACGCCGCCACCAGGCCGAGGGTCATGACCAGAAACAAACCGAGAAACAAGCGCAGCATTTACAGCTCCCACGCAAACGGATTGAACAGATAACCCTTGCCCCACACGGTCTTGATGCACACCGGTTCGCGCGGGTTGTCCTTGAGCTTGTTGCGTAATTTGCTGATGTACACGTCGACGCTGCGGTTGAGCCCATCAAAGGCAATCCCGCGCATGCGGTTGAGAATGTCATCGCGTGAAAGAATCTTGCCCGCCGCGCTGGCCAGCAACCACAGCAGTTCGAACTCCATGGTGGTCAACTCGATGAGTTCGCCGCTCAGCCGTACTTCACGGCAACTGCGGTCGATGCTCAACAGACCGAACTCGAGAAAGCTCACTACGCTGTTGTCCGGCACCTGCCGCCGCTGCAATGCGCGCAGCCGCGCGAGCAGCACTGGCGGCTTGATCGGTTTGATCAGGTAATCGTCGGCGCCGGATTCGAGGCCGAGAATATGGTCGAGGTCGTCTTCCTTGGCGGTCAGCATCACGATCGGCGTGTCCGACACGCTGCGGATCTCGCGGCACACCTGCAGCCCGCTCTGCCCCGGCAGCATCAGATCGAGCACCAGCACCCTGGGTTTGAATTCGAGAAAAGCCGCCACGGCCAGATCGCCGCGATGCACCACGCGGACCTCGTAGCCATGTTGTTCGAGGAAGTGCGCGATCAGCGCCGCCAGACGCTCATCGTCTTCCACCAGCAGGACTTTGCCAAAACCCAGGTTATCCATAACGCCCATCTGACCCTTGTCGAAAGTGGCCGGCATTATGGCGGCAATCAACAGGCAAGCGATTGGCGCAGGCAGCAAAAACCGGCCGCTGGGGCCGGTTTTCGCTGATGTTTCATGTTTTTAAGAGTTTTTAACAAACGGCGGCGGGCACACCGCTGTGGAAGCGGAATTCTTCGTCCGGCGACTCGATCAATTCCTGCTCGGCGGCGCGGACCTTTTCAATGACCTGCGCGACGTCTTTCGCCTCGCCGTATTGATAGGCCAGTTTCAGATAACCCTGAAAATGCCGCGCTTCGCTTTTGAGCAGGCCGAAGTAGAATTTGCCGAGTTCTTCGTCCAGATGCGGCACCAGCGCCTCGAAACGCTCGCAACTGCGCGCTTCGATAAACGCGCCGACCACCAGCGTATCGACCAGTTTCACCGGTTCATGGCTGCGCACGACTTTGCGCAGACCCGAGGCGTAACGACCGGCGTGCAGCTGACGCAGTTCGATCTTGCGCCGTTTCATGATGCGCATCACTTGCTCGTGGTGCACCAGCTCTTCCCGGGCCAGACGCGACATCATGTTGATCAGGTCGACATGGGAATGGTACTTGGCAATCAGGCTCAGGGCGGTGCTGGCGGCCTTGAACTCGCAGTTCTTGTGATCGATCAGCAGGGTTTCCTGATCGGCCAGGGCGGCCTGAACCCAGGCGTCGGGGGTGCAGCAGCCAAGGAATTCGTGGATTTCGGGAAGGATCATGGGGCTCACGGCAAAAGGTCTACGAGCGAAGGGCGCCGATTATACCGGCCTGCCCGCAGACCACCAGCGGCTGGCGTTGATATGCATCAAGTCGCAGACGATCGCGCAGCAACTATAGTTGTGCAACGCCGTGCCTTTTCTTTGCTGGAGACTCCGCTCATGCAAGCCATTCGCAGCATCCTGGTGGTCATCGAACCCGAACACGCGGAAAGCCTGGCGCTCAAACGCGCCAAGCTGATCGCCGGCGTAACCCAGGCCCATCTGCATCTGCTGGTGTGCGACAAGAAGCACGATCACGCCGGTCTGCTCAGCGTGCTCAAGGCTGCGCTGCTGGCCGAAGGCTATAGCGTGACCACCGAACAGGCATGGAACGAGAGCCTGCATGAAACCATCATCGATGTGCAGCAGGCCGAGGGTTGCGGACTGGTGATCAAACAGCATTTCCCTGATAGCTCGTTGAAAAAAGCCTTGCTGACGCCGGCAGACTGGAAACTGCTGCGCCACTGCCCTACCCCGGTGCTGCTGGTGAAAACCACTGGGTCATGGAAAGACCGGGTGATTCTGGCGGCAATCGACGTCGGCAATGCCGATGGCGAACACCGGCATCTGCACACCACGATCATTGATCACGGCTACGACATCGCCAGCCTGGCCAAGGCGCACCTGCATGTGATCACCGCGCACCCGTCGCCGATGCTCTCGGCGGCAGATCCGACCTTCCAGCTCAAATCGACGATAGAAGCCAAATATCGCGAACAGTGCCGGGCGTTTCAGGCCGAGTTCGATGTCGACGACGAGCATTTGCATATCGAAGAAGGCCCGGCGGACGTCTTGATCCCTTATCTGGCGCACAAGCTGCAGGCGGCGGTGACGGTGATTGGCACCGTGGCGCGCAGCGGCTTGTCAGGCGCATTGATCGGCAATACCGCCGAAGCGGTGCTCGATGCGCTCGAAAGCGACGTGCTGGTGCTCAAGCCGCAGGAGGTTGAAGATCATCTGGTGGAGCTGGCGGTGAAACACTGAATCGCTGCTTGGAATGCGCCCCCTGTAGGAGTGAGCCTGCTCGCGATGGCGTACTGTCAGTCGCTACCTTCTTTGAATGCATGACCGCTATCGCGAGCAGGCTCACTCCTACAAGGGAAACGCGATCCACTGTGGGAGCGGAGCCTGCTCGCGAAGTTTTGATGTTCAGGCGCCGAAGGCGTCCTTGAGGAACCCGGGGGCGATGTAGCGCTGATAATGCGCTTCCGACAGCAGGAAGAATTCCCGATCAATGGCATCGCGCAGTTCCGGCAGGTTCCAGTCGCGAAACTCCGGCAGCAAAACCATCCCGTACGCTTCCAGATTAACGATCACCCGTGCGCCGCGGGCAATCAGCTGATAGGCCCAGCAATATTCCGACTGATGCGGCACGAAGCGGATCTTGCGCTGTTCCAGCTGTTGGCGCAGGCGCGCCGGGTCGAAGATCTCGACCTTGCTTGCCATCACTTGTGACAGCAACTGCTCCAGACGCAGCCACACCGCGCGCTTCTGCTCCTCGTCATAACCATTCCAGTGGATCACTTCGTGGTGGAAACGCTTGCAGCCACGGCAGACCAAGTCACCGTAAACAGTGGAGCAGAGGCCGACGCAGGGAGTCTTGATGGTCTGATTGGGCATAAGGTAGGCAAGGCACTGAAACGCGGAACAGACCGGCATGTTAGCCCTTTGTCGTCCATTGATCACCCCTCGGACATCAGGGGCAAAGCCGCGCCGGGACTTCGCTGCCACCGCGCCGATTGCCACGAAAGTCCAATAGAGCGCGACTTACCTTTAAATTTTTTTTGCCGTAGAATCAGCCAGCCTTTTAAGGCGCCAATGTCCGTTAGAAGCTGTTTTCAAAGCGTCACGAGCACAGTCGTTCCTTCAGAGCGGTGTTGGCGAAGGGTTTTTCCAGCGGGGAAAAGCCCAACGCCAACCCTCATCAGCTCCCCGTTCTGCAGGCGTAAAACTTTGAAAGCAGCTTCTGTAAGGAATGCCCGGTAATTCTGGCCAAGTGGCCCACAACGCCACGCAGCGCATGAGTACGAGCATTTCGCGACGAGCGTCCCGGACACCCATTTGGGACCACTGATGAGGGTAATAACTGTGCTTGAAGCCTACCGCAAACATATCGAAGAGCGTGCAGCCCTGGGTATCGTTCCCCAGCCGCTTAACGCCGAACAAACAGCAGGCCTGATCGAGCTGCTGAAGAACCCTCCGGCTGGCGAAGAAGCTTTCCTCGTTGACCTGATCACCAACCGCGTACCGCCTGGAGTGGACGAAGCCGCCTACGTCAAGGCCGGCTTCCTGTCTGCACTGGCCAAGGGCGAAGCCTCCTCCCCTCTGCTGGACAAGAAACGCGCTGTCGAACTGCTCGGCACCATGCAGGGCGGCTACAACATCGTCACCCTCGTCGAACTGCTGGACGACACCGCGCTGGCGCCTGTCGCCGCCGAAGAACTCAAGCACACCCTGCTGATGTTCGACGCCTTCCACGATGTGGCTGAAAAAGCCAAGAACGGCAACGTTCACGCCAAGGCCGTGCTGCAATCCTGGGCTGATGGCGAGTGGTTCAAGAAGCGCCCGGTGCTGGCCGACAAGATCAGCCTGCGCGTATTCAAGGTCACCGGCGAAACCAACACCGACGACCTTTCCCCTGCGCCAGACGCCTGGTCGCGTCCTGACATCCCGCTGCACGCCCTGGCCATGCTGAAAATGGCCCGTGACGGCATCGTTCCGGACGAGCAAGGCAAGACCGGCCCGATGAAGCAGATCGAAGAAATGCGCGGCCAGGGCTTCCCGATCGCCTACGTCGGTGACGTGGTCGGTACCGGTTCTTCGCGTAAATCGGCCACCAACTCGGTGCTGTGGTTCTTCGGCGACGACATCCCGTACGTGCCGAACAAGCGCGCTGGTGGTTTCTGCTTCGGCAGCAAGATCGCTCCGATCTTCTACAACACCATGGAAGATGCCGGCGCACTGCCAATCGAATTCGACGTGTCGAACATGAACATGGGCGATGTGATCGACCTGTACCCGCACGCTGGCAAAGTCTGCAAGCACGGTACCGACGAAGTCATCACCACCTTCGAAATGAAAACCCCGGTGCTGCTGGACGAAGTCCGTGCCGGCGGTCGTATCCCGCTGATCATCGGCCGTGGCCTGACCGAGAAGGCTCGCGCCGAACTGGGTCTGCCGGCGTTTGATCTGTTCAAGAAGCCAGAAGCTCCGGCTGAAAGCACCAAGGGTTTCACCCTGGCGCAGAAAATGGTCGGCAAGGCCTGTGGCCTGGCTGAAGGCCAGGGCGTGCGTCCTGGCACCTACTGCGAACCGAAAATGACCACCGTGGGTTCTCAGGACACCACCGGTCCGATGACCCGTGACGAACTGAAAGACCTGGCGTGCCTGGGCTTCTCCGCTGATCTGGTGATGCAGTCCTTCTGCCACACCGCGGCCTATCCAAAGCCGATCGACGTGACCACCCACCACACCCTGCCTGACTTCATCATGACCCGCGGCGGCGTTTCCCTGCGTCCGGGCGACGGCATCATCCACTCGTGGCTGAACCGCATGCTGCTGCCGGACACCGTCGGTACCGGTGGTGACTCGCACACCCGTTTCCCGATGGGCATTTCGTTCCCGGCCGGTTCCGGTCTGGTGGCGTTTGCTGCAGCCACTGGCGTGATGCCGCTGGACATGCCGGAATCGATCCTGGTGCGCTTCAAAGGCAAGATGAAACCTGGCATCACCCTGCGTGACCTGGTTCATGCCATTCCTTACTTCGCCATCCAGAACGGTCTGCTGACCGTCGAGAAGAAAGGCAAGAAAAACGCCTTCTCCGGCCGCATCCTGGAAATCGAAGGCCTGGAAGGTCTGACCCTGGAGCAGGCGTTCGAACTGTCCGACGCCTCTGCCGAACGTTCGGCTGCCGGTTGCACCATCAAGCTGTCGAAAGAGTCGATCACCGAGTACCTGCAGTCCAACATCACCCTGCTGCGCTGGATGATCGGCGAAGGCTACGGCGATGCGCGTACTCTGGAGCGTCGCGCTCAAGCGATGGAAGCCTGGATCGCCAACCCTGAACTGATGGAAGCCGATGCCGACGCCGAATACGCCGAAGTCATCGAAATCGATCTGGCCGAGATCAACGAGCCTGTACTCTGCGCGCCAAACGATCCGGACGACGCCCGTCTGCTGTCCAGCGTTGCTGGCGAGAAGATCGACGAAGTGTTCATCGGTTCGTGCATGACCAACATCGGTCACTTCCGCGCTGCCGGTAAACTGCTGGAGCAGGTCAAGGGTCAGCTGCCAACCCGTCTGTGGCTGTCGCCGCCGACCAAGATGGACGCTCACCAACTGACCGAAGAAGGCTACTACGGCATCTACGGCAAGGCCGGCGCACGCATGGAAATGCCAGGCTGCTCGCTGTGCATGGGTAACCAGGCACGCGTTGAGCCGAACAGCACTGTGGTCTCGACTTCCACGCGTAACTTCCCGAACCGTCTGGGCGACGGCGCGAACGTCTACCTGGCCTCGGCCGAGCTGGCGTCCGTTGCTTCGATCCTGGGTCGCCTGCCGACCGTCGAGGAGTACATGGAATACGCTGGCAAGATCGACAGCATGGCGGCCGATGTCTACCGCTACCTGTCCTTCGACCAGATCGCCGAGTTCCGCGAAGCCGCTGCGAACGCCAAGATCCCGGTCGTTCAAGCCTAACGCTGCAAGGCAATAAAAAACGCCGCCCATCGTGAGATGAGCGGCGTTTTTTTATGCCTGATCGAGGGTGGTGCTGATCGTTCCCACGCTCTGCGTGGGAACGCATCCTGTGACGCTCCGCGTCACGCCTGGGGACGCAGAGCGTCCGGGGCTGCATTCCCACGCGGAGCGTGGGAACGATCACTCACACGGCCAGTTTGTAAACCAGCGCCGAAATCGCCACCAGACCAACAGCCGTTACAAACACATTCGACGCCTGCCCACGATAACGCGCCATGGCCGGCACTTTGCGAATCGCATACATCGGCATGAGGAACAGAATCGCCGCGATCACCGGGCCGCCAATCGTCTCGATCATCCCCAGAATGCTTGGATTCAGCGTCGCCACGATCCAGCAGATCACCAGCATGAGCGCCGCGACGATGCGATCCAGTGCCTTGGCCCCCGGACGCTTGCCGCTCTTGACGATCAAGCCTTTCAGGCCTTCGCTGGCACCGATGTAGTGGCCGAGGAACGACTTGGAGATCGCCACAAAAGCAATCAGCGGCGCCGCAAAAGCGATGGTCGGATTACTGAAATGGTTGGCCAGGTACGACAGGATCGACAGGTTCTGCGCCTTGGCCTCAGCCAGTTGCTCCGGCGACAGCGTCAGCACGCAACTGAACACGAAGAACATCACCATCAGCACCATCAATGCATGGGCGCGCGACAGGATCTGCGAACTGCGCTCCTCTGCGTGCTGACCGTAGCGGCGTTTCTGATCGACCGCAAAGGCCGAGATGATCGGCGAATGGTTGAATGAGAACACCATCACCGTAATCGCCAGCCACAGGGTACGCAACAGCTCAGACGGTGCTGGTACATGCGATGCGGTGGCGAGAATGCCGCCGTTCCAGTGTGGGATCAGGTACACCGCCAGAAACAGCAGCGCAACGATAAACGGGTAGACCATCAGGCTCATCGCTTTGACGATCGCTTGCTCGCCGCAGCGCACCACCGCGAGCAAACCGAGGATCAGCACGAACGACAGCAGTGCTCGTGGCGGCGGCGTGATGTGCAGTTGGTGTTCGAGGAAACTGGCGACCGTGTTGGTCAGTCCAACGCTGTAGATCAGCAGGATGGGGAAGATGGCGAAGAAGTACAGCAACGTGATCAGTGCGCCGGCCTTGATGCCGAAATGCTGCTCGACCACCTCGGTGATGTCGGCGCCTTCACGACCGGACAACACGAACCGCGTCAGGCCACGGTGCGCATAAAACGTCATCGGGAACGCCAGCAGCGCGAGGATCACCAGCGGCCAGAAGCCCCCCAGACCCGCGTTGATCGGCAGGAACAGAGTGCCGGCGCCAATGGCCGTCCCGAACAGTCCCAACATCCAGGTGGTGTCCTGGCGATTCCAGCTCGAAAGTTCAGCGGGTGCTGCTGCATCAAAGCGCTCTTCGACGCTATTGGCCTGATCATTCATCCGGTCGGATCTCCGCATTCCGGTCACTTGCCACTCGGTCAGGACGCGTCGGAAAAAACCGACAGACATGCTCCGGCCGAAACAGGGGCGCGATTCTCCGTGATAAATCAACAGAAGCAAAGACTTAGCTGAGGAATGGTTGTGCGGTGCAGATCTGGCCGGCGTCGTTTTCAGCGCAACAATGTCGTTAATAGATATGAACGATGTCGTTTACGAAACGCCCCAACGATTATCATTACACCTCAAACGAATCGAACCAGCACCAATGCGAAGGCGATACCGATCGCAGCGATCAGCATTCCCACACCAAAAAGAACAATTGTTTCCCGCATCTCAGCCTTGTGAAAAGGCTTCATGGCTTCTCTGAAATCAAACTCATCCTGGTACAGCTTTTCAATCCTGGCTTTTCGTTGTTCCGAGTTCATACTGGCCTCTTATCTGGGTCGGTTGGTCGCTACGTGGTTCTGTCGACTATCACTTACGGTTTGAGGAAAAAGCCGAACAAAGTGGTGAGCGCAGCCAGAGCGGCAGCGCCGGCCACAAGGGGATAAAAGAACGTCTCCCTTTTCAACTTCGCCTCCTCCACCAGCAGTTTGCGTCTCTCCGCCCCAAGTTTCTGTGCTTCCGTTTGTAGCTTTTCAATTTCTGCGCTTTCGCGATCATCAACAAACATGCGCCGTCCCTGGCTTTTTGCGGTATGCGCCTGAGCGCTATAGCGTCGATCGGCGTCGCGCCTTATGCCACTCATCATTTCGGTTTTACCCCCTGCTGGCTAGCAGACGGATCTGCCCGCTACGTAGGCAAAATCCGGGCATTCTGTAATCCAGCTCATACGCAAAATCCCTCATATTCCAGACCAAACACCCTGCCAATGTCGCGCGCTTGATCTAGTGTCAGAGATGCCCGCCATTTTCCCGGAGCCTTTCATGCCACTGGTTCGCGTCGACATTCAGCAAAACCCCAATCCCGAGTTCGCAAAGCGTATTGGCGAACAGATCTATGCCGCCCTGCGCAGCTGCATCGATGTGCCGGAACATGACAATTTTCAGATCCTCACCGAGCACGACGCCCAGCACCTCGTTTATGACCCTCAGTACTTGGGAATTCAGCGCAGCGACGGCGTGGTGTTCATTCAGATCACCATCAGCGAGGGACGGTCGGTGGAGAAGAAGCAACTGCTGTTCAAAACCATCGCCGATAACCTGCACGCTGAACTGGCGGTGCGTCTGGAAGACGTGTTCATCAATCTGATCGAGGTGAAGAAGGAGAACTGGTCGTTTGGCAATGGTATTGCGCAATACGTTACTTGAGCCAGCGCTCCGGGCGTTTGGTCAATAGCGTTGATGACACATTTAGTAAATTCATTATCAAAACTGACGCAGCGTTTATTCAGCCCGCACCTAAAACGCGGAAAGGATGACAGTAATCACCCACAAAAACATTTATATCCTATCGATAAGTCAGAATAATCCTACAACTCAGACCACCCATAACAATCACAACAAAATATTACCCAAGATTAAATACAAGCCATTTGTTACAAGCAACTACCGAACCATTGAATTACTTTTCAAACCACACCAACATCCTTCACGCCCTGCATTAGAAAACCAACAGCAAGCAATCGTTGAATTCGATAAAGAGGACGCAGCATGCACAAGCCCACGATTATTGGTCTGTTATTGGCGGCACTCTCCATGCCACACCTCAGCGCTGCTCAAGCCACCGACATACGCCAGCTGGGCTCCTCGCCGCGATGGCTGACCACCAAGGTCTATATCGACGGCGCCCCTGAAACCGACGTCAAAGCGAAGTATCCCGGCGTTGTGGGTATATCGACGTGGGATCCCGAACGCAATCGATACGAATTCTTTTACACCGATACAGGTGAGTCAAAGTACAACAACGGTGGCGGTGGTTATTTCTTTGTCACTGGCGATCAGAAACAGCACGTTCTTGTACCCGACATGGGGCCGATCAAGACCATTGTCAGACGCTTGGAAACATTGAATGACCAGGAATTCACTTACTCCCGGGAAGTACCTCGCGACATGATTGAAACCAATCCGCCTGTACGTATTCATGTCGTCCACGCACCTTATACCGGAACCGTACAAACCAGGTCCGCCATTACACAACAAGACAAGGAATGAATATGCAAAAGGCACTTAAAACCCTGTTTATGTCGACGCTACTGGCCTCTTCGGTGTATTGCGCCGGGGTGTACGCGCAAGCCGCCAGCCAACCGGCAAAAAATGCCGTCGCCACTGCTGACAATGCGATGATGCTGACGGTTTTTCTGAAGCATGATCAGACCCGCCCGCTGAGCGAACTCAAGGCCCAGCTCGCGCAACAGGGCTTCTACAAGACCTTCCCGCCGGCCGGCGTCGAAGTGGTGAGCTGGAACATCATGATGGGCATCGGCCAAGTGGTCACCGTGCGCTTCCCGGCCTCCCGGCTGGCAGAAGTGAACCTCGCTCTGGAAAATACTGCCTGGGGCAGTTATCGCACCGAGTTTTACCCAACCTACGATTTCAAGCCAATCGCGCTGGCCGAACAAGCCAAAGCCCAGACAGCCCAATGAGCCCGGCAGCACAGCGGTTCACCGCTGTGCTGCTACGCCTTGCTTCTTGCCCGAAGCCGTCCAGAATCAATGCACGACTGCGCGAATGATCATGATTGCCAAAACGCGGCGGATTCAGCACGCTGAAACGATTTTCGCGACCCACCCGCCATTGATCTCAGGAGCCGTGCAATGCCCGCAACCGTTCTGGTACTGGTTGAAACCATCAATGACTATCTGCCGATTCTCGAACATCAGGGTTTTCACCTGATTCTCGCGCCCACACCTGCCGAACGTGCACAAGCCATTGCCAGCCACGGCAGCCGCATCGACGCAGTGCTGACCCGTGGTCCGCTGGGCCTCACCGCCGAGGAAATCGCCGTCCTGCCCGCGCTGAAGATCATCACCGTGATTGGCGCCGGTTACGAGCAAGTGGATTTGCAGGCGGCCAGTGATCGCGGGATTACCGTGACCAATGGCGCCGGGGTCAACGCCTCGTCAGTGGCTGACCATGCGATGGCGATGCTGTTGGCGCTGGTACGCGATATACCCCGTTGTGATGCCGCCGTACGCCGTGGTGAATGGCCGAAGATCATGCGTCCGTCGCTGGCCGGCAAACGCCTGGGCATTCTCGGGCTTGGTGCAGTGGGCATGGCGATCGCCAAACGGGCCAATCTTGGTTTCGACATGTCGATCAGTTATCACAACCGTCAGGTGCGAAACGATGTGCCTTACGCGTTCTGCTCGACCCCGACCGAGCTGGCACGGGCTGCGGATTTTCTGATTGTCGCGACGCCGGGTGGCGTTGGCACGCAGCACCTGGTTACTCGCTCGGTACTCGATGCGCTGGGCCCGAATGGCTTCATCGTCAATATCGCCCGTGCCAGTGTCATCGATACTGAAGATCTGATGACGGCTCTCGAACAACGGCGAATCGCCGGTGCCGCCCTCGATGTGTTCGACCACGAGCCACAAGTGCCCGATGCCTTGAAAACCCTCAATAACGTGTTGCTGACCCCGCACGTTGCCGGTCTGTCACCGGAAGCCATGCAGGGTACGGTGGAGCTGGTCGGGAAAAACCTTGTGGCGTTTTTCTCCGGGCAAGCGGTGCTCACCCCCGTTTCCCTCCCGCCCCGACTCAACGACCAGCGCCTTTCCTGAAGATCGCCAACCCGGATTCTGCATCGCCAACAGCCCACGCCTGCAGGCCCCTTCCGACCGGAAGGGAGGGCTCATTCCCAAAGGTGATTATCGGGCAACACGCTAACCTATAAGACCGACCCACGCTTGTCGCTGCACGAGCGTGCCATTAGATTAGCCAATGATGTCTGGCCTCCAAAATAAGCAGAAGGGATAAGCATGGCGCTTACTGACCAGTCCACCCGTATCCGCTCCGGCGAAGAACTCGATGCCAGCCTGATCGATCCGTACCTCAAAGCGCACATTCCAGGCCTGACCGGCATTCCTGCAATCAGCCAGTTTCCCGGTGGTGCGTCGAACCTGACCTACCTGCTGGAATACCCCGCGCAGGAATTCGTCCTGCGGCGTCCGCCCTTCGGCCACAAAGCCAAATCCGCCCATGACATGGGCCGCGAATTCCGCATCCTCAATCAATTGCGCGACGGTTTCCCGTACTGCCCGAAAGCCTATGTGCACTGCACCGACGAATCGGTGATCGGCGCCGAGTTCTACGTGATGGAGCGGGTCAAGGGCATCATCCTGCGCTCGGATCTGCCGCCGGAACTGAGTCTCGACTCAGCGAAGACCGAAGCGCTGTGCAAAAGCTTTATCGACCGCTTCGTCGAACTGCACCGCGTCGACTATAACGCTTGTGGCCTGGGCGATCTGGGCAAACCTGAAGGCTATGTCGCCCGCCAGATCAAAGGCTGGAGCGAGCGCTACGAGAAAGCCCTGACCCCGGATGCGCCGCACTGGGAGCAGGTCAAAGCCTGGCTCAACGACAAGATGCCCGCCGACCATCCGACATCGAGCATCGTCCACAATGATTATCGCTTCGACAACGTCATCCTCGACCCTCAGAACCCGATGCAGATCATCGGCGTGCTCGACTGGGAACTGACCACCCTCGGCGATCCGCTGATGGATCTGGGCAACACCCTCGCCTACTGGATACAAGCTGACGACCCGGCGCCCGTGCAGTTGATGCGCCGCCAGCCGAGCCATGCGCCGGGCATGCTCACCCGCCGTGAGTTCGTCGATTACTACGCCGAACGTTCGGGCATCCAGATCGATAACTTCGACTTCTACTACACCTACGGCCTGTTCCGCCTCGCCGGTATCGTGCAGCAGATCTACTACCGCTTCTACCATGGCCAGACCCAGGACAAACGCTTCGCGCAGTTCATTCACATGAACAAACTGCTGGAGCAGATGAGCCTGCAGGTCATCGCCAAATCGAGCCTCTGACGGCCCACACCAAGGAACCCTTATGTCCAAGACTCAGTTGTTCGACCTCGACGGCAAGATCGCTTTCGTCTCCGGCGCCAGCCGTGGTATCGGTGAAGCGATCGCCAAGCTGCTGGCCCAGCAAGGCGCCCACGTGATCGTTTCAAGCCGCAAGCTCGACGGCTGTCAGCATGTCGCCGACGCGATCATCGCCGCCGGCGGCAAAGCCACCGCCGTGGCCTGCCACATTGGTGAAATGGAGCAGATTGCCCAAGTGTTCGCCGGGATCAAGGAACAGTTCGGCCGCCTCGACATTCTGGTCAACAACGCCGCGACCAACCCGCAGTTCTGCAACGTGCTGGACACCGACCTGGGGGCGTTTCAAAAGACCGTCGACGTGAACATCCGTGGCTACTTCTTCATGTCGGTCGAAGCCGGCAAGCTGATGCGCGAAAACGGCGGCGGCAGCATCATCAACGTCGCCTCGATCAACGGCATCTCGCCGGGAATCTTTCAGGGCATCTATTCGGTGACGAAAGCGGCTGTGATCAACATGACCAAAGTGTTCGCCAAGGAATGCGCGCAATTCGGCATCCGCTGCAACGCCCTGCTGCCGGGCCTGACCGACACCAAGTTCGCCTCGGCACTGGTGAAAAACGATGCGATCCTCAAACAGGCACTGACGCAGATCCCGCTCAAGCGCGTCGCCGATCCAAGCGAAATGGCTGGCGCCGTGCTGTACCTGGCCAGCGATGCATCGAGCTACACCACCGGTGTGGCGCTGAACGTGGACGGCGGTTTCCTGTCCTGATCTGATTATTCAGACAAATGCCAGCCCTGCGGAAAAGAGCGCGCTCGTTTCCGCAGGGTTTGTGCGCCGCTGCTACTGAGTGATGCAACGAGTGGTGGTGATGTGCCGAGTGACCTGCCCGTCCACGTACATGTCACCGGCAACCTCGGTGTTTTCCATGACCTGACAGGTGCGCTCGGGCGGTGGTGGCGGCGCCACTGGCGCTGGGGGTGGTGGACTGGCACAACCGGCCAGCAACACGAACAGAAAAGCCAACGGCAACACGCGATTCCCAGAATGGTTCATAGGACGACCCGCGGTGAATGAGAGACGAATTCCCGCGACCCAACCGGTCACGGAAAACCTGACGACTCATTATTTATAGCCGAGACCCTCGTAAGTGCCAGTAAACAGGCTGTCTGAACGGGTCAGGGCTGTCGATTTTGCGTTGGGATTTGCATAAGTGAATGGTTGGAAAAGTGCTTGCCAGGTCGAACGCCTTCGCGAGCAGGCTCGCTCCCACAGAAGCACATCCAGATCAACAGCCTGAATCTGCCGATGAGCGCAACGAATTGCTTTCCAGCTCATAGCGCAATTCATCGACCAGCGCTTGCACCGACTCCGGTGTGCGCAACTTATCGAGATTCAGACCACTGATCACCAGATCCACCGCTCCCGAGTCCATATGGTAAAGCTTGACCGTCAGCGAATGATCGCCATCGACCGAACACTCACAGGCCCGCGGCGCAAAACTGCACTCAAGCTGCGCACGCAACTGTGCAAGACTCATCATTTGGGTTGTTCCTTTGGCTGCATCGAAGGGGACGCGATCCCGTGCCTGAAAAGGCTCGTACCGCACCCCACAAGCCTAAGAACTGAACTCGACGGCCAATACACGAATTTGCACCCGAATCACTAGTGCATTTGCACCCCTAGCGTTGCCCCTTGGCACCCCACTCTCCGGAAAACAACCCGCGTTCTCGGGCCCAGACGATTGCCTCGCTGCGGCTGTGAACGTCGAGCTTGGAGTACACAGTAGCAACATGATTGCGCACGGTGTTGGGCGCGAGCTTCAACCGTGCGGCGATTTCCTTGTCTGCCAGACCCTCGCAGATCAGCCCCAGGACATCGCGTTCGCGCGCGGTCAAATCGGTGAACGACGCGCTCGGCAACTGCGGCGAATTGATCTTCTTCACGTTGGCCAGTTTTTCGATCAGCGTGCGGCTGAACCACGACGCATCCTTCATCACCTCTTCAATCGCGGCGACCAGTTCCAGCTCGGAGCGCTTGCGCTCGGTCATGTCCATCAATACCAGCAGATAGCACGACGTGTCGTGGATCTTCACCGTGTCCGCCGACACCGCGCACTCGAGCAATTCGTCGTCGCGCTTGCGCACGCGCACGTCCACCCGGTCTACTCGAGCATTGTTTGCCAGCGCCGCGAGCAGCCGCGTGCTCTCGCCTTCATCATCGATGAACTTCAACTGGGTGACGGTTTTACCGAGGACGTCATCAGCCTCATACGCCAGCGTTTCAAGAAACGCCTGATTGACGTCGATGACTTCTTGCTGGTCTGCGCTGCAGATCAGAATCGGCACCGGGGTCAGGCGGAACGCCTTGGCGAAACGCTCTTCGCTCTGACGCAGGGCGAGTTCGACCTTGCGCCGCGGTTCCATGTCGACGAAGGAAAACAGCATGCAATTCTCATCGTTGAGCAACAGCGGTTGCCCAGCGACGATCACTTGTTTACTGCCGCCATCGGGCAGGCGCAGTTCGGCCTGCATCTGCGGGATGGTCGCGACGTCGCGCAGGCGCTGAATGGCCAGATCGCGTTTCTCGGCCTGTTCGAAGATATCGATTTCGTACGCCGAGGTTCCGATCACTTGTTCGCGGCTGTAGCCGGTCATTTCGAGAAACCCCGGGTTGACCTTGATATAGCGCAAATCGCTAAGGCGGCAGATCACCGCCGGCGCCGGGTTGGCATTGAAGGTTTTTTCGAAGCGCTGCTCGGCGTTGGCCCAGTCGGTGACGTCACTCATGATCAGCACCAGCGACTCGGGCTGGCCCAAACGGTCGGTCAGCACCATGCTGCGCACGCTGTGCACCCAGATGCGCTCCGGGTCATCGGCGGGCGAGACTTCGATCAGCACGTCACTGAACATCTCGCAGCGCGCAACGCGGCTGATCGGATAGTTCTCCGGTGGCAACGTGTGATTGTTGCGATAGCGCAGGCTGAACCGCTTGGCGTATTCCTCGGCATTGCTGCCCAGGTCGCCGATGCGGCTAACGCCATGCATGGCCAGCGCCGCTTCGTTGGCCCACAGAATGCTTTGATCGAGTTCCAGCAAAATCACCCCGTCGGACAGCCCGGCGATGATTTGCTGCAACTGGCGACGATTGGTTTCGGTGGTCAGGACTTCCTGGCTCATTGGATCTCCACACAGTGAGGCGGCTCGGTGAAGACTACGACCGCAGCGGCTCGGGTTCGTGCGGGGTCAGGTTGACGCACCGCAAAATCCCCGCTGGAGCCCTTTTTTCTCCTGACAACACAGATCACTGTGGGAGCCAGCCTGCTGGCGATGGCGGTGTGTCATCCAGCCAGTGTTCGGCCTGACACACCCTCATCGCCAGCAGGCTGGCTCCCACAGGTTTAGTGTCGATCTGGCGTTTCGGTCAGCTCACGCAAGGTGTCGAGGAACAGTTTCAATACGGGCGAAGCATCATCGGCGCGGTAAGTCGCATACAGCGGCACTTCCGGCAGCGCCGGGGTCATGCGGCGAAACACCAGCCCCGGCGGCGCCAACTACTCGATGGACGTCGGCAACAACGCCACCCCGACGCCGACGCCGACGCGCACCAGGCTGAGCAAGGTTTGCACCTCGATCACTTGCTGGCGAATCTGCAGGGTGAAGCCGGCCTGGACGCAGCACTGATAGAGAAAGTTGGCAAACCGCGACTGCTTCAACTCCAGCGCCACGAACGGTTCCTGCGCCAGATCCGCCGGGGCCAGCGCCGCGCGCCGGGCCAGCGGATGGTCCGCCGGCATGATCACGTGGATCGGCTCGTAGATCAACAGTTCATTGCGCAACTGCGGATCGTCATAACCGACACGAAACACGCAAGCATCGATGCGTTTTTCCTTCAGGGCCTTGACCTGCGCCGCCGTGGTCATTTCGTGCAGGCGCCAGCCTGAAGTAATGGCGCGCAAAAAGGAGAGAGCGGGCAACCGCCATGCTCTCCTTTACGCTTTAATGCATCGAATCTCTAAAAATCAGATATCGATTTGATTGCGAGCTCTATTCTTTCACGTGCCGCTCCAGTCAAACGCTTCACGCCAAGGGTTTTGGCAATTTCCAAAGGCATATCGCCGGCGGATATCAAAGAGGCAACCAACAGTATTTCCTCAGCGGCGATCTCCTCCACTGACCTTCCATCATCCAATGTCGCTGGTAACCGATATTTGTTCCACCCAGCAATATCATTTTTCGAATGCCAAACAAATTGACCATCAACTGGATCATTTTTCAGATAATGATTTTGTTCTGTCAGGTCGAGAACTCGCTCTCTAATAAGCCGCCCAGAGCGTTGAAAGCCATGTGCTCGGGCCACACGCTGTACCAACACTGAATCGAGGATAGGGGCCTCTTGCAATAACACATGTGCAATCAGCTCAGCGAGAACCGCATCATATTCAGGTGAGTAAAATGCCTCTGCATTGATTCTGTCACCCACGCTCGTGAAATCGGTTACACGATATACATCTTTAATGGCGGGTGAGCCATGCAGTGCAAACGACTTCGCGACCTTGAGCTCTGGAGGTAGTTCGTTAGAAGCAGCACTCTCTGATGCAATAGAAACGCCCTCTTTCTCCACGTCATTTGCTAATGCAGCGCTGTGCACCAATGACAAATGAGGCATGGATGATTCCTTTTCAATTGTTTCACTAACAAGTCCGGATGCGCGGGACTCTTCCAAAAGAGCTTCAAGAGATGCATGTAATCGGTCCAGCGCGCCAGGCTTGTCAATCCACCACTCTGTAGACCAGAGGCGAACCAGCTTCCAGCCCAAACCTTGAAGAATTGCACTACGAACTTTGTCACGATCTCGAGCGGTAGCCGCACTGTGATAGGTTGCACCGTCACATTCGACACCAACCAGATAGTCGCCAGGCCTGTCTGGATGGACGATACCTAGATCAATGCGGAAACGAGATACCCCAATTTGCGGCACGACTTGCCAGCCTTTTCGTCTCAGCTCTTGAGCAACAGCTTCCTCAAAGGGTGAATCATACCCCCCCACTGAACCTTGCACTGCCTCCGCGAGTGCTCTTGGCCCTCTCTGGGCAAATTCAATGAAGTGCTTCAGATCACGAACAGCGCGGGCGTTGGTGCGATTTAAATCAATCATCGAAGAATCAAAAGATGAGAAAATCATCATTTCCCTGCGGGCCCGGGTTATCGCCACATTCAAACGTCGCCATCCGCCTTCTTTGTTCAATGGACCGAAGTTCATCGACATAACCTGCGCGCCCGGTTCGGTTGGTCCATACCCGATACCTAGCATTATCAAATCGCGCTCATCGCCTTGCACTGTTTCCAGATTTTTAACGACGACGGGTTCGGCAATGTCATGCTGGAAGAACGGTTCGATCTGCGGAAATTGTTGCCGTGCCCTATCCAACAGGTCGTTGATCAATCTTTGCTGATCGCTATTGAGAGTAATGATCCCAATAGTATGACCGCTCGCTACAAACGCTGGATCCATCAAACGCTTCACAGTCTCGGTAACGATGGCCTCGGCCTCGGCCTGATTATGCCTGCCCTTACCTTTCGCGTAGACGCCATCAACACGTCGCCACTCCACAGCGCTGGCACGCGTTTCAGCCGCAGGGAAGGTGATGAGATTGCTGTCGTAGTAGCGATTGTTCGAAAAAGCGATCAAGCTTTCGTGGCGACTCCGGTAGTGCCAACTGAGGCTATGGCTTGGGATACCTGCGCCTAGACACTCATCCAAAATGCTCTCCATGTCTTCAGCAGTATCATCTTCTGCGGCAGACGCGGCGCGATTGAAAAAGTTGGTTGGAGGCATCTGACGGGGATCACCCGCAATGACTACCTGCTTGCCCCTCGCGATTGATCCGATGGCATCCCATGGAGCAATCTGCGAAGCCTCATCGAATATCACCAAGTCAAAAAGTGCGAGATCCGCTGGAAGATATTGCGCAATGGAAAGAGGGCTCATTAGCATACAAGGAGCGAGTTTCGACATTGCATCGCCCATCTCAACAGCGAGCTGTCGGACGGGTTTGTGCCGACGTGTTTTTTGCAGCTCGTGCTTTAAGATGCCGAAACCACCTTGCTTGCCGATCTCGTTTTTCGACGGGATCAATCCACACAGTTTCGCTCGAATGTATCGAACAGTCAGCTTGGAAAGATCCTCATCCAGACGTACAAATGCCTCGATATCGCTAGTGTGCTCTGCTGGCACGAAATTACGCAGCAACGGCTCGGCGTCGATCATCACCCTTGCAAACCAGCTTGCATAAGATGTTTCAAACGCGTCTACAGTCCCGCCCTCTGGCAACCCTTTAATTGCCAATGCATCACTTAACGGTTGAAGCCCGGATGCTATTGCCTCTTCACGCACCCGACACCAATCGCACCACGCTTTCAGCTTAAACTCATGACGAGAAATAGCACTGGACGCACTGAGCAATGACTCAATTGTTAATTTGCCCTCTACCGGGCGGTTACTCAGTTCATTGAAGAGTTTGCTCGTTTGACTGAACGCTTCCAATGCATCTATTAACTGGTGAAGCGCTGCTGCGATAAAACCACCCCCGCCCAATAACTCATTGGCTTCTACGACGAGCTTTTGAGTGGCTCCCCGCAGTGCAATAAGATCTTCAGGGGACTCTGCGTTCGAGCTGATCAACGTTCTCAGGCGTTCAGCGAGTTCCCAGGCTACTGCCATCGCGGATTGATCACTAGAAACTCCGCTCCATCCAGGTACAGCGTTTATATCCGCAGCCAAGCTGTCCAGTGACATGAGCAGATCACGCATTTCGAAGAGCCGGGCAAGATCCTCCTCTACGCTCGGAAGTCCTACCGCTCCGCCCTGACCCGCAAGGTTTTTTCCCACCTTTTTCTTGGCTAAAGTAGCGAGGAACCAAAACTTGGTCTTGCCAGTTTCCCAGTCGTTTTTGAATTGTTCGAGGTTGATGGTGCGACAGGCCTCCGAGGCGTAACGCACCGACAGCGACTGTTCAATTTCTTGGTAATTTTTGAGGATATGCACAGCTTTCTTGGCTGCAGCGATCTTGGCACTTGCATTCAACGTGAATGCAAAAGAGAGATCGATACCGTGCGTATCTACCAATAATGCAACAAACTGGCAAAACCGCTCGATATCCTCCCCGCTCGTAACAGCTAGGGGAAGATTGGTGGCTCTCAACAAGTGATCACAGGCAATCTTCAGTCGTTCAATGACACCCGGCAACTCCCTGGATACTGCAGTGATCGACTCTTGCCAGCCGTTTGACCATTCGGTGGGAGCGATGAGCGAAAAGTCAGCTGACAAATTGCGCGCGGCCTCACTATTGAGGTCAAGACGCCGGGCAAGATCACGCAGCCGCGCGTAATCGTCCGCGTCGTGACATGTTCCCTCAGGCCATGTGATACGCGGTAAACCGGCGACCCCATCGCGTACGACACGACCTATAGCCTGATGGACTGTCAATCCATTAGGTTGTCGACGATGCAGGGTTCCCACGACTTCGTTCAATCGATTTCGGAGTTTGTGCAGTTTGGCTGCCTCTAAAGCCCACTCGTCAGCGGTCAATGCATCGCGAACATCCCAAGCACGCTCCAGTTGTTTGAGGACTTCCACTTTGGATGTTTTGCTGGAGTGCAGCTCAAGACAGAATTCGCCTAGCCCCTTTTCTTCAAGCCGACGATAGACAACATCCAAAGCGGCCATTTTTTCTGCTACGAACAAGACCCTGCGACCTAGAGCCAGGTTGTGGGCGATCATGTTGGCGATGGTTTGTGACTTACCGGTGCCAGGGGGGCCATCAAGAACAAAATCACAACCGCTGGCGGAAGCAACGACTGCTGCCAACTGGGAGGAATCTGCTGGCAACGGTGTGAAAAGATCTGCCGGGCTGACTTTTCTGTCCAACTCGTGAGGCTGCGGAAACTCCCCTGACGTAGCAAAGCCTTCACCACCAATACTTCGCTCCAACAAGTGCTTGACCATCGGGCTTTTCAGAAGCTGCTCAGATCGAGCAGCCAGATCCTGCCACATCAAATATTTTGCAAATGAGAAGGTACCCAGCACGAGCTCCGTGGTGACCTCGAAACCCGGTACATCCCTGATGGCACGGCGCACTGTATTCCAGATTCCAGCGACATCAATGCCACTATCGTCGGTGGGAAGTTCACCTTCAAGCCCCGGAATGATGAGTTCAAAGTCATGTCGTAACAGTTCGAGCAGGGTCAAATTGAAGCGAGGCTCATCCTCAAGCAAAGTCATTGTCACACCGGACAACGCACTTTTACGATCAAGTTTTACGGGTAGCAAAATCAAAGGAGCAGAATAGGTTCTTGGATCGTCCGCCGACTTTTTCCACTTTAAAAACCCGAGTGCAAGAAAGAGAGTATTTGCTCCGCCTTCATCAAGATCACTTCGAGCTTTCCGGTACAGGTCAATCAGCGCTACTTCAAGCTTGCTTTTCTCAAGAGTTGCCAGTACCTCACCACGAGACAATGCACTGCGAGCATATTCGTCTCTGAGCGATTGTCGATTTTGTTGTTCATAAAGTGCCGAATCTCTACCTCCAGCTTCAAGATCCGGTATAGAAACGATCCTGATACGCTTTCCACTGGCTAGCTGATCTTCCAGCTCAGCGGGCTCAGGACAAATCAAACGAACGCCTTTAGCACTGTCTGGTAAATGTAATAGCCGATTTCGAGTGGTCAGGTCGAGAAGCTTGCGTTGCCACAATGTCAGCTTACCGGCAGGTGTTTCTGCCTCGGTAGGAATTTCCACGTCAAAGACCGGTAAAGATGGCGCGTTCTCCAACGCCTCCAGCGCCACCTCCGACTCTTGAATCACATCTGATTTGGCCGCTGGAATTGACGCTGCCAAAGGACGAATACGCTGCATGCGTGCTCGATGGATATCAATCGCCATGATGAAATCGTCATCGTTGACCTGCCTTTCAGCGGTACTAATCGCCTGACTGAAATTTGGGACTGGAAATTGCGTTGCGAGAGTAGTTTCAAAAACCAGAGCTTCTTTCAAATCAATACGTTTTCGTACTGCTGAAGCCTCATCCGTGATCAATTGAGAAAACTCTTGAGGCTGCAACCAAACGCCTGCAAAAGCGTGACCTTTTGTCAGCAACAGTAGTGGATTCAGTCCGGCTTGCTCCAATGCTGCTGTAAAAAGCAATGCCGTATCCAGGCATGTTGCCACGCCCCCCTCCAATATGAGGCTTGGAGTTCTGACTTTCTGGCCATAATTCTCAAAGCTTGCCGGAGGCAGCGCATAGCTCAATTTAAGCCCGCAGACTGCAGACCAAATAGCGGAAGTGAGCTCCCAGGTTCTGGTTCTGGATTTACTTTCGTAACCGTTGATGCCATCCGCTTTGCCAGCGCGGCGGAGAACATCAGAGGCTGATTTAAGTACCCGATCTACCGCAGGGTCATTTGGCATAGCAAACGCCGGCAGCAACTCCGGCATCGAGTTAACGCCTCCCCACTCATTTCTTGCCAAAAGCTCAACCGGAAAGATTTGACTATTAAGGACGTCACCGTTGCAACGTAGGCGCAGCACAAGAGTCGCGCTGAGACTTTCCGTCAGGTCGGCGAGATAAGCAGCGTTCAACGTCAGATTTCGATCAGAAATGTGCAACGTCGATTCTTTATTCAGTCGATCCAGACGCCAAGTCTTCCCTTCAAGGAAGGGAGGATCCGCAACAAGGTCCAGCTCAAGATCGCTGTAATCAGATTCACCATCGTTGTGTACGGTCAGTTCTCTGAGAACCGGGACAGAATTCTGGTGAGAAGCAAAGCCAATCTTGCTGGCGATCACTCCCTCGATCTTGATGGTCATGAACCATTTTCTCCATGGAAAATTCGACGAAACAACCACTGAATTATTGAAAACAGAAGCCATACTCTCCGACAAGGATGGATTTTGAAACTGCTTTTTAGATCAAAGGTAGAGATAAGAACTCTCCTAGAGCCGGAGCGTTGAATTTACCCCCCTGAACGAACAGAAAATTTGAATGTTCAAAACTTCTGCACGCGTGCTTCACATAGTCGACCTGTCGGAATCCAGCCACCCACATAATTGGGCATTCGCGACTTGCGGTATTGTCGTCTAACGTTAACTCCTCATCGGATTGAGCCCCTGCCCGCAATACCGGGCTCTTGATCAAGGAGAGACTGATGACGTCCCGCCGCAACATCGAACAGACTTACCGCACCTGGTCCAGCCCCATTTTGCTGGAGTTGAAAAAGCGCGAGCACCAGATGGCGCTGGTCGAGCGCCAGGCACTTGAGAGTGTCTTGATGGAAAGACGATTGCTGGACATGGGCAAACCGGAGGGGATGGAAAGTCGCCGCAGCGGCGGTGGCTGACCCACCGCTTTCGCGAGCAGGCTCGCTCCCACAGAGATTGGGGATGAGCACAGATTTCGTGCGCAGCCGAAAACCCTGTGGGAGCGACCGAACGCAGTACCTACCGATGGTTACTCAAGGTTTGGGCTGCGTCCCCCGAGCATTCTCATCGCTGCCGGTCGACGGGCGCGGCATCAGATGCGTGTGCCCGGTCGGGTCGGGAAGTTGCACCGCATTGCCCTTTTTCCAGGCATCGGCGCCCTGTTCGATGGGCGCCGGTTTGATCGCGGCGCGGGCGGTTTTGTTTTTCGCGGTGTCGACGCCCAGACGTTGGTCGCGTTGCTGCACCATCTGCGGATCGGCCTGGCCCTCGGCCGTGAAGCCCATCATCAATTGCGGCACGCCGAGCGGCAGTTGCTTGTCCTGATCGGTATGCCAGGTGTGCCAGGTCTTGCCGTAGGTGTTGGCGAGCTTTTCCATCAGCCGGGTTTCGGCGACTTGCGCAATGCCCGGGGCGACCAGTTGGCCGGACGTGACTTCGTGCGCATGGCTGTGCCATAGCGCTTTTTCCCTGGCCGGCAATTGGGCGAACAGGCGCTGGCTGATGATGTATTCGACGCCCATCAATTTCGCGTCGGCGCTGTTGCCGTCATAGATCACGCATTGAAAGACTTCTTCGTTGAGCACCGAACAATAGTGGTGCGCCTCCATTTGCACATCGGGGTGCCCGTTGTAGAAGTGGAAGCCGTCGAGGTAGAGGTTCAAGGCGCGAATCGGCGGTTTGTCTTGCAGCCACTGTGCGCCGGTCTCAAGTAGTTCCGTGTCGGAGGCCTTGGCTTTGCCGGGCGTCTGTACCGGCGATTTGGTGTTGCTCATCGCGCAACCGGTCAATGCCGTCAGCAGCACGCCCATCGATAGCCATCGTCCGTGCGGGGTTGTGCAACGCATGTCTCGCTCCTTCTTTACAGTCCGTGGGGCCGCTGGCATGGCCCTGTACTGCAACTGAAAGCGCGAACATGGCGGAGTTCGAAAAAACTGCGGGCGCGTCAGACCGGAGAAATAGTCGCCAGCAAACCGATCAGAATGGTCAGTGTCAGGAAGCCACCCAGGAAAATCGCCATCTTGTTCATCTTGCTCTCCTCAATGCCGGGTTTGCAGTGCACTGGACGCTTCGGGATGAAGGAACGTCGCGGGTGCCCGCACTGCCGGGGCATTGTGAGCGCTTGACTGAACCGGTTACAGCGTCAGATAAAGCGAAAAAATACGGATCAGACGCGCATCTGATCCGCATGGGCGATGGTTTGGTATTCAGCTCGGCACATCAGGATGTTCTTGCAGCCTGGGTGATCTACAGTCAGTGCCATTGAAGACCAACAAAAAAAACCGGAGCCTCCATGACAGAGCTGACCCTGCAAGCCCCCGTCGCCGAATCCCTGCAGCGCTGGCACGAGATGATCCGCAGCGGCAACCTGCGCGCCCTGCCCGAATTGCTCGACGCCCAGGCCGTGTTTCGCTCACCGATGGCCCACACGCCCTACCCCGGCGCGCCAGTGGTGTCGATGATCCTCAATACGGTGTTCGAGGTTTTCGAGGATTTTCAATATCACCGCGAGCTGGCCAGTGCCGATGGGCTCAATGTGATTCTCGAATTCAGTGCCAGGGTCGGTACGAAAGAGCTCAAAGGCATCGACATGATTCGCTTCGATGAGCACGGCAAGATTGTCGAGTTTGAAGTGATGGTGCGGCCGTTGAGCGGCTTGCAGGCGCTGGGTGAAGAGATGGGCCAGCGGCTGGGGGCTTATCTGGCCAAAGCCAAGGCTTGAAGCGCAGGCACAAAAAAGCCCACTGACCGTCACCGGTGCAGTGGGCTTTGTGCGTCAGGCGTGTGTTTAGAGCGCCATGTCGCGTGCAGCGTTGTCCTTCATAGCCGGGGCTTTTTCAGCCGCAGCGCCGGCAGCCGGAGCAGCGGCCTGACCGATCACCGGAGGCGTCGGCAGTTCGAGGATCCTGGCGGTGTAAGCCCATTCCGCGGCCACTTTGGCCGGATCGCTGTTCAGCTGAGTGCCGTAGCTTGGAACGATCTGGTGCAGCTTGGCTTGCCATTCAGGGGAGGCGACTTTGTCTTTGAAGACTTTCTGCAGCACGCTCAGCATGATCGGTGCAGCGGTCGACGCGCCTGGCGATGCGCCCAGCAGGCCGGCGATGGAGCCGTCCTGAGCGGCAACGATTTCGGTACCCAGTTTCAGCACGCCGCCTGCTGCTTCATCACGCTTGATGATCTGCACGCGCTGGCCGGCTTGCCACAGGCGCCAGTCTTCGGCTTTGGCGTTCGGGAAGTATTCCTTGAGCGCGTTCATGCGGTCTTCATCCGACAGCATCAGTTGGCCGGCAAGGTACTCGACCAGCGGGTATTCCTTGATGCCAACCTTGGTCATCGGCCAGATGTTGTGCGTGGTGGTGCTCGTCAGAAGGTCCAGGTACGAACCTTCCTTGAGGAACTTGGTGCTGAAGGTCGCGAATGGGCCAAAGAGGATCACGCGCTTGCCGTCCAGGACACGGGTGTCCAGGTGCGGAACCGACATCGGTGGCGAACCCACCGAAGCTTTACCGTAAGCCTTGGCCAGATGCTGTTCAGCAATGGTCGGGTTTTCGGTCACGAGGAACGAACCGCCGACCGGGAAGCCACCGTATTCCTTGGCTTCAGGAATGCCCGACTTCTGCAGCAGGTGCAGGGCACCGCCGCCAGCGCCGATGAACACGAACTTGGCGTCGGTTTCGGTTTTGGTGCCGTCCTTGAGGTTTTTGTAGCTGACGCGCCAGGTGCCATCGGCGTTCTTGGTGATGTCCTCGACTTCGCTCGACAGTTTCAGATCGAAGTTAGGCTTTGTCTGCAGGTGCGCGGCGAACTGGCGGGTGATTTCGCCGAAGTTCATGTCGGTACCCAGCGGGCTCCAGGTGGCCGCGATTTTCTGGTTCGGGTCACGCCCTTCCATCATCAGCGGGACCCACTTCTTGATCACAGCCGGGTCTTCGGAGTACTGCATACCGGCGAACAGCGGGCTCGCCTGCAGGGCTTCGTAGCGCTTTTTCAGGAACTTGATGTTGTCATCGCCCCACACGAAGCTCATGTGCGGTGTAGTGTTGATGAACGAGCGAGGGTTCTTCAGAACGCCCTGCTGAACCTGCCAGGCCCAGAACTGACGGGACACCTGGAACGCTTCGTTGATCTCGACGGCTTTCGGGATCGTTACGTTGCCTTTGTCGTCTTCCGGGGTGTAGTTCAGCTCGGCCAGTGCCGAGTGGCCGGTACCGGCGTTGTTCCAGCCGTTGGAGCTTTCCTGGGCGACGCCATCGAGGCGCTCGACCATTTCCATCGACCAGCTCGGCTCCAGCTCATTGATCCACACACCCAGGGTGGTGCTCATGATGCCGCCGCCGATCAGCAGGACGTCGACTTTCTTTGCTTCGTCAGCATTGGCGGATGTCATCCCCATTGCCAAAGCCAGACCCAGCAAGGCTGTGTTCACTTTCTTAAACATCTGTTGCACCTATGATAAAACGCCTTCCGCCCGCCGCTGTTATCAGCATGCGATCCGCTTTGATGACGCTCAGGCTGGCGTCGCAGATTCCGGCACACTTCAATTTTGACGGGTGGGCACACAAGGCCGACATGCCGCATCGACCTCAGTTGATGTCCCTTCTGAACTGACTTCTTATCATTATTGGCTTCAGCTACTTGAGCGACAGGGATCCTGCCAGCACGCCCGCAGGCATGCTGGCTGAATAAGGTCAAACCAAGTTGGCGCGCAGAATATCACGTCAGGGCAAACCCGCGCGTCTGTTCCCGACTTGAAAGTCGTTTT
The DNA here is from genome assembly GCF_900105485.1 of Pseudomonas granadensis. Lineage (GTDB taxonomy): Bacteria > Pseudomonadota > Gammaproteobacteria > Pseudomonadales > Pseudomonadaceae > Aquipseudomonas > Aquipseudomonas granadensis. The sequence goes on along the minus strand of NZ_LT629778.1, from coordinate 1,945,309 downwards.
GCACCACTAGCGCTTTATCGGCTGACAGCGGCCGAACATGACTCTGCGCCTCACGGCTTTTTCCAATGACGATGAAGCGGCGCAAAGTGCTGACTGATCGCTGGGTATTCTGCTACGTTGTACGATGACTGATGAATACAAGCCAAGTCAGTCATCAACCCATAACAACAAGGAAATACCGCAATGACCAAGACCCGACTTCTGATCGGCTTTCTCTGCGCCTTCAATGGTTACGCCATGGCCGCGCCTGCTGCGGCGGAAAAAGACGTCGCCCAGGCCGTGGACCATCTGACGCAGGCGATGCTGCACAAGGACATCGCCGAACTGAACGCCCTCACCGCCCCCAACCTGACCTACGGCCATTCCAGCGGCAAGGTCCAGGACAAGAAGGAATTCATCGCCGACATCGAAACTGGCCGAAGCGCGTTCAAGACTCTGGAAATGCAAAAGCAGACCATCACGCTGTCCGGCGATACCGCGCTGGTGCGCAACCACTTTTCGGCGCAGGCGTTGAAGGGGACCGAGGTGGTGCCGACCGAGATCGAGAACTTTCAGATCTGGCAAAAGCAGCAGGGCAAGTGGTTGCTGATTGGGCGACAGGCGTTCAAGTTTTGATCGTGATTATCTAGCCTGATTTGATGTTGCTCGGGCTGGCCTCATCGCGGGCAGGCTCACTCCTACAGAAAGCGGCGGCGTCTACGCAAAACTCATCAACACCGCACACCTGCAGGAGTGAGCCTGCTCGCGATAGCAATAGCCTGGACGCCACCATTTTCTGGCTACAACCGAAACCGATCCACCGACTGCGCCAACTGTCCCGCCAGGCTCGACAACTCGTCGGTGGTCGTCGCGGTCTGGCCGATCACCCGGCTGTTGCCTTCCGACATCCCGGCAATCATTTCCACCTGATGGGCAATTTCGTTACTGGCCTGGCTCTGCTCGCCGATCGTGCGGGTGATGTCGTTGACCAGTTGCGTGGTGCTCAAGGTCGCGTCAAGAATTTCGCGAATCGCCCGTTCGACCTCGGCGGTTACCGCCATTCCTTTATCAACCTGCGCCACACCGGCCTCCATGCTGCTGACCGCCTCACGCGTGCTGTTTTGAATCCGTGCAACCATCGCGGCGATTTCCTGGGTCGAGGCGCTGGTGCGCGCTGCCAGGCTGCGCACCTCGTCTGCGACCACGGCAAAGCCGCGCCCCTGTTCGCCGGCCCGCGCTGCTTCGATCGCGGCGTTGAGCGCCAGCAGATTGGTCTGATCGGCGATACTTTTGATCACTTGAATGATGTTGAAGATGGCTTCCGATTCCTGATCCAGCGTGCGAATGACCTGCGCCGACTGTTGTGCCGAGCGGGCGATATCGTCCATATCGCTGACCACCTGATGGATCACCCCGCCGCCCTCTTTCGCCAGGGTTTCGGCCTGATTGGCCATGCTCAAGGCGCGTTCGGCGTGGCGGGTAATTTCTTCGATGCTGGCGGTCATCTGGCTCGCGGCTGCGGCCATGGTGCCGGCGGCGACGCTTTGCTGCTGACTGCTGTCGGCAACCTGGTGGCAGCCCTGGCTGAGCTGTTCGCTCATGCCGCTGACGCCGTGGGCGTTGCGCCGAACCACCTCGATCATGTTACGCAGATCGCGTTGCATGGTCGCCAGCGTGCGGATCAGCACGCTGGCCTCGTCCTTGCCGGACGGCTCGGCGATCGGCTCGCTGAGGTTGCCGTGGGCGATGCTTTCGGCAATCCGGCTGGCGGTTTGCAACGGCCCGGTGATGCTGCGTATGACCCAGCGACCTTGCGCCAGCAGCAACAGCAGGCTGGCAAGCAACACCACGCCGAGGGTGATATTGGCGCTGCGGATCGCTGCTTCCGTGACCTCGGCGGTGTGCTGGGTGTTGGACTCGATCAGTTCGCTCAGCGCTGCCATCTGCTCTTCGAGCTGGCTGAACGCCGTGTTGAAGGTGCCGAGTTGCTGCAGGGCGGCTTCGGGTTTGTCCAGCGCCAGCTCGACAATCCGTTCGCCGGTGTTGATGTAGGTGTCGAGGCTCGGCTTGATCTGCTCCAGCGCCGTGCGCAATGTCGGGTTGATCGGCAGCTTCAGATTGTCGTTGAGCACTTGGTGAAAATGCCCGGCGTGCTCGGTGAGCGAATCACGCACCTGCGCCGCCGTGCTACTGCTTTTGCCCAACCCGACCAACATTGCCGAATAAACATCGGCGCGAAGGGCATCGTGCATCATGTCGGCTTCCATGTGATTGCGCAGCGCGCTCATGCTCACCGTGTTATCGCCGACGGCCGTGGCCATCCGCAGATTGCCGACATAACTGACCAGACTCACGATCAGCGCCGTCAGCAGGCTGGTCGCAATCAGCAACACCAAACGCAGTTTGATCGACACCGTGGAATCTCCCGTGGGCACGCTGGATTGCGCTTGTCGGATTTCAGTTAAGCCTATTTGCATGGAACTGCCGACACAGAGCGTATCGGCTGATGTCAGCGGCGACTTGAATCCGGCAAAACTTTTCGATCGGGCAGCCAGTCACACGCTGCAGCGCCGATGGATTGCACCTTCATCGCCGGTTAATGCTGGCAGGCTATGAATCCATCGCTTCGAACATTCATGCAGCTGAAGGAAACGCTTATGAAACGCGCATTATGGTTTGGTCTGCTCGGTACCCTGGCAATGGGTACCGCACAAGCAGCAACGGAGAAAGTCGCGATCAATCTGGTCAGCGCCGACGGTGCGCCGCAGGCGATCGGCTCGGTCACCGTCAGCGAGACGCCTTACGGTCTGCTGTTCACGCCCGAGCTGAAATCGCTGCCGGCCGGTATTCACGGTTTTCATGTGCATGAAAACGGCAGCTGCGAAGCGGGCGTGAAGGATGGCGTAAAAGGCGCGGCATTGGCCGCTGGCGGTCACTTCGATCCGGCGAAAACCGGCAAACACCTTGGCCCCTACGCCGACGGCCATCTGGGTGATCTGCCGGCGGTGTATGTGACGGCTGACGGTGTCGCCAATTATCCGGTGCTGGCCCCGCGCCTGAAGAAAATTTCCGAGATCAAGGGCCACGCCCTGATGATTCACGCCGGCGGCGACAACCACGCCGACATGCCCAAGCCACTGGGCGGTGGCGGCGATCGCATGGCCTGCGGAGTGATCTGACGATTTAGCGCGGCGCCCGACGCCCGCCTGCCAACATCAGCAAGGACAGCCCGGCGCCGACCAGCGCCAGGGCCATGTCCTTCTGCGAATCCCAGGGATCGTTCTGCGCGCCGACGAAGGCCTGTCCGGTGTCATCCCCCAGATAAGCGCCGCCGATCCACTCGATCAATTCGTACAACGCCGAAGTCGCCAGCACCACGTTCAAGGTCATCAGCACCAGCCAGACGCCGCGCAACGGGGTCAGGCGCAGCAGCACTTCGCGCATCGGCCAGACCATCAGCAATCCGTAGCTCAAGTGCACCAGCCGATCATAGTGATTGCGCTCAAGACCCAGGACCTTGTTGACACTGACACCGGTCAGCAGCGTGTTCCATTGATCGTAGGGCACCCGCGAGTAGGTGTAATGCGAGCCGACTTCATGGATGCACAGAAAAGCGAAGATCATCACCAGCGAAAAGGACGACAAGCGAAACCGCCGATATGCCAGCACCAGGGCTAACACCAACGCCACGGCCAGCACATTTTCCAGCAGCCAGTCGACGCGGCTTCGCGGAGCTATGCCGAGAGCGATGGCCAGCAGGACAAATCCACCGAGCAAGGCGGCTTCGATTCGCGTGTCGGCGGGGCGGGCAACGTTGTCGCTGACTCTGAGGAGCATCAAAATCGACTCTCAAACAATACGGGCAAGCGGTAGACCTTTCGCCGTTTTACCCGGTTCCTTGCCGCTGCGTTTTCGCCGCTCACGGAACTCCCGCGCGCCGATCATCTCTGACGTTATGTAGTCCCTTCCCTTTTGCTTCGCGCCTTCGGAGGAACACCGTCATGCGCAAGTTAGTGCTCGTTTCATCTCTACTCCTTTGCCTGCCGGTCGGTTCGGCGCTGGCCCGTGTCGACGCGGGCGATGTCGCCACCTCGGCCGGTGTTTCCGCGTCGCTGTACTCGACCTTCAAGGATGACAAGATGGTCATTCCAGCCCGCGACGACGTGTCTGCATTCGTCGCCAGTGGCGGGGCCATCCGTGGGGTTTATCTTGAATCGGTGCTGCAGCAGGTGCGCCAGGACAACCCAGGCCTCAACGCCAGCGATGAAGACCTCGCCAACGCGATTCTGGTGCATTACGAAGGCCTGAAACCTTAGTTTTCAGGAAGACGGCGGCCGATGGACGGCTGCCTCACGCACATAGGCAAAACGGTCCGACGGCCTCTATGATGGAGGCCATGACGACCACCGCGCCCTTGCGCTCCCCTTGCCCACCCGGCGCCTGCGTTTGCGGGCGCGATCCGTTGCTGGACACGCCCGGCGCGGATCTACGCATCCTGCGCCTGACCCGCAACGAAGAAAAAGTCCTGCTGGCGCGTCTGGAACAACTCAAAGACCTCGACGATCTGCGTCATCTGCAAAAACGCATGTATGAGCAACTGGGTATCCGAGTCGAAGTCTCACCGGGCTTCCATGAGGTGCGGACCATGCTCGGCATCGACATCGACATCGACGATCTGCCCGGGCTGTGCCGCAAAACCCGCAAAGCGATCCCGACGGCGATTCGCCGAGGCTTGAACAACAACCCGGCGATCGCCTTCGAACTGCTCAACGCCCACGACTTGCTGCGCGACGCCTGATCATTTTTTCATGCCTACGCGTTTGCGCATTTGCGCGGTGATGGTCTGACGGGTTTTCTTCATGTCCGCCCACGGCGCTTCACCAACCTCGGCCAAGCGCTCATGGATGTTGTGAATATTCCAGTGATTGCCGCCCTTGATCTCCGCCACTTCCTCACGGAAAACCGGTACGGACACCGGCATGCCTTCACGCGCGCGCGCCGCATAGGTGCAAATGGTGGTGGCGCCCAGACCGTTGCGCAGGTAATCGATGAAGATCTTGCCGACGCGGTTTTTCGGCCCGGACACCGCTGAAAAACGGTCCGGCAACAGCTTGGCCATGTGGCTGACGATGGCGTGGCTGAAATCCTTGACCTCGTCCCAGCCGTGCTTGCGAGTCAGCGGCACAACGAGGTGAATCCCCTTGCCGCCGCTGGTTTTCAGGAATGCCTTGAGCCCCAGCTCATCGAGCACGGTGAGCGTCAGCGCTGTGGCTTCGACCATGCTTTTCCACGGCAACGCCGGGTCCGGGTCGAGGTCGAGGACGAAGCGGTCGGGCTTGTCCAGATCGGTTTGGGTGGCATTCCACGTGTGCAATTCGACCGTGCTCATCTGCACCGCGCCAATCAGCGCTTCGGCACTGTTGATCATCATCACCGGCTGCCCGGTGACGTCTTTGTCGAGCGTGCTGATGCCGGGGATCGCCAGGCGCTCGGCGTTCTTCTGGAAGAACAGCTCGCCGGCGATCCCGTCCGGGGCGCGAACCAGCGCCACCGGGCGATCCTTGAGGTGCGGCAGTATGTATTCGGCGACGCTGGCGTAGTACTCGGCGAGCTGCATTTTCGTGGTGCCGCTGACCGCGTCGATCACCCGCTCCGGGTGGGTGATGCGCACCTTGCCGTTGGCCAGGTTGGCTTGCGACGGTGCGCTTTCGGTTTTGCTCGCCGCGGCTTTTTTACCTGGAGCCTTGGGCTTGCTGGCAGCGGTCTTCTTCGCGGGTTTCTTCTCGGCAGTTTTGCTTTCGACAGTCTTCACAGGCTTCGCTAGCTCCTCGGTGATGGCCTTGGCCGGTTTGTCGTTGCGCAGGCCATGGAACACGGCGTGGCGCACCGAGCCGTCCTTGGTCATTTCCGCAAACGCCACTTCTGCCAGCAGCTTTGGCTTGAGCCAATGCACGCCTTTGGCCTCGAAGCCGCTGGGCGGGTTGACCACCGCCGCGCTTTTGGCCTGCAACGGTTTGAGTTGCGCCAAGATGCTTTTCAGCGTGGTTTCGTTGAACCCGGTGCCGACCTTGCCGGCGTAGCGCAATTCACCGCTGTCGCGATCATGCAGGCCGAGCAGCAAGGCGCCGAAGGCACTGCGCGCACCTTTCGGATCGGTGTAGCCGACGATCACGAACTCCTGCCGGTGTTTGCACTTGAGCTTGATCCAGTCGCTGCTGCGCCGAGATACATAAGGCGAGCCGAGGCGCTTGCCGATCAAACCTTCCATTTGCATCTGGCAGGCGCTGTTGAGCAGCGCGTCCGGAGTCTCTTCGAAGGCTTCGGAAAAGCGCAGCAACTCGCTTTTCTGCGAACCGAGAATGGTCGCCAGTGCGGCGCGCCGTTCCTCGACCGCGACTTCGCGCAAATCGACGCCGTTGAGATAGGGCAAATCGAACAGGTAATAAACGATGTTGCCGCTGCGCCCGACTTCGAAAGCGTTTTGCAGCGCTTGAAAATCCGGCACGCCCTGCTCGTTGGCGACGATCATCTCGCCGTCGAGCCAGGCTGATTCCAGACCTAATGCCGCCAAGGCTTCAGCCTGTTGCGGCAGTTTGTGCGTCCAGTCGTGGCCGTTACGCGTAAACAGTTGCACCTGATCGCCCTCGATGCGCGCCATGATCCGGTAACCATCGAACTTGATCTCGTAACTCCACTGCCCTTCCGGTGCACTGTCGACCAGCGTCGCCAGCTCGGGTTTGAGTTGCGCCGGCAGCTTGGCCTTGTGTGCGCCGGTGAGCTTTCCGGTGGCCTGCTTGCGCGGTTTCGCCGGAGCTTTTTTCAGCGGTTTGGCCTGTTCGGCGGTTTTTTTCGGGCTGGCGACGATCGTGCGTTCACTTAAAACACTGTCCGGTTCGGCAACCAATACGTCGTAGTCATCCTGGGGGCGCGCGGCGTTGTCCTGATGTTTGATCAGAAACCACTGCTCTTTCTTGCCCGGCATGTGCGTGCGCACCAGATTCCAGACACCGCCAAGCTTCTCTCCCTGCAATTCGAATTTGAGCCGGCCTTTGGCGTAAGCCTTTTGCGGATCGTCGAGGGGAATCCACACGCCGCGATCCCAGACGATCACATCGCCAGCGCCGTAATGCCCCTCTGGAATACTGCCCTCGAAGGTTGCGTAATCCAGCGGATGATCTTCGACGTGCACCGCCAGACGCTTGACCTTGGGGTCGAGCGACGGCCCCTTCGGCACCGCCCAGCTCTTGAGCGCGCCGTCGAGTTCGAGGCGAAAATCGTAATGCAGGTGCGAAGCGTCGTGCTTCTGGATGCAGAACTGCAAGGCGTGATCCTTCGCGGTTTTACGGCCGGAGCGTTTTACCGCGGCCGGTTCCGAAGTCGCGGAAAAATCGCGCATGCGGTTGTAGTCGTCGAGATTCCTGTTCATGGGCGCACCGATTGCAGACTGGCTCTGTTATGCAGAAGAGCGATGCGCCGTGAAAAAAATTCAATCGAGCTGAAAAAGCCCCTGACGGATGGAGCGCCAAGGGCTTTGATTGTTCGCGTGTTTTGCCTTCTGGGCTCAGGCCTGACCTTTGGTCTGCGCCTCCAGATACACTTGCAGATCGGGGTCGATGTTGAGGGCGGCGGCGAGTTCGTCGAGGTAGCTGCGCTCGGCGTTTTGTTGGTCGTCTACCAGCATGACGCTGACCAGATACATCTCTGCCGCCACCGCCGGGTCACCCTGCGCAGATTGCGCCACTTCGGCAGGATCCAGCGGCTTGGCGACTTCGGCGTCGAGCCATTGCTGCAGCTGCGGATCGCTGGTGTGTTTGCCGATTTCGCTGCTGATCAAATGTTTCTCGGAATCATCGATTCGGCCGTCCGCCTTGGCCGCCGCGATCAACGCACGCAGGACCGCGTGGCTGTGCTCTTCGATTTGCGGGCCGGCGAGCAGATCGGCCGTTTGCGGAATGTGTTGCGGCGCCGCACTGGCCTGGCTGCGTTGCCAGGCCTGATAAGCCTGATACGCCATCATTCCCAGCGATGCCAGTGCGGCGTAATTAGTGCCGCCAGAACGACCGCGACTGCCGCCCCCCAGCGCCCCGCCCAAAGCACCGCCCAATCCGCCACTGCCTCCGCCAAGCAAGCCACCGAGCAAACCGCCGAGCCCGCCGGATGCCGCCGCGCCAGCGCCACCGGCCTGGCCACCGCCCAAAAGTCCGCCGAGCAAACCACCGAGCCCACCCAGACCATCCCCGGCAGACGCCCCCGTGGACTGCCGCCCCGAGGCCTGGCCCCGCAACAACTGTTCAAGCAAATCACTGGTGTTCATGACGTCATCCTCAGGCGTTGGCCGTGACTGCGTCAGGCAACGATAGACCCCGCCAGCCATAGCGCCAGCACCGTTTGGCTGACACTTGAGCGCTGGCGGCGCTTGTCGAGGAATTTTTTCACCGCCCGGCTAAGATTGATGGAGCGTGAACCTTATCCCGGCCAAACCGGTCGATAGCTGCAACCCCGACCCGGTTCGCCGGCGCCCTGCTTCCAAGGGCGACACCCGGCCAGCTGCACTTTCTGGAGAACGCTCCCGTGATATCGACCATACACATCGCCAGGCTCAAAGCATGGGGCGCCCATGGTTTTACCGCGACTGGCGTGGTCACCGCATTCCTGGCGACCCTCGCCCTGCTGGAAAACCAGCCGACCCACTGCCTGATGTGGCTGGGCGTGGCGCTGATCGTCGACGGCCTCGACGGCGCACTGGCGCGCAAGGTCAACGTGCAATCGGTGCTACCGAGCTTCGACGGCTCGATCCTCGACCTGGTGATCGATTACCTGACGTACGTATTCATCCCGGCGCTGTTCATCTACCGCTACATCCCCTTGCCCGACTACACCTTGCTGCTGACGGTATCGCTGATTCTGGTGTCGTCGCTGTTCTGCTTCTGCAACGTCAACATGAAAAGCAAAGACAACTACTTCGTCGGCTTCCCGGCCGCCTGGAACGTGGTTGCGCTGTGCCTGTACATCATCGGCCCGGGACCGTGGATCACCTTTCTTACAGTGATCGGCCTGGCAGTGCTGACCGTCACCCGGATGAAATTCCTGCATCCGTTCCGCGTGCGCCGGTTCATGCCGATCAACATCGCCGTCACTGCGATTTGGCTGCTGTGCAGCCTGTCACTGGTGCTCAACCATCCGCAGATCAACCCGATGGTCATGGGGGTGTGGCTGCTGATGTCGGCTTACTTTCTGGGGATCTGCATCTGGCGCACGGCGCTGGAGTGGGTTGATCGGGGGCAGGTGAAATAGGCGGCATTGACTGGAAATTGGTCGGGTGTAAGGCCGCCATCGCTCGCAGGCAAGCTCCCACAGTTTGACCGCATGTTTTTCATGCTTGAACTGAGCCTGAAAATCAAAAGCCCCTCACCCTAACCCTCTCCCGGAGGGAGAGGGGACTGATCGGAGTGGATGCGAAAGTTACACCGACATGCGATACCGAGTTGAATACAAATTTCAAATCCAACCAAAATCGGCTCCCTCTCCCTCGGGAGAGGGCTGGGGTGAGGGGTAGCCCCACCAAAAATCTCAAGCCAACCACCCGCTTCTAACCACTCAACAATGAGCGTTAGCTCGCGTGCCCTTGATCTTGCTTTTGACTCACCGGCGACGTCGGAAGGCTGAGTGGAGGGATTGATCCGGGCGTGGGAGCGCAGCGACCGTCTGGCGCAGCCAGACACAGCGGAAGGAGGTGCAGCGCAGCAAACCGTAGCCGCTGCGCCCGGATCGGTCCCGGAGCGAAGGGACCCGAGCCTGCGAGGGCCGAACGCAGGAGCAAGCCTTTTGGGTTACCTTTTTGCTGGGCCGGCACTCCGGCGTTTGAAAAAGGTGACCCGCCGTAAGGGCGGAACCCTAAGCAGCCGTTACCGCAGCAATGGATATGCACTCAAAGACCAGCATCAACGCTTGCCAATCACCACCTCAAGATACTCACTCGGCACCACCAACGATCCCTCCCCCGCCCGATTCAAGCGCTCAAGCAACTCCGTCAGATCCGCCTCCAGTGCCTCCCCGCCCTCCGGCGGCAACACCGCAAAAGCCTTGTGCACCGGCCCATACCAATGGCGGAAAATATCGATGAAATGCGCCGCCGAACGATAGCGAAAATTGAAATGCCGGCGCGTCACCTCAATCACAAAATCCTGGTCAGTAAAATGCGTATGCAGCCACGCCTCCGTGCCCCAGTTCGACGGCGGTTGCGCACCGGCGGGCGGTGGCAGATGCCGACCGAGCACCTTGAACATCTGCCCCACGAAACCACCCGGCGTCCAGTTCGCCAGACCAATCCGCCCGCCCCGCCGACAAACCCTGCCCAACTCCGCCGCCGCCTGAGCCTGATCCGGCGCAAACATTACGCCGAAGGTCGACAACACCGCGTCGTAACTCTCATCAGCGAATGGCAACGCCTCGGCATCAGCCACTTGAAACGTCACGTCCAGATTCTCGGCCCGGGCCCGATCCTGTCCGCGCTCCAGCAACGCTGGAACATAATCAGTCGAAGTCACCAGGCAACCGCGCCGCGCTGCCGCCAGCGTGGCATTGCCATTGCCGGCAGCAACGTCCAGCACCTGCTCATCGCATCGCAGATCGCAGGCCTCGGCGAGGTTCTCACCGACGATCTGCAACGTGGTGCCGATCAAGGCGTAATCGCCACTGGCCCACGCCACTTTCTGGCGTTCTTTGAGGGCAGTCAGATCAATCGGGGTACTCATGCTTTGGTGCTCCGCTACACAGTGACTGAGGCATCAAACAGGGGGCGGATCCTTGGCAACGCCCTGCCAGTTTCACTATCGCGCTACGGCTGATCGGCGTCCCTGCCAATCGTCTGCCGAGCCCCGAAAATCGGGCGTTTGCCGATGAATGGTGGCAATCTGTCAAGCGCTTGAAACACCTCGACGATTGCCTGCACGGAAAGATTGGTCTTTCATGCACGCTCAATTCAGGAAAGGACTCGACCGATGTCACCGCACCTCGTCTGGCTAGCCGATCACCTGCACCACAGCGACCGCTATGCCGAATGGATTCACAGCCAGTTCTCCTACGAATACGCTCACCAGCCACTCGCCGATTGGCAACGCGAATTCGCCGCAGGGCAAAGCAATGGTGACTGGCCTTGCCTCGTTGCCCTCGACGATCAGCAGTTGATCGGTGGCGCCGCACTGGCTCGTACCGACCTCGCCCAGCGGCCTGATCTCGGACCTTGGCTGGCCTGCGTGTTCGTCAGCCCTGACGCCCGCGGACAGGGGTTGGCGGAACGCTTGATTGAAGGGGTTTGTCAGGAGGCGAAAGATCGCGGTTGGCCACGTCTGTACCTGCATACGCAAACCCAGCGGGATTACTACGCCAAACGTGGCTGGCAAGTACTGGAAACCTTTCAAGCCTGGGGAAACGAGCAATGGCTCATGGTCCGCGACCTCTGAGCCATTGGTTTCGCTGATCAGGCTGCCGGGGCTTTGGCCTCATCCAGCAGTTGTCTGATCATCTGCTCCTGCGCCTCGTAGCGCCCCTCACCGAAGTGGGTGTAACGCACCTGCCCCTTGGCGTCGATCAGGTAATGCGCCGGCCAGTATTGGTTATCGAAGTTGCGCCAGATCGCGTAGTTATTGTCGATCGCCACCGGGTAGGTGATGCCGAGTTTCTTTACCTGATCCTTGACGTTATCGATGATCCGCTCGTAGCCGTATTCCGGCGTATGAACCCCGATCACCACGAGGCCGTCCTTTTCATACTTTTTCGCCCAGTCCTTCACATAAGGCAAGGTGTGCTGACAGTTGATGCAGTCGTAGGTCCAGAAGTCCACCAGCACCACTTTGCCGCGCAGGGATTCGCTGCTCAGCTCTGGCGAATTCAGCCATTGCACCGCGCCCGTCAGCGGCGGCATCGAGCCTTTGCCCTCCTCCATCGGCGAGTCCGCACGGACCTTGGTGACGAGGTAGTCGACGACTTTCGGCACGTTTTCAAGAACGCTTTTTTCCACACTGGCTACGCCTTCGGAAGAGGTGCTCGCCAGCAAGATTTTATCGAAACCCGTGGCAATTACCGCAGCCGCACCCAGCACCGCGACACCGGCACCGCGACGCAACCAACCGGTAAACGGGATCGATGGTTTCAAGCGGTTGACCAGGCCACGACCGGCGAAGATCAGCACGCCCAGCGACAAGGCACTGCCGGCGCCATAAGCGAGCAACAGCAGGCTGGTTTGCGCATTCGCCCCTTGCAGCATGGCGCCAGTGAGAATCACGCCCAGGATTGGCCCGGCGCACGGGGCCCACAGCAACCCGGTGGCGACACCGAGCATGATCGAGCCCAGCGGCCCGGCCTTGTTTTGTGCCTGCGGGTCGAGACGGTTGCCGAGCATCACAAAGGGTCGGGTCAGCCAGTCGCCGATGCGCGCCGAGATCAGCGACAGGGCGAACACGCTCATCACGATCAGCGCGACGTGGCGTCCGGTGTTGCTGGCCTGAATCACCCACTCGCTACTGACCACCGCCAGGCTGGAGATCAGCGCAAAGGTCAGGGCCATGCCGCCGAGGATGAGCAGGATCGAACTGCGGCTACGCTGCGCACCGGCAAACAGAAACGGCACCACCGGCAGGATGCAGGGGCTGAGCACGGTCAGCAGACCGCCAAGAAACGCGATGAGGTACATGGTGAGTCACCTTTTCTATATGACGGTGATGAGCAATCAGGCGCTCTGGCTTTGCAGCCATTGGCTCTGCGGCGTGCGGCTGGCGCCGTTCTCGGCGAACATCTGCCCCAGCGGTGTGCGACTCGAACCGTCCGCAGCAAACATCTGGCCCAGCGGCGTGCGACTCGAACCGTCCGCAGCAAACATCTGGCCCAGCGGCGTGCGACTCGAACCGTCCGCAGCAAACATCTGGCCCAGCGGTGTGCGATTGGAACCGTCCGCGGCGAACATCTGGCCTTGCGGTGTGCGGCTGGCGCCGTCCGCGGCGAGCAAGCCGTCGGTGCCTTGCGTGGCCACCGGGGTCAGTTGGAAGCAGGTGCTGCTGTGGCAGCCAGGTTGTTCAACCGCGGCATTGGCATGGGCGGCTACGCCGGCCAGGGAGAAAGCAATGGCAGTCAAAAAGCGCGATACGTTGTTCATGATATTTACCTTCCAGAAAGAGTGATGGATCAGTTGTCGTTGTTGCAGCCGTCAGCGAATTTGCTGTAATCGAGTACGCGGGTGGTGCCGGCCGAATCGAGGTAAGTCATGCGCGCTTCGACGATGCCGCAGGCCACCGAGTTGTCCTGCTCCAGCGAAATCACTTTGTGGATATCCAGGTGGGTGCCGTAGGTGTAGGTTTGCGGGGCGGCAGCCGCTTCGGCGCGGGCCGACAGGGTGCAGATGTTCAAAGCGGCAAACAGGCAGGCGGCGACTACGGATTTGTTGTTCATGGCGGTACTCCTCAAGGCTTCATTGGGTTTGGGCCGAGGCGTCCTGCATTTGCCTCGATGGAACCTATTTAAAGCTCGCGAGGTATCGCGTCTGTGTCAGGAACAGGCGCGTTTCATTCGCTGTGTATCCCTGCCACCGCACGATACAGAGCGATACAAAACCGCGGAAAAATCCTGTTTTTGCGTATCCGTGTATCTGTCGACACGGCAGATACACTGCAATACAAAGGCTGGCAGGCGCGCCGATGCAGGCGCTATAGACTGCATGGCATCCCCTTTCCGAGAGGCTTGAACCCATGGAACATGTCGATCACATTCTCATCGTCGACGACGACCGCGAGATCCGTGAGCTGGTGGGCAACTACCTGAAGAAAAACGGCCTGCGCACGACAGTCGTCGCCGATGGCCGGCAGATGCGCAGCTTCCTCGAAGCCAACACTGTCGACCTGATCGTGCTCGACATCATGATGCCCGGCGACGATGGCCTGCAGCTGTGCCGGGAGTTGCGCGTGGGCAAACACAAAGCCACGCCGGTGTTGATGCTGACCGCGCGCAACGATGAAACCGACCGCATCATCGGCCTGGAAATGGGCGCCGACGACTACTTGACCAAACCGTTCGCCGCGCGCGAATTGCTGGCGCGGATCAACGCCGTGCTGCGCCGTACGCGGATGCTGCCGCCAAATCTGGTGGTGACTGAAGCAGGTCGGCTGCTCGCCTTTGGCCGTTGGCAACTGGACACCTCGGCCCGGCACCTGCTGGACACCGACGGCACCATGGTCGCCCTCAGCGGCGCCGAGTATCGCTTGTTGCGGGTGTTCCTCGATCATCCGCAACGAGTGCTCAGCCGCGATCAGTTACTCAACCTGACCCAGGGCCGCGATGCCGACCTGTTCGACCGCTCGATTGATCTGCTGGTCAGCCGCCTGCGCCAGCGCCTGCTCGATGACGCGCGCGAACCGGCGTATATCAAGACCGTGCGCAGCGAGGGCTATGTGTTTTCGTTGCCGGTGGAGATTCTCGGGGCGCCGGCGTGACCCTCAATCTGCACTGGCCACGCACCCTCGCGTCGCGCCTGTCGCTGATTTTCCTGATCGGGCTGATCCTCGCCCAGGCGCTGTCGTTTAGCGCGCAGTACTACGAGCGCTACGAAAGCGCGAAGAACACCATGCTGGGCAACCTGGAAACCGACGTTTCCACCTCGGTTGCAATCCTTGATCGCCTGCCTGTCGAAGAACGTCCGGCGTGGCTCACCCGTCTGGCGCGCCAGAATTACGGTTACCTGCTGAACGAGGGCGATCCGGGCACGCCGATCGATGCCCGTGATGTGCCCGTGGCGGTGACTTCGATCACCGAAGCCATCGGTGAGCGCTATCCGCTGACCTTCACCGACATACCCGGGCCACGCCAACACTTTCAGGGCCACCTGCGCCTTAGCGACGGCAGCCCGCTGACCATCGACGTGCGCCCGGCCATGGCCCCGCTGTCACCGTGGTTGCCGGGGGTGCTGCTCGGCCAGTTGGCGTTGATGATCGCCTGCACTTGGCTGGCGGTGCGCATCGCGATCCGCCCGCTGACCCGCCTGGCCAACGCCGTGGAAACCCTCGATCCCAACGCCCAGCCGATCAAACTTGACGAATCAGGTCCGAACGAAGTGGTTTACGCGGCGCGTGCCTTCAACACCATGCAGGCGCGCATCGCCGCCTACCTGAAAGAGCGCATGCAACTGCTGGCGGCAATTTCCCACGACCTGCAAACACCCATCACCCGGATGAAACTGCGCGCCGAGTTCATGGACGACTGCGCCGAGAAAGACAAACTGTGGAACGATCTCAGCGAGATGGAACATCTGGTACGCGAAGGCGTGGCCTATGCGCGCAGCGTCCACGGTTCGACCGAAGAGAGCCGGCGCACCAACATGGATTCCTTCCTCGAAAGCCTGGTGTTCGACTATCAGGACATGGGCAAACAGGTGCAACTGGTCGGCCACAGCGCAGCGGTCATCGACACCCGCCCGCACGCCTTGCGCCGGGTGCTGGTGAACCTCACCGACAATGCGCTGAAGTTCGCCGGCGCTGCTGAAGTCCACGTCGCGGCGGACGGCGCCAGTCTGTCGATCAGCGTACTCGACCGCGGCCCGGGCATCGCCGAAGCCGAACTGGCGCAGGTGCTGCAGCCGTTTTACCGGGTAGAGAATTCGCGTAATCGCGATACCGGGGGTACGGGTCTGGGCCTGGCCATTGCTCAGCAACTGGCGATGGCGCTGGGTGGCACGCTGACCTTGCGTAATCGTGAGGGTGGCGGGCTGTGTGCGGAACTGGCGTTGCCCATCAACCAATAAGCGCACACATAATTGTAGGAGTGAGCCTGCTCGCGATGGCGGTCGGTCAGACATATTTGCATTGGCTGACACACCGCTATCGCGAGCAGGCTCACTCCTACAATGACTTGTGTTTCACTCGAGTGGTGCCAACCACCCGATCCGCATGCAGCTGTCGCAGCAACGCCAGGCCGTCGTCGACGAACGCGTCACTGGCCGCTTGCCCGGCCTCCTGTGCCAGACCCTGCAACTGCTCAAGGCCCGTCAGCGCCGCAAACTCGCCAATGCGCTGCAACAAGCGCAAGGCCAACGGGCTCAGCAGGGAAAATTTCACGCTGAAATCCTCCGTGCGCCGCACCAGCAACAGGGTCGGTTGCGCCGGTGGCGCATCGGGCTGGTTGTGCGGGTCAAGTTCATGCACCGGCCAGACATAGGCCAACGGCCAGGCCAGCGCCGAAACCTGCAACGGGCGCTGCAGCAACAGTGCCGGATCTGTCAGCGCCAACACGGGTGCATCGGATTGCTGCAAAACCATCTCCACCCACTCGTAATGCGCCAGTTCCAGCAGAAACGCCGGCAACTGCCCTTGTTGCAAAACCTGCGGTTGCGCCGCCAGATAATCGACAAATTCCTCGGCGATCTCAGCGAACTTCGGCGTCTGCGCACGCCAGTCACGCAAAAAGCCACGCACCAGCAAGCGCCAGCGTGATTCACCGATGATCCGGATCAGCACCGGAAAGGTCGCGCTCAACAACTGCGACAGGTTGTTGAACACCAGCTCACGATAAACCTCAACCCGCGCAGCATTCATATCGCTGGGCGGCGTCTGCTGTTCGGGATCGCGCAGGTAGCGGGTCAGCGCCTGTTGTTGCCGTTGCAGGTTATCCATGCACGCACCCTCCTGCTTGCAGGTGGCGAATGGTCTGCAACTCGGCAACCAGTTCGGCAAAGACCGGGAAATTGAAATCCCGTTCCAGCAAGGTGGGTTGCGTACCAAATCGCGCATAGGCCTGTGCGAGCAATGTCCATACAATGGGTTTGACCGAGGCGCCGTGGGTATCGATCTTCAGCGTATCGGACTCATCGAAATGCCCCGCGACATGCATGCCCACCACCCGCCCCGGCTCGATGCCCGCAAGAAACGCCTGCGGGTCGAAGCCGTGATTGACCGAATTGACGTAGACGTTATTCACGTCCAGCAGCAGATCGCAATCGGCCTCGCGCAGCACGGCGTTGGTGAAGGTTACTTCGTCCATGTCCTGGCGCGGGGCGGCGTAACAGGAGACGTTTTCCACCGCCAGACGCCGGCCGAGGATGTCCTGCGCCTGACGGATGCGCGCGGCGACGTGATACACCGCTTCTTCGGTAAAGGGCAGCGGCAGCAGGTCATAAAGGTGACCGTCATCGCTGCAGTAGCTCAAGTGTTCGCTGTACAGCGGCACGTTGTAATGGTCGAGAAACACCCGCACTTCCTGCAGGAAACCCACATCCAGCGGCGCCGGACCACCGAGCGACAGCGACAAGCCGTGGCAGGACAACGGATAACGCTCGGCCAGTTCACCCAGCGCCGCGCCGTGCGCCCCCCCAATGCCGATCCAGTTTTCCGGCGCAACTTCGAGAAAATCGAAATTACCCGGGCGGGCGTTTCGCAAATCGTTGAGCAGGCCACGGCGCAGGCCGAGGCCGACGCTGGGTCGCAGTGATGAAAGCGGCGTTTGCACGGGGAATGCCTCTGAAGTGGGTTTGACCCAGTTGAAGCGCCGGCTGTATCGCCGCTGTGTGCAACGGACCGCAGGTTTGCAAGCGTGTGTATCGCTCGGTGGCCGGGATACACAAAGATACAGCTCGATTGCGAATTCATTATGGGAGCGAGCCTGCTCGCGAATGCGGTTCATCATTCAACATCTTCATTGTCTGATTCACGCTTTCGCGAGCAGGCTAGCTCCCACAGATTTTTCATTGTTCACAAAGTCGGCATTACGCCCGGACGGCAGCTAGACTGTTTCATTACCCAGTTGAGGGGGACGCAGGACTTCAGTCGTGCCCTGCCCGTTTCCGCGACCACCGCCCGGTGGCGCACGCCTCGACCTTCGACGCCGCCGGACTGTGATCCTGTTTTCAGGAGCACACATGATGGACGAGGCGAAGCTCAACCAATTCATGGGCAAACTGGTCAGCGACATGGGCGGCGCGGCGATGCTGGCCAATGTCATCGTCGGCGAAGAACTCGGGCTGTACCGGGCGATGGCCGACAGTCAGCCGATCAGTGCCGATGCCCTTGCGGCAAAAACCACCTGCAATCCACGTCTGGTCCGCGAATGGCTCAGCGCCCATGCGGCGTCCGGTTACATGGAGCATCAGGACGGGCAGTTCCGCCTGCCGGAAGAACAGGCGCTGGCCCTGGCCGTAGAAGATTCGCCGGTTTACGTGGCCGGCGGGCTCGGCGTCGTGGCGTCGTTTTTCCATGACAAGGACAAACTGGTCAAAGCCATGCGCGGCAATGGCGCCCTGCCCTGGGGCGATCATCACCCGTGCATGTTCAGCGGCACCGAACGTTTCTTTCGTCCGGGATACAAGGGCCATCTGATCGCAGAATGGTTGCCGGCGCTGGACGGCGTAGTGGCCAAGCTGGAAGAAGGCGCGAAAGTCGCCGACATCGGCTGCGGTCACGGCGCCTCGACGGTGATCATGGCGCAAGCGTTTCCCAATTCGCGTTTCGTCGGCTACGACTATCACGCGCCATCCATCAGCGTCGCCACCCAGCGCGCCGAGGAAGGCGGCGTCAGCAGCCGGGCGACGTTCTTTCAGGGCTCGGCCAAAGGCTACCCCGGCGATGACTACGACCTGATCTGCTATTTCGACTGCCTGCACGACATGGGCGACCCGGTCGGCGCCGCACGTCACGCCCATGCAGCGCTGAAGGATGACGGCACGGTGTTGCTGGTCGAGCCGTTCGCCAACGACACGCTGGACGACAATATCAATCCGGTCGGGCGGCTGTTTTATGCGGCGTCGACCTTTATCTGCACGCCGAACTCGCTGTCGCAGGAAGTCGGCCTGGGCCTCGGTGCTCAGGCGGGGGAAATGCGCTTGCGCAAGGTCTTCACTGAAGCCGGGTTCAAGCAATTCCGCCGTGCCAGCCAGACACCGTTCAACCTGATTCTGGAGGCGCGCAAGTAACCCGCGCGGGTCGTGCTAACCTGCTGGCATCGTCTTCTCCGGAACGCTGACCATGCTCGACAGCCCGACCCGCGAACACCTCGAGACCCTGCAACAACTGATGGGCAATGGCGATTTTCTGGTGCTGACCGGCGCCGGCATCAGCACCCCGTCGGGCATTCCCGACTACCGTGACAGCGAAGGAGTACGGCGTGGCCGGCAGCCGATGATGTATCAGGAGTTTCTTGCCGCCCCGGAATCACGCCGACGTTATTGGGCGCGGGCGATGCTTGGCTGGCCGCGAGTGCGCCAGGCGCGGCCGAATGCAGCGCACGAGGCCCTCGCCGGTTTGCAGCGCCAAGGGTTGATCAGCGACTTGATCACGCAGAATGTCGACACCCTGCACGATCAGGCCGGCAGTCATGATGTGATCGAACTGCACGGTAGCCTGCATCGGGTGCTGTGCCTGGACTGCGGCCAACGCAGTGAGCGCGATGCGATTCAGCAGTTGATGGAGCAGCAAAATCCCTATCTGGCCGGCGTCGATGCGGTGCAGGCGCCTGATGGCGACACCTTGCTCGACCCCGCCTTCGAAGCACGCTTTCAGGTACCCCACTGCCCGCATTGCGCGGGTCAACGGATGAAGCCGGACGTGGTGTTTTTCGGTGAAAACGTCGCGCAGCACACGGCGGCACGGGCGATGAACGCCGCGGAAACTGCCGGGGGCATGCTGGTGGTCGGGTCTTCGTTGATGGCTTACTCGGCGTTCCGTTTGTGCCGAGTGATTGCCGATCATGGCAAGCCGCTGATAGCGATCAACCTGGGCAAGACCCGGGCGGATGAGTTGCTGGATTTGAAGATCGAGGCTTCGTGTGAGCGGTTGCTGCCTTTGTTGGCGTTGGCGCTGGAGCGGTGAGCTACTGGATTGGGTGTTCGACTTGAAACCGCCCCCTCACCCTAGCCCTCTCCCGAGGGAGAGGGGACCGATCCGGGGATGTTCGAGTGCTGTTGCGACATGGACGTCTTGCTGGGAATCCGCAATTGGAAAACGTACAACATGGATCCGTAATCGACTCGGTTTTGCAGATCGATGCAGGACGCGAGACGACTCGATCGGCTCCCTCTCCCTCCGGGAGAGGGCTGGGGTGAGGGTCACCATCGACTGTTACCGCAAATCTTCAGCCTTGAAAATATCAAACAACGCCTGCGCCGCCGCCGACAGTTCATTGCCCGGTTCAGTCAGCACGCCGATAGCGCGTTCCACCGAATCATTCAGCGTCAGGCACTGAGCGCCGAGTTCCTGCATCTGCTCGGCGCACAATGCCGGCACCGCACTCACCCCAAGCCCGCTGGCGACCATGCGCCCGACCGTCGCCAATTGATGGCTCTCGAATTCCACCGGCAACTTCTTGCCCCGCGCCTGCAAATGCTCCTCCAGCATCACCCGTACCGTCGATGGCCGCTGCAAGGTGATGAACGGTTCCTGCAATAACGTCTGCCAGTCGATCTCGGTGCGTTGGGCCAGGATTGAATCCTTCGGCACCACGGCAACGAAGCGATCGATGTACAAAGGGGTGAAGGTCAGCGACGTGCTCTGCATCGGCTCAAACGCCACGCCCAGTTCAACCTGACGGTCACGGACCATTTCCAGCACTTGCTCATTGATCACGTCGTTTACCGTGACGTTGACGTTCGGATAACGCGCGCGGAAGGTTTTCAGGATCGGCGGCAGCAGGTTGCCGGCAAACGATGGCATCGCCGCCAGCGTCACCCGCCCGCGTTGCAGGCTGAAGCGCTGGCGCATTTCGTCTTCGGCGTTGTCCCAATCGGCAATCAGACGCCGGGCCAGTGGCAGCAGCGACTCGCCTTCAGCAGTCAGCGCCACATTACGCGTGTTGCGGCTGAACAAACGGCCACCCAGGCCCTCCTCCAGCGCCTTGATGGTCAGGCTCAACGCCGATTGCGACAGGTGCAAACGCTCGCAGGCCACGGCGAAACTCAGACTCTGAGCCACGGCGAGAAAGGCGCGGATCTGTTTGATGGTCATGGTCGCTGCGCTCCAGCTCTAAGCAACAAGCGCCAAGCTGCAAGCTGCAAGCTGCAAGCCTGACACTGTGATCGTTCCCACGCTCCGCGTGGGAATGCAGCCCGTGACGCTCGGCGTCACTGGACGCAGAGCGTCCCTTGAGGCGTTACCACGCGGAGCGTGGGAACGATCATGCCGGGCACTATTGAGCTTTATCAATCAATCAACCTTAAAAATCAACTTAACAAATATATCCTGCGGCGCGACACTCCAGTCATTCGGCTAGCCAGCCGCCCGCAAATAATAAAAGAGGTGCATATGGCAGGTTTCGACAAGCGCGTGAGTTCCTACGAGGAAGCCCTGGCCGGGCTTGAGGACGGCATGACCGTCATCGCCGGCGGTTTCGGCCTGTGCGGCATTCCGGAAAACCTGATCGCCGAGATCAAGCGCAAAGGCACCCGCGACCTCACCGTGGTTTCCAACAACTGCGGCGTCGACGGCTTCGGCCTCGGCGTGCTGCTGTCCGACCGCCAGATCAGCAAAGTCATCGCCTCCTACGTTGGCGAAAACAAGCTGTTCGAAGAGCAACTGCTTAAAGGCGAAATCGAAGTCATCCTGACCCCGCAAGGCACCCTCGCCGAGAAGATGCGCGCCGGCGGTGCTGGCATTCCGGCGTTCTTCACCGCGACCGGCGTCGGCACCCCGGTCGCCGAAGGCAAGGAAGTGCGCGAGTTCAACGGGCGCAAATATCTGATGGAAGAATCCATCACCGGCGACTTCGCCATCGTCAAAGGCTGGAAAGCCGACCACTTCGGTAACGTCGTTTACCGTCACACCGCACAGAACTTCAATCCGCTGGCAGCGACTGCCGGCAAGATTACGGTGGTCGAGGTCGAAGAAATCGTCGAACCCGGCGAACTCGACCCCACGCAGATCCACACCCCGGGCATCTACGTCGATCGGGTCATTTGCGGCACGTTCGAAAAACGCATCGAACAGCGCACCATCCGCAAATAATCCAGGCTGACGGAGAATAAAACCATGGCACTTACCCGCGAACAAATGGCTCAGCGCGTCGCCCGCGAAATGCAGGACGGCTACTACGTGAATCTCGGCATCGGCATTCCGACCCTGGTCGCCAACTACATTCCCGAAGGCATGGAAGTCATGCTGCAGTCGGAAAACGGCCTGCTCGGCATGGGGCCTTTTCCTACCGAAGAAACCATCGATGCCGACATGATCAACGCTGGCAAACAGACCGTCACCGCGCGAATCGGCGCGTCGATCTTCAACTCCGCCGAATCCTTCGCGATGATCCGCGGTGGCCATGTCGATCTGACCGTGCTCGGCGCGTTCGAAGTCGATGTCGAAGGCAACATCGCTTCGTGGATGATCCCCGGCAAACTGGTGAAGGGCATGGGCGGCGCGATGGACCTGGTGGCCGGCGCCGACAACATCATCGTGATCATGACCCACGCATCGAAGGACGGTGAGTCAAAGCTGCTGGCCAAGTGCAGCCTGCCGCTGACTGGCGCCGGTTGCATCAAGCGTGTGCTGACTGACCTTGCCTATCTGGAAATCGAAAATGGCGCTTTTGTCCTCAAGGAACGCGCACCTGGCGTCAGCGTCGAGGAAATCGTCGCCAAAACCGCTGGTAAACTGATCGTCCCGGATCACGTACCGGAAATGCAGTTCGCTGCCGAGTGAGGAATTCGAAAATGCAAGACGTCGTCATTGTTGCCGCCACGCGTACCGCGATCGGCAGTTTTCAAGGCTCGCTGGCCAGCGTGTCCGCGGTGGATCTGGGCGCGGCGGTGATCCGCCAGTTGCTTGAGCAGACCGGTCTGGACGGTGCCCAGGTCGATGAAGTGATCATGGGCCAGGTGCTGACCGCCGGCGCCGGCCAGAACCCGGCGCGTCAGGCCGCGATCAAGGCCGGCCTGCCCCACGCGGTGCCGGCAATGACCCTGAACAAGGTCTGCGGCTCGGGCCTGAAAGCCCTGCACCTCGGCGCACAGGCAATCCGTTGTGGCGACGCCGAAGTGATCATCGCTGGCGGGCAGGAAAACATGAGCCTGTCCAACTATGTGATGCCAGGCGCGCGCACCGGTCTGCGCATGGGCCACGCGCAAATCGTCGACACCATGATCAGCGACGGCCTGTGGGACGCGTTCAACGACTACCACATGGGCATCACTGCCGAAAACCTGGTCGATAAATACCAGATCACTCGTGAGCAGCAAGACGCCTTCGCAGCCGCGTCGCAACAGAAAGCGGCCGCGGCCATCGAGGCGGGTCGTTTTGTCGACGAGATCACCCCGATCCTGATTCCGCAGCGCAAAGGCGATCCGCTCGCGTTCAAAGTCGACGAACAGCCACGCGGCGACACCACCGCCGAATCCTTGGCGAAACTGCGCGCGGCGTTCAAAAAGGACGGCAGCGTCACCGCGGGCAACGCTTCGTCGCTGAACGACGGCGCGGCGGCGGTGATTCTGATGAGTGCCGAAAAAGCCAAGGCCCTCGGCCTGCCGGTGCTGGCAAAAATCGCCGCTTACGCCAATGCTGGCGTCGACCCGGCGATCATGGGCATCGGCCCGGTGTCGGCGACCCGCCGCTGCCTGGACAAGGCCGGCTGGAGCATCGAGCAGCTCGACCTGATCGAGGCCAACGAAGCCTTTGCCGCACAATCGCTGGCGGTGGCCAAGGATCTGCAATGGGATCTGGACAAGGTCAACGTCAACGGCGGCGCCATTGCGCTGGGTCACCCGATTGGTGCGTCGGGCTGCCGGGTACTGGTGACCCTGCTCCACGAAATGCTCAAGCGTGATGCGAAAAAAGGTCTGGCGACCTTGTGCATCGGCGGCGGCCAGGGCGTGGCGTTGGCGCTGGAACGCGGCTGAAAACGAGTTCGCGGCAGGCGACGGATCCACGACATTCGCTGTTTGCCGGCAACAAAAACCCGGTGTGACTTGCGTTGCACCGGGTGTTTTTTTGCCTGTCCAAAACGTGTTTGGCTGTTCTGGCCCCTATCGCGAGCAGGCTCACTCCTACATTGGAATTGCAAACCCGATCAAGTGTAGGAGTGAGCCTGCTCGCGATAGGGCCAGCTCAGACACCACCCACCTAGGGTTTGCGCAACAAATACGTATCCATGATCCACCCATGCTCCGCCCGCGCCGCCTTGCGCACCCTTTCGATCTCATCTGCCACGTCCGCCAGCCGACCGCTGATCAGGATCTCGTCCGGCGTGCCCAGATAGGCGCCCCAATAGATCTCTGTTTGCGCATCGGCCACGCGCTGATAAGCATCCTCGGCATCGAGCATCACCACCAGACTGTCCGTGTTACTCACCTGCCCCGCGGCCAGACGCCGTCCGGTGGTGATTTCAATGGAGCGGCCAATCGTGTTCAGCGGCAGCTTGTGCTGCGCCGCGAGTGCCTGAACGCTGGTGATGCCGGGGATTACTTGAAATTCAAAGGCGCACGCACCCGACGCCAATATCGCCTGAAGAATGCGCACCGTGCTGTCGTATAACGCCGGGTCGCCCCAAACCAGAAAACCGCCGCACTGGCCGTCTGACAATTCGTCATTGATCAGCCGTTGAAAGGTGCGCTGTCTGGCTCTGTTCAGGTGATCGACACTGGCCGTGTAGTCGACTGCATCGCGCTCGCGCTCAGGGCTGTGGGCTTCGACGAAACGATAATCGCGGTCGTCGCTGATGTATTGCGCGCAGATTTCCCGACGCAAATCGATCAGCTTGTCCTTGCGCGGGCCTTTGTCCATCAGAAAGAACACGTCCACCCGATTCAGCGCTTTGACCGCCTGCATCGTGATGTAGTCGGGATTTCCGGCACCGATGCCGATCACCAGCAATTGTTTCATCAGCAAGCTCCTGCCACAGCCAGGCCGGGTAGTAGCAAGCGCCAGCGGCCGCTAAAACGCAATTCAACCGTCGACAACGGTTCGACATCGATGTCATGAAACGCCGACCCGCGCATGACTTCGGTCAGCGCTGCGCGAATGACAAACGGATGAGTCACCGCCAGCACATGACCCGGAGTCGCTTGCACACTGGCCAGCCATCCCGCTACCCGCTTACAGAGTTGTGCTACCGACTCGCCGCCATGCGGCGCCGCATGGGTGTCGCGCAGCCAGCTGTTCAGGGCTGCCTCTTCGCTGCGTTGCAGATCCTTGATCGATACGCCACTCCAGCGCCCCCAATCACAGTCGCGCAGCGCTTCGTCGATTTGCGCATCCGCGCCAAACCACGCCGCCGTCTGGCGCGTGCGCAATTCCGGCGCGCAGAGCAAACGCGGCGCAGTATTGAAACGCGCGATCAGTGCAGTCGGCGCCAGCCCGGTGTTTTCAACAGGCTCATTCGTAGGAAAACACGCCAGTTTCTGTGCGACGGTTCGTGCATGGCACATCAATGTCAAACGCGTTGTCTGCACGGGAAGCGCTCCGGTCGGTCACTGCTGCAATCAAGGACATGGTTCTGAACCGGCAGCAATTGTGCCGTAAACCGGGGGCTGCCGGGTGGATGCCAGATTATCTGCGCCCATTGGAATGAATTCCCATAAGGCAACTTCTGACGCTGGCATGGGCAATGGACTACAAGACCAGTCGACATTCGTGAAGCCCTTGTTACACGGGCGTCTCGCCCTGTTTTGGTGCCGCTTCAACACGCCGAAAAATTCGCTAGACATGTAACGCCACTTACATAAATACTGTTTTAACGGATTATGAAGCAGATTCAACACCCCTCATCCAGCAGGAGCCCGGATGCCCCCTCTCAGAGACCTGATCACCGAACCCGGCCTGGATCTTACGCCGTCGGAGCGCAAAGTCGTTCGCGCCTTGCTCGATCAGTACCCGCGCAATGGCCTGGGCCCGATGGCGCGGCTGGCCGAACACGCAGGGGTCAGCGATCCGACCATCGTACGTCTGGTGAAAAAACTCGGTTTCGGCGGTTATGCCGAATTTCAGGACGCCCTGCTCAGCGACATGGACCATCGCCTGCGCTCGCCGCGCACGCTGTTGCAACCACGCGCCCAGCAACACAAGGACGACGCCTGGAGCCACTACCTGGGCGACAGTCATCGTCTGCTGGTGGAGACCCAGTCGCTGACGCAACCGGAAGACGTGCGCATCCTTACCGACTGGCTGCTCGATGCGCGGCATCAGGTGTACTGCTTTGGCGGACGCTTCAGCAGCCTGATGGCCACCTATCTGCTCAACCACTTGCGGCTGTTGCGCCCCGGTTGCTTTGCGCTGGAGGACAACGCGCAACTGCCCGATCGGCTGTTCGATCTGCAACGCCAGGACGTGGTGCTGCTGTTCGACTATCGCCGCTACCAGACCCAGGCATTGCGCGTCGCCAGTGCCGCGAAAAACACCAATGCCCGGGTGGTGTTGTTCACCGATATATATGCCTCCCCCCTGCGCGAACTGGCTGACCTGATCATCAGCGCTCCGGTCGAATCGGCCTCGCCGTTCGACACCATGGTCCCGGCGCTGGCGCAGGTCGAGGCGCTGATCGCCTGCCTGACGTTGCGCACCGAGAATCTGGCCGATCGCCTGGAAGGCATCGATGCCCTGCGCAACGACTTCAACACCCATCTGCTGGAGGATAAATAAGGATGTTCAGCCTTCCCCACCGCTCGCCGCGTGACTTGCCGTATGCCAACGACCACACCGCACTGTTGCTGGTAGATATGCAGCGTGCCTGGCTCGAACCGCAGTTCGATGCTCACCTGACGGGGCCTGATGCCGAATATTTCCTCAGCCGCGCACGCACTCACGTGGTGCCCAACCAGCAACGCTTGCTCGCAGCGTTTCGGCAGGCCCGGCAGAACGTCCTGCACACGATCATCGAAAGCCTGACCGCCGACGGCCGCGACCGTTCACTCGATCACAAACTGTCAGACATGCACCTGCCCAAAGGCAGCGCGCAGGCGCAGATCATTGCTGAACTGACCCCGGCGGAAAACGAAATCGTTCTGCCGAAAACCTCCTCCGGCGTGTTCAATTCGACCAACATCGACTACGTCCTGCGCAACCTCGAAACCCGCCATTTGATCATCGCCGGCATCGTCACCGACCAATGCGTCGACATGGCCGTGCGCGACGCTGCTGACCGCGGTTATCTGGTTACGCTGGTGGAGGACGCCTGCGCCACCTATAGCGCAGAACGCCATCACGCCTGCCTCAACGCGATCAAGGGTTACTGCTGGATCACCGACACCGACACCGTGCTTGGCCGCTTGCAGGAGATGCAGGCATGAGCACGCGCCTGACACCGCTGCCGCTGACCACGCTGATCACTACTGACCTGATCGGCATCACCCGTGGCCGCTCGTTTCCCACCGATGAACTGGAGCATTATCAAGCCACCGGATGCGGCTGGGTGCCGGCCAACAGCGCGTTGACGCCACAGGACATCATCGCCTCGACCAATCCGTGGGGTGCGTATGGTGACTTGCGGCTGATCCCCGATTTGAGCAGCCGGGTCATCGTCAGCAATGGCCCGGACGCCAATGCCCCCGCCCTGGATTTCATCCACGGCGATATTCGCGAAACCGACGGCTGCCCGTGGGGCGCCTGTCCGCGCACGTTGCTGCGTGATGAAATCGAGCGTTATCGCGATGAACTGGGCCTGCAGGTCAACGCGGCGTTCGAACACGAATTCAATCTGCACGCCGGGTCCGCCGAGCATCTGGCGTTTTCCCTCCAGGCCCAGCGTCAGGGCGCCGAGTTTGGCGGCTGGCTGCTCAGTGCCTTGCGCGCCGGCGGGGTCGAGCCAGAAATGTTTTTGCCCGAGTACGGCAAGCACCAGTACGAAATCACCTGTCGCCCGGCCCTCGGCGTGGCGGCGGCTGATCGTGCGGTGAACGTGCGCGAGATCAGCCGCGAGATCGCCCGGCAACTGGGCCTCGACTTGACCTTCGCGCCGAAAACCAAGGCCGACGCAGTGTGCAACGGCGTGCATTTGCATGTGAGTCTGCTCGATCTGGCAGGCCAGCCAATGCTTTACGACGCCGGCACCAGCAACGGCCTGTCGAGCATGGGCCAGCACTGGGCGGCGGGGATCCTGCATTATTTGCCGGCGCTGTGTGCGTTTACCGCGCCGACGCCGGTGTCTTACCAGCGCTTGCAGCCGCATCACTGGAGCGCGTCCTACGCGTGTCTGGGTCATCAGAATCGCGAAGCGGCGCTGCGCATCTGCCCAACGGTGAACCTCGGCGGCAAGTCCGTCGCCCAGCAGTTCAATGTTGAATTCCGCGCGATGGACGCCACCGCTTCGCCGCATCTGGCCATGGCCGCGTTGCTGATTGCCGGAAGGCTGGGCATCGAACAGCGCCTGGCGCTGAACGCGATCACCGATGAAATCCCCGATTCACTCAACGACGAGCAACGCAAGGCCCGGGGCATCGTCGCCCTCCCCGCCTCACTGGCCCAGGCGCTGGAATGCCTGCGCAACAGCTCCGCGTTAACCGAGTGGCTGCCCAAGCCATTGCTCGACACCTATTACGCCCTGAAAACCGAGGAACTGGCGCTGACGGAACAGCTCTCGCCCGCTGACTTGTGTGAGCACTATGCACGCCTGTACTGAATCCACCGAGCTCGGGTTGTATACCCGGCCGGCCTACAACCTGATACGCGAGGATTCGACACACCCGTTGATTCTGGTGTGCGAACACGCCAGCCGCTATATCCCCGCAGCCCTGAACAATCTGGGCCTGGATGATGCCGCCGCGCAAGAACATATCGCCTGGGACATTGGCGCTCTGCAACTGGCTGAACAGCTATCCGAACAACTTGGCGCCACCTTGCTGAGCGCCAACTATTCGCGGCTGCTGATCGACCTGAACCGGCCACGGCACGCCGCGGACAGCATTCCGGCGCAAAGCGAGATCTATCAGGTACCGGGAAACCGCGAACTCGACGAAGCCACTCGTGAATATCGTCGGCAGATGCTGTTCAAGCCGTTTCACGCGCGTTTGCAAACGTTGATCGACGA
Source organism: Pseudomonas granadensis (assembly GCF_900105485.1). Lineage (GTDB taxonomy): Bacteria > Pseudomonadota > Gammaproteobacteria > Pseudomonadales > Pseudomonadaceae > Aquipseudomonas > Aquipseudomonas granadensis. Next base: position 1,916,362 of record NZ_LT629778.1, on the reverse strand, counting down.
ACGCATCGCCCACGGGCAACCTGTACGCGTGGTCGGCATTCACAGTTTCACCCCGGTGTATTACGGCCAGCCACGACCGCTGGAAGTCGGCGTGCTGTTCGGCCAGGCCAAGGCCTATGCACAGCGCCTGCTCGACGGGCTCGAGGCGCATCCGCTGAAAGTGGCCGGCAATCAGCCGTACCGCATCGACCCGCTGGGCGACATGACCGTGCCGGTGCATGGCGACGCCCGTGGCCTCGACTCGGTGCTGATCGAGGTACGCAACGACTTGTTGCGCAGCCCTGAAGCCGTGTCGCGCTGGGCCGGTTACCTCACACCCTTGCTGTAATCGATGTTGCTGTAGAGAAACACCGCTGGCGCTGTAAACGACGGACCGACAACAACTGAAACGACCGATTGGCTGACAAGGAGGTAGGCTTCATGGAAATTGAACAATTCGGCTACAAACAAGAGTTGAAACGTAGCCTGACGCTGACCGACCTGGTGGTGTACGGGATGATCTTCATGATCCCCATCGCCCCGTTCGGTGTGTATGGCTACGTCAACGCCGAGGCGCCGGGCATGGTGCCACTGGCCTACATCATCGGCATGGTGGCGATGCTCTTCACCGCGCTGAGCTACGGCAGCATGGCCAAGGCCTTTCCTGTCGCCGGCTCGGTGTATTCCTATGCGCAACGCGGCCTGAATCAACACGTCGGCTTCCTCGCCGGCTGGCTGATGCTGCTGGATTACCTGCTGATTCCGCCGCTGCTCTACGTTTACGCGGCCATGGCGTTAAACCATTTGTATCCCGACATTCCGAAAGTCGGCTTCATTCTCGCATTCCTGGTCAGCGCGACGTTCGTCAACCTGCGCGGCATCACCTTCACCGCGCGGATGAACATCGTCTTCCTGCTCGCGCAACTGGTGGTGCTGGGGATTTTCCTGTTCTACGCATGGAATGCCTTGCACAACGGCGGCGGCAACGGCGAGCTGACGCTGGCGCCGCTGTATCATCCGGAAACCTTCAATTTCGCCCTGCTGATGCAAGCAGTGTCGATTGCCGTGCTGTCGTTCCTCGGCTTTGACGCAATTTCTACCCTCGCCGAAGAAATCAAGGGCGATCCCGGCAAGAGCGTCGGCAAGGCAGCGCTGATCACCTTGGTGGTGATGGGGGTGATTTTCGTTGCGCAAACCTGGATTGCCACCGATCTGGCGGCGGGCATGGGGTTCAAATCCGCCGACACCGCGTTCTATGAAATTGCCGAAATCGCCGCCGGCAGCTGGCTCGCGACCCTCACCGCAGTCGCCACGGCGCTGGCCTGGGGCGTGGCGGTTGCCATCACCTCGCAAGCCGCCGTATCGCGTCTGCTGTTCGGCATGGCCCGCGATGGCAAGTTGCCGAGAGTGCTGGCCAAGGTGCACCCGAAACACAACACGCCGTACCTGAGCATTTATCTGGTGGCCGTGCTGTCGCTGGTGATCTGCTACCTGTTCATCAATTCGGTCGACACCCTGACCTCGCTGGTCAACTTCGGCGCACTGAGCGGTTTCATGCTGCTGCACCTGACTGTGATCAACTACTACTGGCGTCGGCAGAAGTCCGGTCAGATCGTGCGTCATCTGCTCTGCCCGGTGGTCGGTTTCATCATCGTCGCGGCCATCATGTACAACATGGGCGTCGATGTGCAGAAACTCGGCCTGATCTGGATTGCCCTGGGTCTGGTTTACCTGTTCTTCCTCAACAAACTCGGGGCCAGCACCGCGCTACCGGATCCGAGTAACGGCTGACAAGAAAAAGAGCAGCGTCTGACAACGAGTCAGGCGACTGCCGATTTATTGCGTGGAAACCGACAGTGATAGTCAGGTTCGGCGCCATCGCCGAACCTTTTGATACAGGAGTACATCCATGCTGGTCTTACGCCCGGTCGAGCAGACTGACCTGCCCCAGCTACAACAATTGGCCCGCGACAGCCTGCTGGGCGTGACCTCGCTGCCGGACGACAGCGAACGCCTGCGCGAGAAAACTGCCGCGTCCATCGCCTCGTTTGCCAGCGCTGCGGCAGTGCATGGCCCGGAGAGTTATTGCTTCGTGCTCGAAGACCTCGACAGCCAGCGCTTGCGCGGCTGCTCGGAAATTCTCGCCACCGCCGGCCACGACGAGCCCTTCTACAGCCTGCGCAACCGCCATTTCACCAGCGCGTCGCGTGAGCTGAACATCGAGCACGGTGTGCCAGCGCTGTCGCTGTGCCACGATCTTAACGACCATACGTTGCTGCGCGGCTTCCACATCGACGCGGCGCTGGTGCGTACGCCGTTTTCCGAGTTGCTGTCACGGGCACGACTGCTGTTCATCGCTGCCCATGCGCCGCGCTTTGCCGAAGCGGTGATCACCGAAATCGTTGGTTACAGCGACGAGGGCGGGCACTCGCCATTCTGGGATGCGCTGGGCAAGCACTTCTTCGACCTGCCGTACGCCGAGGCCGAACGCTTGTGTGGCCTGCAGAGCCGGCGGTTTCTCGCCGAACTGATGCCGCAATACCCGATTTACGTGCCAATGCTGCCGCCCGCGGCGCAGGACTGTATCGGTCGCGTCCACCCGGATGGTCAGGAGGCGTTCGATATTCTCGAACGAGAAGGCTTCGAGACCAACAGCTACATCGATCTGTTCGATGCTGGCCCGACCCTTTACGCGCGTACAGCCAACATTCGATCGATCACCCACAGCCAGATCGCCAGCGTGCGGCAAGAGGCGCACATCGATGCGCGTGGCCGTTTTCTACTGAGCAACGAAGCGCTGCACGGCTTCCGCGCCATCGTCGCCGAACTCGACTACCACCCCGATCAACCGCTTTCCCTCACTCCAGCCATGTGCGCGGCGCTGAACGTGACCGATGGCAACCCGATCCGGCTGATTGCCCTGTGAATCCCGCCCGGTTGCACAGTCAACGACAACGCCCGAACAGGCGCACAGAAGGAGTTACAGGATGATTGTCCGCCCGGTGAAAGTCAGCGATCTGCCCGCCCTGATGGCTCTGGTGCACCAGGCTGGCCCGGGGTTCACCACCCTGCCGGCCAATGAAGAGCGCCTGACTCATCGCGTACGCTGGGCGCAACGGGCGTTTGCCGAACAGGTCGAACGCGCCGATGCCGACTATCTGTTTGTACTCGAAGACGACGACATGCGCGTGGTCGGCGTCAGCGCGATGGCCGGGGCGGTCGGCATGCGCGAGCCCTGGTACAACTATCGGGTCGGGGTGACGGTCAGTTCGGCGCCCGATCTGGGCATTCAACGGCAGATCCCGACACTGTTCCTCAACAATGAACTGACTGGCCAGTCGGAGTTGTGCTCGCTGTTTCTGAGTCACGACCAGCGCCACGGCAGCAACGGTCGCCTGCTATCGCTCGGGCGCTTGCTGTTCGCTGCGGAATTTCCGCATTTGTTCGGCGAAAAGATGATTGCCGAGTTGCGCGGCAGCGCCGACGAACAAGGCTGTTCGCCGTTCTGGGACAGTCTCGGTCGGCATTTTTTTCAGATGGATTTCAGCCATGCCGACTACTTGTCCGGGCTTGGCAACAAAGCCTTCATCGCCGAGCTGATGCCGCGCCAGCCGCTGTACGCCTGCATGCTCACCGAAGCAGCCCAGGCCGCCATCGGTCAGGCGCACCCGAACACCGAGCCGGCGCTGAAAATCCTCCAGGCTGAAGGTTTCGCTCACAAGGGCTACATCGATATCTTCGACGCAGGCCCGGTGATCGAAGCACCGCTGCACAATATCCGCACCGTGCGCGACAGCGCAGAACTGACCTTGAGCCTGGGCAGCCCGGACGAACAGGCACCCTTGTGGCTGATTCACAACCGCCGGCTGGAGAACTGCCGCATCACCGTGGCCCATGCTCGCCGCGTCGGTAGCAGCCTGATGATCGACCGCCTCACCGCCAAACGCCTGCAACTGCAACCGGGCAATTCGGTACGGGCAGTCATGCTGCCAAATCAACAGCAACAGGCGGTGGCAGCCTGAGCGTTGCTACCGTCAGGGTAAATCCTTTCAGCAAACAGCAGGTCGCGCAGGCTGCCTGCGCAAATTCGTCATGATCATTGACCCATTCGCGTGATAGCCTTTTCATTCTTCGGCGTTGACACATTTGTTCAAGCCGTTCCATTCCTTTGTATTGGTGGAACTCGAATGACCAGGCTTTCTCATCAAGATTTGCGCCGTAACTTCCGTCAGTTGCTGGCCTCCGACACCTGCTACCACACGGCTTCGGTGTTTGATCCGATGTCGGCGCGCATCGCCGCCGATCTCGGTTTTGAAGTGGGGATTCTCGGCGGCTCCGTGGCCTCGTTGCAGGTCCTCGGCGCCCCGGACTTTGCCCTGATCACCCTCAGCGAGTTCGCCGAACAAGCCACCCGTATCGGCCGCGTAGCCCAATTGCCAGTGATCGCCGACGCCGACCACGGCTACGGCAACGCCCTGAATGTGATGCGCACGATCGTCGAACTGGAACGCGCCGGCGTCGCTGCACTGACCATCGAAGATACCCTGCTGCCAGCGCAATTCGGCCGTAAATCTACCGATCTGATCACCGTCGCCGAAGGCGTCGGCAAGATCCGCGCGGCGCTGGAAGCCCGCGTCGACACGGAAATGGCCATCATTGCCCGCACCAATGCCGGCATTCTGCCGAATCAGGAAATCATCAGCCGCACCCGCCAATACCAAGCGGCGGGCGCCGATGGCATCTGCATGGTTGGCGTACAGGATTTCGATCAGCTCGAGCAGATCGCCGAGCACCTCACCGTACCTCTAATGTTGGTGACCTACGGCAACCCAGCGTTGCGCGATGACAAACGCCTGGCCGAGCTGGGTGTGCGCGTGACCATCGACGGGCACGGTGCTTACTTTGCGGCGATCAAAGCGACTTACGACAGCCTGCGCGAGCAACGGCAGATCTTCACCCAGGCTGCCGATCTCAGCGCAACGGAATTGACCCACACGTATACCCAGCCGGAGGAATACATTCTCTGGGCCAAGGAGTACATGAGCGTCAAGGAGTGATGCCCGAACAAAAGCCCCTCACCGCATCAATGATCGTTCCCACGCTCCGCGTGGGAATGCAGCCCGGGACGCTCTGCGTCCCAGCCAAAGCCGCACGCGGAGCGTCCGTAGAGGCATTCCCACGCAGAGCGTGGGAACGATCACCCTTCACCGCGGCTTGGCCAACTCCATGATCATCCGCGACAACAAATAAATTCGCGGCGCCACGCTCGCCACTTCGGCGTATTCCTCGGGCGTATGAATATTGCCGCCAACAATGCCAAAACCATCCAGCGTCGGCGTGCCAACCCCGGCAGACAAACTCGCATCCGCCGCGCCACCACTGCCCTCCTCGGTCAGTTTGCGGCCGATCTCGCCGTAAATGCCTTGGGCCATGGCCATCAGGCGATCCGACTCGGCCGTTTGCGGCATTGGCGGCAAGCCTCGCTGCAACGAGGTCTTCACCTCGGTTTCAGCAATCAGCTTGTCCTGAGAGACCCTCGCCAGGTCCTTCTCGATCCGATCGAACTCTTCGGGCACCGCCGCGCGGACGTCAGCCTTGGCAGTGGCTTGATCGGGAATCACATTGGTGCGATCGCCGGCCTTGAGCACGGTGAAGTTGATAGTGGTCTTCTTCGCCTCATCGCCGAGCTTGCCCAGTTGCAGAATCTGGTGCGCCGCTTCCATGGCGGCGTTGCGCCCCAGTTCTGGCGCGACACCGGCGTGCGCGGCTTTGCCCTTGACCTCGACCAGCGCCGTTGCGCTGCCCTTGCGCCACACCACCAGGCCATCGGCCGGGCGGCCTGGCTCGAGGTTGAGGGTCACATCGTGCTGTTTGGCGGTTTTCTTGATCAGGTCGGTGGCGACGTCCGAACCGGTTTCTTCGCTGGCATCGAGCAGGAAGGTGATTTGCGCGTAGTCCTTGAAATCAAGGTTCTTCAGCACTTTCAGCGCATAAATTCCGGCGACGATACCGCCCTTGTCGTCCATCACCCCCGGCCCGTATGCGCGGCCGTCCTTGATGTGAAACGGCCGCTCGGCCGCCGAGCCTTCCTTGAAAACAGTGTCCATGTGCGCCATCAGCAGGATCTTCGCCTTGCCGGTGCCCTTCAGCGTGGCCAATACATGGCTGGACTTTTCCGGTGTATTGGGTACCAGTTCAATCGTCGCGCCGAGCTTTTTCAGCTCATCGATGGCGATGTCGCTGACTTGCTTGAGACCGGGTTCGTAACCGGAACCCGAGTCGATATTGACCAGCCGCTCGAGCAACTTCAGCGCTTCGGGCTGGTACTGCTCGGCATCGGCGAGCACTTGCTTGTGCGGTTCGGCGAAGGCGCCGGTGGCAGCGAGGGTCAGAGACAGGCCGAGGCCGGCGGCCAAAAGGGAGCGAGGAAATGAGAACGTCATGAAGCGGTCCTTGTTTCGCGTACGGGGCCTTTAACCGTACCCGACATCGGCGCGCGGCTCTACAACGGATGCGAGACTGATCTAACCAACAACCCAAAACCCCTGTAGGAGTGAGCCTGCTCGCGATGGCGTCGTGTCAGTTGGCATCAATGTCGGCTGACACGACGCCATCGCGAGCAGGCTCACTCCTACAAGGGATTTGTTGCAAGCATTCAGACCGAATCGAGCACCGGCTGGCGAGGCTGCTCGTCGCAATTGCAGATCACCCGATTACGCCCGCTCGCCTTGGCTTCGTACAGCGCCTGATCGGCCTCATTGAGCCAGCGTGTGGCGTCGGCATGCATCGGATCGTAAGCCGCCAGGCCAATGCTCAAACTGACCTTCAGCGCCGGATTCTGCTCATAACCCAGAATCGCGAAACGCTCGCGCAACGCCTCCATGGCCTGGGCGGCGTTGAACAGCGGCAGTTCGGGCAGGATCACGCAGAACTCGTCCCCGCCATAGCGTCCGGCCACGTCCGTCGCGCGCAGGTTGTGCTTGAGCAACTTGCTCAACTGGCGCAACACGATATCGCCGGCGACATGGCCGTAGGTGTCGTTGATCGTCTTGAAATGATCGATGTCGATCAAAGCAATTGCTGCGCCATGCTGCTGGCGTCTGCAGCGCTGAAAGGCAATTTCCAGCTGATCTTTCCAGGCGCCGTGGTTAAGCAGCCCGGTCAGGCTGTCGGTGCGGCTCAGGGCAAGCAGTTCGCGTTTATGCCGGCCGAGGTTGTAGGCCTGACGAAAGCAGATCCAGCCCAGCGCCAACGGATACAGCAGCAGTAACGGGAAACACGCGTACATCTGCGCAGGCGAAGTTTGCGGGACGAATGCCGGGGCAAACACCGCCAGGCCGACGAACACCCCAAGCAATTGCGCAGCAGAGCCTGCCAACAGAAAGCGTGCGCCACCAATCGCGACGTTGTTCATCGCCATCATCGAAATGGTCACCGCCGTGGGCAATGGATTGAAATGCATCGCGGCGACCCAGAAACCACCGAGAAAAGCATCGATCAACAGATTCCGGTGTTCTGCATGATAGGGAACACGCGAGCGGCGCGCCCATTGAAACGCCAGATGTGGCCAGACCAGGCCGTTGAAGAACATCAGTGCCCAGACCCAAAGCGGCGGATCGAGCGCATACATCGCCACGGACACACACAGCAGCCCAAGCAACAGCCCGAGGATTCGCGACGTATAGAGCCTCCTGGCGACTGAAAGTCCCTTTCCTCCGGCATTTCCCATAAGGACCTCGATCACGCACTCCGCTGTGCGGATGTGATGGGAGTCTATCAGGGCGACGTTAATTCGCCATCACCGGTCAGCGGGCTGAATAGCGCGACATCAAGGCCGCGCACCGGGCGAATTTTTGGCTATACATGAAAGGAGCAAAATGGAAAAACAACTATAAGAAGGAGGCCCATGCGCACCTACCAAGTGTTGATCATCGGCAGCGGCTTTGGCGGCCAGTGTGCGGCGGTCAACCTGCTCAAGGCCGGGATCGACGATTTTCGACTGCTGGAGCGACGGGACTTTTTCGGCGGCACCTGGTGCCAGAACACCTACCCCGGCGCAGCTGTGGACGTGCCATCGCCGCTGTATTCCCTGTCGTTCGCGCCTTACCGCTGGTCGCAGATGTTCGCCGGGCAGGCCGAACTGCAGCGCTACACCGAGCACGTCATTGACGAGTTCCATTTGCGTGACCGCGTGGAGCTGCAGACCAATGTCGAGCGCGTCGAATGGGACGAGTCGGCAAAACGCTGGGCCGTCCACACCAGCCGCCAAGGCGTCTACTACGCGCAATTCCTGATCAACGCCAGCGGACCGCTAAGCCAGCCGGTAATCCCACATTTCCCAGGCCGGGATCGCTTCAAGGGCAAGACGTTTCATACAAACAACTGGGACCACAGCTACGACTATCGCGATAAACGTGTGGCCATCGTCGGCAGCGGTGCCAGCGCGGTCCAGGTGATTCCGGCGATAGCGCCGCAAGTGGAACATTTGCACGTTTTTCAGCGCACACCGCATTGGGTACTGCCCCGCGCCGATCGCCCATTCGGACCGATTCAACGCTGGCTGCTCGGCCGTAAACCTGCGTACAAACTGTTGCGCTGGCTGATCTACTGGCAGTTCGAAACCCGCGTGATTGCCTTCAAGTATTCGAAACCGGCGATCCACATGGTGCAGCAGCACGCGCTGCGCTTTCTCAGAAGACAGGTGCCGGACCCGCAGTTGCGGGAAAAACTCATTCCGGACTTCACCATCGGCTGCAAACGCGTGCTGGTCTCAAGTACTTACTACCCGACATTGAGCCGCCCGAACGTCACCTTGCACAGCCGCGAACAAGGCATCGCTTCCATCGACGAAACCGGGATCAACACCACGGACGGCCAGCATGTCGACGCGGATCTGATTGTCTGGTCGACCGGTTACGACGCCACCGACGGGGTGATTTCCTACCCGGTCAGCGGAAAAAACGCCGTTCAGCTCAGCGATGTCTGGGCCGAATATCCGCGCGCCTATCTGGGCACCAGCCTGCCGGACTTTCCCAATCTGTTTATTGTCACCGGTCCGAACACCGGCATCGGCCATACCTCGGCGCTGTTCATCATCGAGTCGCAGATGAACTACATCATCGATTGCATCCGCACCGTGCGCGATCAAGGGTTGTGCAGCATCGAAGTGCGCCGCGACGCAGAACGTACCTACACTGCAATGATCCACCGGGAAATGCAGCGCACGGTGTGGAAATCCGGTGGTTGCCACAGTTGGTATCAAAGCAAGAGCGGTCATGTGATCGCCATGTTTCCCGGCTTCAGTTTCAGCTACTACCGTTTGACCCGGGCGCTGAAACCCGCCGATCACATTCTGTCCTGAACACGTAAAAGGAAGACGTCGATGCTTTTGCTGTTTGTCGCCCTCGCGGTTTTCGTGGCCTGGAGCTGGTTGAGTTATCCGGCAATCGGGCACTGGCTGTACGACCTGAGCATGGCCATCGAGGCCAGGTTGTACAAGTTGCACAAGATCGAAGTGCCGATCGCTGAAATGACGGTGTCGACCTGGCAGGGCGGGCCGTACGAAGCGGCCAGTGCGATCCTGATGCTGCACGGTTTCAGCGCCGACAAGAATCTGTGGCTGCGTTTCTCCCGGCACTTTGTGCGGCAGTATCGAGTGATCATTCCGGACTTGCCCGGCCATGGTGAAACCGGCTTCAAGGCCGGTGGCGGTTTTGATATTCCGCTGCAGGCCAAGCGCATGATCCAGTTGCTTGACGTCTGCGGCGTGGAAAAGGTGCATGTGATCGGCAACTCGATGGGCGGCTATCTGGCGGCGTGGCTGGCGGCAACCTGTCCCGAGCGAATCGCCTCGCTCGCGCTGATCGACCCGGCGGGCGTCACCGCGCCGCAGGCCAGCGACATGGAGCGGCATCTGGCGCGCGGGCACAATCCGTTTCTGGTCAATTCCCGCGAAGAGTTTCGCTATCTGTATGCAATGACCATGGCCTCGCCGCCCTGGGTGCCAAAGGTGGTGCTCGACGCTATTGCCCAGCGCTACGTGCAGCAACGCGATGAACTGGAAGAAATCTTCCGCGAGTTCCGCGCCAGCCCGCCGATGGAGCCGATACTGGCGCAAATTCGCTGCCCGGCGCTGTTGCTGTGGGGGCGCAAGGATCGCCTGATCGACGTCAGCAGCGTGCCGGTCTGGAGCAAGGGCATCACCAATTTGCGCGTAGAGGTCTGGGACCACGTCGGGCACATGCCGATGGTCGAGCAACCGACGCATAGCGCACGCCTGTATCAGGCGTTTCTTGTAAGCCAGTGATGACAATTTCCCGTGATCGTTCTGGCGCTGATCGTTCCCACACTCTGCGTGGGAACGATCAACGGCGGGGCCTGGAGCTGAGATGAACATCCTCTATGACGAGCGCCTCGACGGCCCGCTGCCGCAGGTGAACAAGGCCGAATTGCTCAAGGCACTGCAACGGGCCGTGCCTGACCTCGACCTGCTGTGGCGCGAGGAAGAACTGAAACCTTACGAATGCGATGGCCTCTCCGCCTACCGCACCACGCCGATGCTGGTCGCCCTGCCCCGGCGTCTCGATCAGGTGCAGAGCCTGCTCAAACTTTGCCACGCACAGAACGTCCCGGTGGTCGCGCGTGGTGCCGGCACCGGGTTGTCCGGCGGCGCCTTGCCGCTGGAACAGGGCGTGTTGCTGGTGATGGCGCGGTTCAACAATATTCTGCATATCGACCCCGCCGCCCGCACCGCGCGGGTTCAGCCGGGGGTGCGCAATCTGGCGATTTCCCAGGCAGCTGCGCCGTTTGGTCTGTACTACGCGCCGGATCCCTCCTCGCAGATCGCCTGTTCGATTGGCGGCAATGTCGCCGAAAACGCTGGCGGCGTGCATTGCCTCAAGTACGGTCTGACCGTGCACAACCTGCTGAAAATCGAAGTGCTGACCATCGAAGGCGAACGCCTGACCCTCGGCTCCGATGCGCTGGATTCGGCAGGTTTCGATTTGCTCGCGCTGTTCACCGGCTCCGAAGGCCTGCTGGGGATCATCACCGAAGTCACGGTCAAGTTGCTGCCCAGACCGCAAGTGGCGAAAGTCCTGCTGGCGAGTTTCGATTCGGTGGAAAAGGCTGGCCGCGCGGTAGCCGAAATCATCGCGGCGGGGATCATTCCCGGCGGACTGGAAATGATGGACAACCTCGCCATCCGCGCCGCCGAAGACTTCATCCACGCCGGTTACCCGGTCGAGGCCGAAGCCATTCTGCTGTGCGAACTGGATGGCGTCGAAGCCGATGTGCATGACGATTGCCAGCGTGTGCGCGAGGTCATGCTCGCCGCGGGGGCGACTGAAGTGCGTCAGGCGCAGGACGAAGCCGAGCGCGTGCGTTTCTGGGCCGGACGCAAGAATGCCTTCCCGGCGATTGGCCGTTTGTCGCCGGACTATTACTGCATGGACGGCACCATCCCGCGCCGGGAATTGCCCGGTGTCCTGCAAGGCATCGCAATGCTTGCCGAAGAGTACGGTTTGCGCGTTGCCAACGTGTTTCATGCCGGCGACGGCAACATGCACCCGCTGATCCTGTTCGACGCCAACCAAGCGGGCGAACTGCAGCGCGCGGAAGCGTTGGGCGGCAAGATCCTCGAACTGTGTGTGCAAGTCGGCGGCAGCATTACCGGCGAGCACGGTGTCGGCCGCGAGAAAATCAATCAGATGTGCGCGCAATTCAACAGTGACGAACTGAGCCTGTTCCATGCAGTAAAAGCGGCGTTCGATCCCAAAGGCCTGCTCAATCCCGGCAAGAACATCCCGACCCTGCACCGCTGCGCCGAATTTGGTGCCATGCACATTCACGCTGGGCAACTGCCATTCCCCGAGCTGGAGCGTTTCTGATGGCCGATTTCGACGGCGCCAGCGCCCTGCTCGATCAGGTCAACGCCGCGCGCGCCAATCGCACACCGTTGAAAATCCAGGGGGGCAACAGCAAGACGTTTCTCGGTCGCGAGGTGGCGGGCGAAGTACTCGACACTCGTGCGCACTGTGGCATCGTGCGCTACGAACCGACCGAACTGGTGATCACCGCGCGCGCGGGGACGCCGTTATCAGAGCTGCTTTCAGCACTGGACAGCGCCGGGCAAATGCTGCCGTGCGAACCACCGGCATTCACCGACAGCGCCACTGTCGGCGGCATGATCGCGACAGGTTTATCGGGCCCGCGGCGGCCGTGGTCAGGCTCGGTGCGCGACTTCGTGCTCGGCACGCGAGTCATCACCGGCCTCGGTCAGTACTTGCGTTTTGGCGGCGAAGTGATGAAAAACGTCGCCGGGTACGACCTGTCACGGCTGATGGCCGGCAGTTTTGGTTGCCTTGGCCTGCTCACCGAAGTCTCGCTGAAGGTCCTGCCCAAACCGCGCCAGTGCCTGAGCATTCGCCTGGATATCGACTGCACCCGCGCCTTGAGCAAACTTGCCGAGTGGGGTCAGCAACCACTGCCGATCAGTGCGGCATGTCACGATGGCACAAGTCTTTATTTGCGCCTTGAGGGCGGCGAAGGTTCGGTGACCGCGGCGCATCAACGCCTCGGTGGTGAACCGTTGGACTCGATTTTCTGGAGCGATCTGAACGAGCATCGCCTGGCCTTTTTCGATGAAGGCCTGCCGCTGTGGCGCCTGTCGCTACCCAACAATCTCAGCCCGCTGGAGCTGCCTGGCGAGCAATTGATCGACTGGGCCGGCGCGCAACGCTGGCTGAAGTCCGACAGCACCGGGATTCACGCCCTCGCCCAGTCGCTGGGCGGCCATGCCACCTGTTTCAGCCACGGTGCCAGTGACACACCGTTCCAGCCGTTGGCGCCGACGCTGTTGCGCTATCACCGCCAACTCAAGGCGCAACTCGATCCGCAAGGGCTGTTCAACCCCGGGCGGATGTACGCGGAGTTCTAGCCATGCAAACCACGCTCAGCGAACAAGCGCGACAGCTGCCCCGAGCCGCCGAGGCGGAAAAGATTTTGCGCACCTGCGTGCATTGTGGTTTTTGCAACGCGACCTGCCCGACCTATCAACTGCTCGGCGATGAGCTCGATGGCCCGCGTGGGCGCATCTATCTGATCAAGCAAGTGCTCGAAGGCGCACCGGCGACCGCGCAGACGCAACTGCATCTGGATCGTTGCCTGTCCTGCCGCAATTGCGAAACCACCTGTCCGTCCGGCGTCGACTATCACAACCTGCTCGACATTGGCCGTGCGGTGGTCGATCAGGCCGTGCCGCGTACATCGGCTCAGCGGCTGTTGCGTGAGGGCCTGCGGGCCCTGGCGCCGAATCCACGCGTGTTCAAAAGCTTGTTGCGGGTAGGCGCGACATTCAGGCCGCTGTTGCCGCGTTTGCTGGAAAGCAAACTGCCGCACGCGGTGTCAGGCAACGATTCGCGCCCCGCTCCTCGGCATGCGCGCCGCGTGTTGCTACTGGAAGGCTGCGTGCAACCGGGGCTGTCGCCGAACACCAACGATGCGACGGCGCGCGTGCTGGATCGACTCGGCATCAGCGTCACTCCGGTAACGCAAGCCGGTTGTTGCGGCGCGCTGGATTATCACCTCGACGCCCAAGCCAAAGGACTCGATCGAGCCCGGCAAAATATCGATGCGTGGTGGCCTCACCTGCAGAACGGCGCCGAAGCGATTGTGCAAACCGCCAGCGGCTGCGGCGCATTTATCAAGGATTATGGGCATTTGCTGGAAAACGATCCGGCTTATGCGGCCAAGGCACGGCATATCAGCGAGCGGACGCTGGATCTGGTGCAGATCCTCGCGCAGGAACCGCTGGAACAGGTGTGCGCTGCCAGCGAACAACGAATCGCCGTGCATTGCCCGTGCACCTTGCAGCACGCGCTGAAACTCGGCGGCGCGGTGGAGGCGGTGTTGACCCGTCTCGGTTTCAATCTCACCGCCGTGCCGGACGGCCATTTGTGTTGCGGCTCGGCAGGCACCTATTCGCTGACGCAACCGCTGCTGGCCCGGCAGTTGCGCGATAACCGCCTCAACGCGCTGGAGAGCGGCCGGCCGCAGTTGATCGTCACCTCCAACGTCGGCTGCCAGAGCCATCTGGCCAGCGCCGGGCGTACCCGCGTGGTGCACTGGATCGAACTGGTGGATCAGTCGTTGGCAGAATGAAGTTCGTAGGATTCTTCGTTTGCCCGGGTGGGCGAAGGCTGCGATCTTTTCCGCTATCCATTCCGTGACCGTGGCAGGAATTTTTTTCATGACCGTGCAGCCGTTTGTCAGCCCCGACCTGATCCGCCAACGCTTCTCCAAAGCGATGTCCGACATGTACCGCAAAGAAGTGCCGCTGTACGGCGCGCTGATGCAATTGGTGGAGCAGACCAACCGCGATGTGCTGCGTAATCAACCAGACATAGCCCGGCAACTGCACAGCACCGGCGAAATCGAACGTCTGGACATGGAGCGTCACGGCGCTATCCGTGTCGGCACCGCCACCGAACTGGCCACCCTCGCCCGCCTGTTTGCAGTGATGGGCATGCAGCCGGTGGGCTATTACGACCTGACGCCGGCGGGGGTGCCGGTACATTCCACGGCGTTTCGCGCGGTGCATGAAGACGCCTTACAGGTCAGCCCGTTTCGCGTGTTCACCTCGCTGCTGCGCCTGGAGCTGATTGAGGATCCCGACGTGCTCGCCTTTGCCGAATCGGTGCTGGCTCGGCGTTCTATCTTTACCCAGGAAGCATTGCGCCTGATCGCCCACGCTGAAACCGCGGGCGGGCTGAATGAAAGCGAGGCCGAGGCATTCGTTTTACAGGCAGTGGAAACCTTTCGCTGGCACCACAGCGCCACCGTCACCGCCGCGCAATACCAGACGTTGAGCGCGCAGCACCGTTTGATCGCCGACGTCGTCGCCTTCAAAGGTCCGCACATCAACCACCTGACCCCGCGTACGCTGGACATCGACCGCGTGCAGGAACAGATGCCGAAGCATGGCATCACCCCCAAAGCAGTGATTGAAGGCCCACCGCGCCGGCAATGTCCGATTCTGCTGCGCCAGACCAGTTTCAAGGCACTGGACGAGCCGATCGCCTTCACCGATCAGCAGCAGACCCGCGGCAGTCACAGCGCGCGCTTCGGCGAAATCGAACAACGCGGTGCGGCGCTGACACCCAAAGGCCGAGCGCTGTATGACCGATTGCTGAATGCGGCGCGGGATGAGCTGGGCGATTTTCCCAACGAAGGCAACGCCGTACGCTACAACGCACTGATGACTCAGCATTTTGGCGAATTCCCTGACAACGTCGAGGGCATGCACAAACAGGGGCTGGCGTATTTTCGCTTTTTCGCTACGGAAAAAGGCATGGCCGCGAGTGGTCTCAGAGAGTCGTCGCTGGAAGATTTGTTGCGTAGGGGCTATGTGAAAGCTGAGCCACTGGTGTACGAAGATTTCCTGCCGGTGAGTGCGGCGGGAATTTTTCAGTCAAACCTCGGCGACGCGGCGCAGACGCACTATGGCGAACATTCCAATCGCCAGGCCTTCGAACAAGCGCTCGGGCGCGCGACCATCGACGAACTGGGTTTGTATGCCGCGACGCAACAGCGCTCGATCGAGGAGTGCGCCGCGGTGTTGCGGATCAAATTGCGCTGCTTCTGAGGCAATCCACAAATCCACTGTAGGAGTGAGCCTGCTCGCGATGGCGGTGTATCAGCCACCAGGGATTTGCCTGAACGGACGCCATCGCGAGCAGGCTCACTCCTACAGGTCTCGCGGGGAACACAAGCTTTCAGGCAATACACAAACCCAATGTAGGAGTGAGCCTGCTCGCGATGGCGGTGTATCAGCCACCAGGGATTTGCCTGAACGGACGCCATCGCGAGCAGGCTCGCTCCTACAGGTCTCGCGGGGAACACAGGCTTTCAGGCAATACACAAACCCAATGTAGGAGTGAGCCTGCTCGCGATAGCGGTGGGTCAGCCACCACTGACTTGTCTGAACGGACGCCATCGCGAGCAGGCTCACTCCTACAGGTCTCGCGGGGAACACAAGCTTTCAGGCAATACACAAACCCAATGTAGGAGTGAGCCTGCTCGCGATAGCGGTGGGTCAGCCACCACTGACTTGTCTGAACGGACGCCATCGCGAGCAGGCTCGCTCCCACAGGTTTGGCAGTGGATGCGTAATCTGGGGCAGCGCGTATATCGACGGGCATCGCCACACCCGCAAATTAAGCTTCACCTAAGCTTCCCTCGCTAGCATCGCGCTCATGAACCCTGTCGTCATGAGCCGTGAATGAATCCTTCCGACATGAAAGCCTTTGATTTACCCAGCCAGCCGCCAGCGAATTTCAGCCTTGTCCTGGTCAATTACAAAACCCCGGACATCACCCGGATGTGCCTTGAGCTGCTGCGCGAGCACGTCCAGGCGCAGCGCATTCCGGTGTGGGTGGTGGATAACGATTCAGCGGATGCCAGCCTCGATTATTTACGCTCGCTGGACTGGATCAACCTGATCGAGCGTCCGTCGCCGGGCAAGGAAGCGGGGCATATTGCGCATGGAAAGGCGCTGGATCTGGCTTTGGAAAAAGTTGAAACCGATTATCTGTTTCTGCTGCACACAGACACTTTCGTCTACGACAAGGAAGTGTTTGCGATGATGATGCGCGAGTGCGCCAGGTCGCCGGATATGGCAGCAGTGGGTTGTGTCGAACAACTCAATCGCGGGCTACTGCGTGATACGTGGCGTGTAACTTCGCGATTCTGCAAGCACCATGTTCGTCGGGTAAAACTGCATCTGGGCATGCGCTCGAAACAGCCGCGGCCTTATAAAGAAACGCATTTGAAAAGCTTCTGCACACTGTGGAATGCGCGTCTAATGAAATCGTTGGGACTGCACTTCTGCATGGACGAGCAAGTTCCGGGTTATGCCCTGCAAGATCGAATGAGTGGTTTGGGCTATGGCATCAAACTCCTCTCGCCGCGCAAGATCTTCAGCTATCTGGATCACATCCAGGCTGGCACGGTCGCTGCGGCAGGTATCTACGGGGAAAACCACCGGCGGACAAAGATGTATCAGGCCACGCTGAAGCGCTTCCAGGGACAGCCAGGCAAAACGGATATTCGAGCCTCGGCGTAATTCGAAGCAACAAAAAAAGGGCGACTTGGCAGTCGCCCTTTTTTGTTGCAGAAAATTGTATACAGCTCTCCAAAGAGGTGTCCGCCCAGTGTAATGGCCTGGCAATCCATGCACCGGTAAAGAGCCCTGACACTGGGCGAACCGAGAGGATTTTAATTGAAGACGGCGGATATGTCGTCAGGCTTAAACATGAAATTTTTGTACTGGTAAGTTAAAAAGTGTGTCTCGTCGATATTTACCGGGAAACTTCCTACATCCGGTTTTTATATGATTGTTCTCATACACAAAGCTGTACAAGAACAATCATTTTGTAGAGTTAATACTCAACTATCGTGCTGACTGGTCACTTTCAGGATATCGGTGTAAGTGACAATAACGCTCTGCCCTACTTTCAAATCCTTGAGTTTCGCTTGAATCTCCGGCTTTTTCACATCAAGCGTCTTCGATTGTCCGGACGGGTTCTGGAGGGTGACCTGATTGGACTTCAAATCAATTTTGCTGATTTTCAACTGCACCTGTACCTGCCGGTAAGCCTCGCCACCGGGGTTATCGCTGCCCGGCGCCTTGCGCAATTCGCCGGTACGCTCGATGGTGCCCGGCAGACCTTTATCCACATCGGTGTCGAGATAAGCGGCGACCGAGCGCTGCACCTCGATCTTCACCAGATCGCCCACCTTGAGGTTGGCAAGATTTTTTGCTTTGTCGCTGAGCTGAACGTGGACCTTGGCGCCCTCGGGCCCTTCCAGTACTACCTGGTGGTTGGCAGCGTCAACTGCGAGCACTTTGGTAGTAACGGTATCGGCCTCAACGACGGCGGATAACGGAATATCGGCAGCCCAGGCGCCGAAACTGGTGGCAGACAGGAGTGTTGCGAGAGTGATGGCCTTGGCCAGTGCGTCGAGCTTCATATGCATGACTTTCCCTGTTATGAAATGGCGACGCCCGCCGCTGAATCAACTTCAGCGGCGGGCGTGCCAGTGAGCATAGACGCTGTTCAGGGCTTGACCTGCGTTTGTGGCCCACGCGTGTGCGGCTTCGCGGTCTCCTGAGCGGTGGATTCGCCGCTCGGAGTGCCTTTGCTGCTCTGCCGCTGCTTGGGATCGGTCGGCCGCAGAGCATCATTGTCACGCTCGGTTTCACCGGCCGGGCGCGGCTCATCGGGGTTGTCGTTCTGGCTGACGGTAGTGTTCATGGGGCGAGTCCTCAAGCTTCGGGGTCGTCGAGTTCGCGGGCGACATTCACCGCGGGTGAGTCCTTGTGCAGATCATCGGCCTTGGCACGCAGTAGCTGCCACTGATCCAGGTCGATGGCACCCTGACCGAGCAAATCATCGGCGATGCGCTGCAGGTCGAGGTAGTGAGAGTCCGGGGAGTTTTGCCAATAGGACTGATCGTCGTACAGGCGTTGCCAGGTATTGAGGTCTGGGGGTTGCAAGTCGTCGCTCATGGTGAGTCCGGGAATATGCGGGTTTCTGGGTAGAGCGGCGTGTGGCGGCGAGAGTTCCAGGCAGTTTGCCTGGCGGTAACAGCGTGAGCGGGGATTGCTGGGTGAAGCTTGAAATCAGCCTGAAGATCAAAAGCCCCTCACCCTAGCCCTCTCCCGGAGGGAGAGGGGACTGACCGCGGTGTTTGGGCGAGGTACGCCGGCCTGAAACACCGAGTTGTACGCGATTTTCAAAGCCAAAGCAGATCGGCTCCCTCTCTAGGGGGAGAGGGCTGGGGTGAGGGGCAGCCCCACCACAAATCCCAAGCCAACCATCCGCTTCTACCACTCAACAATGAGCGTTAGCTCGAGTGCTTTTGATCTTGTTCCACCGGCGACGTCGGAAGGCTGAGTGGAGGGATTGATCCGGGCGTGGGAGCGCAGCGACCGTACGACGAAGTCGTACACAGCGGAAGGAGGTGCAGCGCAGCAAACCGTAGCCGCTGCGCCCGGATCGATCCCGGAGCGAAGGGACCCGAGCTTGCGAGGGCCGAACGCAGGAGCAAGCCTTTTCGGTTACCTTTTTGGCGTTTGAAAAAGGTGACCCGCCGTAAGGGCGGAACCCTAAGTAGCCGTTACCGCAGCAACGGATATGTACCCAAAACTCAGCGCCTGAAAGAAAGCCATCGCGAGCAGGCTCACTCCTACTGGGGATATCAAGCTGCCTGCAAAAAATCGCACCCGCTCAATACCCGGTCATCTCCAGATACCCCCGACCCGCATGACTCCCCCCAATCCCCACCGGTCCCTCCCAATAAGGAATACGCAGATCCATCCAGGCATCGCGATTAAGCGCATCGACACTGATATCGAGGTGCTTGTCCGGAATGCGGACCCACCACTTCACCGGCATCGACCGCCCAGCGACCTCGGCCGTGTCCTGCGGCTCCAGACTGATCTGCTCGCGACGCAACGTCTGAATCTGCCCATCCGCAGCAATCCACGTACCGGTCAGATAAGCCGCCCCCTCCTTCTGCCGCATGCGATAAAGCATCACATGCTCACCGTTGTCCAGATGCAGGGAAAACCAGTCCCAACCGGTCTGATTGGCGGTCAGCGGCTGGCTGCTCCATTCCCGATCCAGCCACGCCGGCCCGCTGACCGTGTAAGTCTGGCCGTCGATCTGCAGCGTCCCGCTGGCTTGAAAAAACGGCTGACTGTAGTAATACGACGCCTGCCCCTGCTCCGACTTTTGACTGAAACCCTTGTCACCCTGCAGCACCAGCGGCCGGCTGGACGTCAGCCGCAGGTCGTAAGCGAAATTTTTATCGCGAGCGCGCAGCTGCATGTCGCTCAACGGATCCGCCGCCTTGCCGGCAAACATCCAGTCATCGATCCACGCCTCGAACGGCGCCAGGCGCACACCGGCCTGCCCGACGCCACCGCGCGCGTAGCGCTCGGCCGCGTGATGCACCGTGCTTGATGTCACCGCCGCATGCCCCAGCCACACCGTCTGGTTGCCCCACCCTGCCTGCTCCGCCTCAGGTTTCAAGGCGCTGCGAAACAACGTCCATTGCACGCCGAAATCGTTGCCTTGCGGATCCTTGAGATTCGCCGTGACGTACCACCATTCGATGCGAAAGCCATCATGCGCGCCGTGATCGGCTGGAAAACTGAACACCCGCCCCGGCACTACCGGGGTGAACGCCTGCGCCTGCGCGCCCATGCCGGCAAAGCCCTTCTGTTCCGACACGGACGGATCGCAAGCGGTGAGCAACAGCGCGGCCAGCAGCGCAACGAACTTAATCCTCATGGGCAAAGGTCCTCAGCAGGTCCGCCGGTTGCGTGCGGTACAGCGAATACAGCGGCCACGCCGAAGCAAGCAAGGTCGCCAGCAGCGCTAGCCCCATCAGTTGCAGCAGTTGCCACGGGAACACGCGCAACGGCAGGCGCCAGCCGAACGCCTGCACGTTGATCACCGCATCGAGGCACCACGCCAAGGCAATGCCCAGCGGCAACGCCAATATCAGCGTCAACACCGCCAGCAGCCAGGTCTGGCCGAGATTGAGCAGCATTAACTGCCGCCGCGTTACGCCCAGCGCCCACAATGGCGCGAGCTGGCCGAGACGGCTTTGGCTCTGCGTGAGCAGGCTGATGAACAACGCGACGCCTGCGACCGCCAGGGTCAGGCTGTTCAACGCCGCCGTTGCAGCAAAGGTGCGTTCGAAAACCTGCATCGACCAGCCCTTGAGTCGGGCCTGATCAATGATGCGGCTATCGTCCAGTTGAAAACGTGTCTGCAAGGCATGCAGAAGCGACGGGATCTGCTGCGGATCGATGCGCAAACTGAAACGGTTCGGCGTCAATTGCGGCCAGCCGCGCAGCAGATGATTGCTGTTGACCAGCAAGTGGCCCTTGGGATTGCCGTAATCGGCGTAGATGCCGACGATGCGCGGCGACCATGTGCCATTCGGCGCGGGAATCGTCAGTCGATCGCCCGCGCGCACCTTGAGCCGGCGCGCCAGTTGCTCGCTGAGCATCACCGCATCGTCCGTTGCCAGATGCGCCCAAGGGTCGCTGCCACTGCTGTCGAGCAGCGGCCAGTGCTGGCGATAATGCGCATGATCGACGATGCCGAACAGCTCCGCCGGCCAGCCTTGCAGCGTCACCGTGACCTCCCAGTTGGGCAGCACCGCGCGGACATTCGGCTGCTGCTTGAGCCAACTGTACATTTCCCGCGACTGCGCCGGATTGCTTGGGTTGATGTACAACTCGGCGCTCAGGCGTTGTTCGAGCCAATCGTTGAAGGTCTGGCGAAACCCGGCGGTCATGCTGCCCGCGCCGATGTTGGCGGCCAGCGCCAGCAGCAGCGCCATCAGCGCCAGACTCAATGCTGGCAATTGCTGCCGACAATCGGCGAGAAACCACTGACCCAACACCGAACGACTGCGCCCCAGCAACGGCTTCAGCAGTGCGCTGAGCATCACCGGCAAGGCCAGCGCCGCGCCGAGCAGCAGCCCGGCCATCAAGACGAAGCCACTGCTCAGGCTGTCGCCCCAGACCAGCGCCGCCAGCGCAATCGCCAGCAAGCCCGCCGCCAACCAACCTTGCCGACGCAACCAGCGGGAATATTGCTCGTGCCAGGCCTGCGGATCGGCGACCGCGAGCAATGGCAGACGCGCCGCCCGCAACAGGCTGCTGGCGCCAGCGAGCAAGGCGCCGAGCAGGCTCAAACCGATGCCGCTGAACCACCACCAGGGACTTAACCGCAACTGCCCCGCCACTTCCGCGCCATACAACCCGCGCAGGCTGGCGGCGACATCCGGCAGCAATACGCTGGCCAACCAGTAGCCGCTGATCACGCCAAATACGCCGCCGAGCAATGCCAGCACACCAAGCTCGACGATCAGACAGGTGATCAGCATTCGCGCACTGACCCCGCAAGCGCGCAACGTGCGCAGCAGGCCACGACGCTGTTCAAGCGCCAGACCGATGGCCGCGTGCACGATGAACAATCCGACCACAAACGACAGAAAGCCCAAGGCATCGAGATTCAGGTGAAAGCTCTCGGTCAGCCGCGCGAGGTTGTTTTCTTCGCCACTGCTTTTGAGTTGCAACTGGCCTTTGAACGAGTCTGGCAACTCAGCGTAAAAATCCTTGGGCAGCAGCATTCGTGACAGTTGCCCCGGTTGTTCGAGCACGGTTTGCGCCACGCCGATGTCCACCAGCAACACGCCGGGCGCCATGTCTTTCTGGACCACGAGCGGCGGCAAAACCTGGGCGTTTACTGTTTGCGGCGTAGCACCTTCGCGCAGTTTCAGCGCCTGCAAGGTATCGGCGGAAATCCACGTGCTGCCCGGCGGCGTGAAGAATTCGACAACCCGTTCAATGGGCAGCGCCTGCCCGGCCACCGCCGAATCGGCGGGCAATGAAACCGGTTCGATGCCCATCAATTGCAGGCGTTGGTCTTCGTGACCTTTGAGCAACAAGCGCCCCTGCAACAGCGGCGAGACCGGCCAGCCCTGGCGGCGCAAATCCACGAACCATTGCTGAGGAAAAGTCGCCCCGCCGGGTGTGCTCAGGCTGGCCTGCGGTTCGCCGCCGATCAGTTGACTGGCCCGCGCGTAGCTGTCGCGCGCCTGACTGTTCAGCGCCTCGACGCCGGTCAGCAGGCTGGTCGCCAGCCACAGGCCGGTCAGCACGCTGAAAAACTGCACCGGATGGCGCCGCCAATGGCTGAGCAGTGCGCGCAGCGTCTGCCGGAAAACCATCACGTCAGGCGCCCGCTGGACAGCACCACTTGCTGCGCCAGACGCGCCGCGACTCGTGGACTGTGCGTGACCATCAACAGCGTGGTCGGCGTGTCATCAAGCAGTTCCAGCAGCAGGCGCAGCACTTCATCGCTGGTGGCTTCATCGAGGCTGCCGGTGGGCTCGTCGGCCAGCAGTAATTTCGGCTGCGACGCCAGCGCCCGGCCCAGCGCGACCCGCTGCTGCTGACCACCGGAAAGTTGTTCGGGATAACGCTTGAGCAAATCGCACAGGCCCAGACGCTGCACCAGATGCGCCTGCCAGCGCGGCTCATGGCGCCCGGCCAGCCGCGCCTGAAACGCCAGATTGTCCTCAACGCGCAAACTGCCGATCAGGTTGAACTGCTGGAACACCAGACCGATTTCCGTACGCCGCCAGTTCGCCAGTTGCGCTTCGCTCATCGACTCCAGCCGATGCTCACCGCTGTGAATGCTGCCGCGGTCGACCTTGTCGAGGCCGGCCACCAGATGCAGCAACGTGCTCTTGCCGCTGCCCGATTCGCCCATCAGCGCCAGACTGCTGCCGGCCGCCAGCGTCAGGTCGACGCCCTGCAATACCGGCAGCGAACCTTGTGGCGTGGGGTAACTTTTGTGGACGTTGCGAACCTCAAGCATGGCTGAACCTGATCAATGAGTCTGGGCCAAGGATAGCGGCCCTGAATGGTTTTTGTCCGTTGATGATCATCGCTGTGGCAGCGGTCCGCCCTACCCTGCGTGACAGTCCACCGATAACGATAAGAACCGGAGTCACCATGCAACGTTTCATTTTCAGCAAGCGCGGCCTGCTGGCCTGCCTGATCAGCGCCGCCATCAGCCAGACTCTGTTTGCCGCCGACACCCCGACCGCGCCCAGCGCACAGACCCGCGCCAGCAACGCCGCCGTCCTGCAACAGCTGCCCTTCAGCGACCGCACTGATTTCGAATCTGTCAGCAAAGGCTTGATCGCGCCCTTCAAAGGTCAGATCAAGGACGCTGCCGGCAAGGTTATCTGGAACGCCAATGCCTACAATTTTCTCGACCATGAAAAAGCGCCGGAATCGGTCAACCCGAGCCTGTGGCGGCTGGCGCAACTCAACGCCCACGCCGGTCTGTTCGAAGTCAGCCCAAGGCTGTATCAGGTGCGCGGCCTCGACCTCGCCAACATGACCATCATCGAAGGCGATGACGGGCTGATCATCATAGACCCGCTGACCATGGCCGAAACCGCCAGGACTGCGCTGGATCTGTATTACGCCAACCGCCCGCGCAAACCGGTGGTGGCGGTGATCTACAGTCACACCCACGTCGATCACTTCGGCGGCGTGCGCGGGGTGATCGATGAGGCCGACGTCAAGGCCGGCAAGGTCAAAGTTTACGCACCGTCCGGCTTCATGGAACACGTGATGAGTGAAAACGTCATGGCCGGCAACGCCATGAGCCGTCGCGCGCAATACCAGTTCGGCAGTCTGTTGCCGCGCGGCGAAAAAGGACAGATCGATGCGGGCCTGGGCAAGAGCACACCCAGTGGTGGCACGGTCACGCTGATCCCGCCCACCGACCTGATCACCGAGCCTCTGCAAAGCCATACCATCGCCGGGCTGCAAGTCGAGTTTCAGTTGACGCCGGGCACCGAAGCGCCGGCGGAAATGAACCTTTATCTGCCGCAACTGAAAGCCTTGTGCATGGCCGAAAACGCCACGCAGATGATGCACAACATCCTCACCCCGCGCGGCGCGCAAGTGCGGGACGCCAAGGCATGGTCGCAGTACCTCGACGACAGTCTGGCGCGTTATGGCGACAAGGCCGAAGTGATGTTTGCCCAACACAACTGGCCGACCTGGGGCGGTGAACGCATCCGCACATTGCTCGCCGACCAGCGCGACATGTATGCCTTTATCAACGACCGCACCCTGCACTTGCTCAACCAGGGCCTGACGCCGCTGGAGATCGCCGAAGCGATCAAGAAACTCCCGGGTTCGCTCGATCAGAAGTGGTACACCCGCGGTTACTACGGTTCGCTGAGCTTCAACACCCGCGCGGTGTATCAGCGCTACATGGGTTTTTATGACGGCAACCCGGCCAACCTCAATCCGCTGCCGCCGGTGGACGCCGCCAAACGCAGCGTCGAAGCCATGGGCGGCGCGGCGGCGGTGCTGGAAAAAATGCATACGGCCATGGCCAGCGCGGATTATCGCTGGGCTGCACAACTGGGCAATCAGCTGTTATTCGCCGAACCGGACAACGCCGACGCGCGCAAGGCGCAGGCCGAAACCCTGGAACAACTGGGTTACCAAAGCGAGAACGCCACCTGGCGCAACATGTACCTGACCGGCGCCATGGAACTGCGCAACGGTGCGCCGCCGCAATCGGCCAACACTGTGTCGGTGGACATGGTGCGGGCGATGAGCCCGGAGATGTTCTTCGACTATCTGGCGGTACGTCTGGACAGCGAAAAAGCCGTGGCCCATGACCTGACGCTGAACTGGACGTTCGACGATGTGCAGAAGGATTTCAATCTGACGCTGCGCAACGGCGTGCTGACCCACCGCGCCGGGCTTAATCCTGCGGCGGATGCCGGTGTCACCCTGAGCCGCGATACCCTGGAAAAGATCAGCCTCAAGCAACTGGATTTCCCGACGGCGATGCAACAGGGCTTGATCAAGTTGCAGGGCAACGGCAAGAAGTTCGGCGAGTTGATGGGCAGCCTCGACACGTTCGGGCCACAGTTCAATATCGTCACGCCTTGAGACGAAAGCCCTACCCTCACCCTCTCCGAGAGGGAGAGGGAACTGACCGAGGTGGAGGTACCCGATACGCCGACGGGATACCGAGTTGAACCCAAATTCCGAACGCCACGAAAATCGGCTCCCTCTCCCCCTCGCCCCCTTGGGGGAGAGGGCTGGGGTGAGGGGGAATCCCCCTGACACAACAAAAAACGATCAAATCACCCCAATCCAGCCATCCTCAACAACCCTGCCCCGAATGCAGCCGAAACTGCTTCGGCGTGATCCCGAACCGTTTGCGAAACGCGCGAATGAAATTGCTCGGCTGGCCATAGCCAAGGCGCCGGGCAATGCGCTCGATCGGTTGATCGCCCGCGGTCAGCCAGTGTCGTGCCAGCGCCAGACTGTCATTGCGCTCGCCGCTTTCGCTCAGCCAGTGCCGCAGCATGCTCTGATGCAAAAACGGATTGGCACCGGGCAGCGCCTCGTCGAGCATGGCGCGGTGCAAGGTCAGCTGCGGATATTCGCCCCGTTCAACAGCGACGCCCGCATTGCGCAACCAGCGCCTTGCAAACTGTGACGGGCACAACGTGACGTTGGCAAACACCGCGTCCGCCGGTTTGCCCAGCCTTCGAGCAATGTTACGTACCAGCGTAGAGGTGGCGGCATCGAGACCGAAGTGATGTACCGAGCCCTGCAACGGACGCAACTGCAACCGCGCGAAATCCCCTGCCTCGAGCAATTCGACCTGCACGTGATTGCTGATTCGTGGCACGAACCTGACAAAGCAGTCGAGACTCACGCGCAAGGTCGCGGCGGAGTCCAGCAGGATATTCAGACCTTGCAGGCTGGTGGTTGCCAGGCCGTCGACCAGTTCACACCCAAACGTCGGCGCTGCACCGGCCAGCTCGCATTCACGCCACAGTCGTTCAACCGCTTGCGCAGCGATTCGCCGGGCCGGATCAACCAGGCTGGACGGACAGATTCCCGCCCGTGCCAACAGCCGCTTCGAGTCCAGGCCAGACTGTTCGGCATGGCCAACGATGGCGCGGGTGTAAGCGCTGCAAACGAATAAAGACTGGGACATGACAGAAGTTTCTGAAGGACAGGCGTGTACTTATGCCAGCCGACGTGCTATCGATCCAATGCATTAAAAGTATCCGCAAAATGCAGGAGACGCATGATGGATCTTCGCCAGCTTCGCCACCTCGTCGCCCTCGCTGACTGCCGCAATTTCGGCCGCGCTGCCGAAGCGGTCAGTCTCAGCCAACCGGCGTTCAGTCGCAGTATCCAGACGCTGGAACGTGACCTCGATTGCGAACTGGTCGAACGCAGCAGCCGCGAATTTCGCCTCACCGGTCAAGGCGATCTGGTGCTGCAACATGCGCGGCGTCTGCTCGCCGGCAGTCAGGCGCTGCACAACGAACTGACGCAATACAACGGCCTCACCGGCGGCGAACTGCAATTCGGCTGCGGGCCGTATCCGGCGCAAGTGCTGGTACCGGGCGCGCTGGCGCGGTTCATTCAGGCGCACCCGGCGGTTCGCACGCGGTTTCATCAGGGCGACTGGCAGCAACTGGCGCTGTGGTTGCGTGAGCAGCAGATCGAATTTCTGATCGCGGACGCCCGCTATTTCGTCAGCGATCCGCAGTATGAAGTGCAATTGCTGCGCACCCGACCAGGCGGTTTCTTCTGCCGCGCCGGCCATCCATTGGCCGGGCAACAACGCCTGCAATTGCGCGCGCTGCTCGACTATCCGGTAGTGGGCACGCGCATTCCGCCGATGATTCGCAAGGTGCTCGCCGATCTGCTGGGCGAGGCGGATTTCAACCCGAGTGTCGAATGTGCGCAATTCGATGCGATCCAGCGGGTTGTATTGCGTTCCGATGCGATAGGCCTGGCCACTCTTGAAGCCTTGCGCGAACAGATTGATCAAGGGCTGATCCATCTGCTCGACTTCATCGATGTGCCACGCAACGATTCGGCCTTGCAACTGAGTTACGGCATTGTCAGTCGCGCCGGCTACTCGTTGAGCCCGGCAGCGCGGGCGATGATTGAGGCGATCCTGAGCGTCGACCAACAACTGTTGGCGGCCAGCAACCCCGTGGCAAGTCCTGTATGAACACCTTCGCTGCGCGATCCGGCAATACTTTTTATGCCGCGACCGTGCTGCCGGTCATTGAAGAATTGCTGGCCCGAGGCGTCGCGCAGGATGCTCTCGAAGCGCAATTTCACAGAAAGCTTTCAGACCTGCGCACACCGTTCATGCGCCTGCCGCTGGTGGTGTCGCGAAGTTTCTGGGCGTTTGCCGTGGAGCAGAGCGGTGACCCGCTGATCGGTCTGGCGGCCGGTCAACGCTTCGTGTCCACTACCCGCAATGGCCTGACTTATTTGTTCGATGTTGCGGTGTCGCTTGAAAGTGCGTGTGATCATTTCGCGCGTTTCTTCAGCCGCTTCAGCGGCCATTTCAATGTGCAGGTCG
Source organism: Pseudomonas granadensis (assembly GCF_900105485.1). Classification (GTDB taxonomy): domain Bacteria; phylum Pseudomonadota; class Gammaproteobacteria; order Pseudomonadales; family Pseudomonadaceae; genus Aquipseudomonas; species Aquipseudomonas granadensis. The sequence continues at coordinate 1,888,346 of NZ_LT629778.1, read as the reverse complement.
TGCGCGAAAACGGTGGTGTGCAATTGCGTCTGGTCGAGCGCGGAGCACTACGTGCCGCAGCGCCCGTTGCCGATTTCATTCTGGTGAGCCTCTGCGGCATGCTACGCCGCAAGTTGCTCGTCAGCGGCATCAAGCTTGATCCGATTGTTGGCGTGGCACTGACTTCAGCCGGCAGTGATGAACATCAACGCGCTTTCAATGCGCCGGTGTTTGCGCAACAGCCGAACCCGGTGATCCATCTCGATGCGCAGCTGTTCGGGACGCTGCTGACACCCAGGCAATCGGCGCTGGAAGACACCTTGGTCGAGGTGCTCGAACAGACCTTGCGCAACAGCGAACCGACGCTGCTGGAGCAAGTCAGCGACTACCTGATCGACAACCCGGCGACGGCCGACTGGAAGCAGTTCTGCGCGACGCAGCATTTGCTCGAGCGCACGGCGGCGCGGCGTTTGAAGGCGTTGGGCTGGGGGTTTGCAGAATTGCTCGATGACTACCGACGCTATCGGGCTGAAGATTTGTTACGGGCCGGGGAGCTGGAGCTGGTCGAGGTGTCGGATCGGTTGGGGTACAGCGATGTGCAGGGGTTCAACCGCGCCTGTTTGCGCTGGTTTGGGTGTGCGCCGGGGGTTTATCGTACTCGGGTGGGGTAGGTGCTGAGTTTGTGTGCATATCCGTTGCTGCGGGTGTTGCGGCTGGCGGTTTCGCCCTTACGGCGAGTCCCTTTTTCAGACGCCGGAGTGCCGGCCCAGCAAAAAGGAACCAAGAGGCTTTGCTCCTGCGTTCGGCCCTCGCAGGCTCGGGTCCCTTCGCTCCGGGATCGATCCGGGCGCAGCGGCTACGGTTTGCTTCGCTGCACCTACCTCCGCTGTGTACGACTTCGTCGTACGGTCGCTGCGCTCCCACGCCCGGATCAATCCCTCCACTCAGCCTTCCGATGTCGCTGGTTAGGCAAGATCAAGAGCACTCGAGCTAACGCTCATTGTTGAGTGGTTAGAAGCGCCGTATGGCTTGAGATCTTCAGTGGATTCGCCCCTCACCCCAGCCCTCTCCCGAGGGAGAGGGGGCCGATTTGTGGGCTTTTCGGAAACTGCGTACGACTCGATATTTCAGGTCGGCGCACCTTTCGCATCCACCTAGGTCAGTTCCCTCTCCCGAGGGAGAGGGGGCCGATTTGTAGGCTTTTCGGAAACTGCGTACGACTCGGTATTTCAGATCGGCGCACCTTTCGCATCCACCTAGGTCAGTTCCCTCTCCCTCCGGGAGAGGGCTAGGGTGAGGGGCTTTTGATTTTCGCACCTGGCAATCCAAGCGGCATCTACTCCCGGCCCAGTAGTCCACGCGTTCCCTGTAGGAGCTTGCCTGCAAACGATGAGGCCAGCCCAGCCAACCCGAATCTCATTGCCCAACCGCCACACTCGCAGGCGCCTGCCCCGGAGTGACAATGCTCCCCAGATCAATATGTTTCCACTCGGGTTTAGCCCCCAACCGCGCATTGAACCGGTAGTTGAAGGTGAATTCATCCGCCGTCGGTACACTCAGCGGTTTGCCATACACCGCCTCGATCCCCGCCAGCTCATACCCCATCAACTGCAAGAGCGTCGGGAAGATGTTGTAGTGGCTGGAGCGATCCTTGTTCGCCGCCAGTTGCGCCGACCAATCGAGGGTCTTCAGCTTACTGCCGGAGATCACCACCAGCGGCACCAGGCCCTCCTCCTCCACCGGATCGCCGCCGCAATGGGTGTTCAAGCCCGGATTGCCACGTTCGTGCAGATCCTGGCCATGATCGGAGGTATAGATCAGCAGCGCATTGTCGAGCTTCGCCTGGGCAAACACGCGCGCAAAGAACTCACCGACATTCCACAGCACCGTGTTCTTGTAGGCGTTGCGGTACAGCACCCAGTCGTCCGGCTGACCGTTGAAACCGGCGCGCTCACCGGTGTCGGCGACTTCGGTGAACTGCCCGCGTGGCAAGGTCGGCCGGTAAGCCATGAACGCGTCGGGGTATTTGTCATGCACGGGAAAATGCGCACCAACCTTGTTGATCACCACCAGCTCTGGCGTGTCATCGTTGAGCAGTTCAATAAGCTTCGCCGCCGCCGCCATGTCGCGGTCGCGCACACTGGTCTGGTCAAACTGCACGAACAGATCGATGTCGTTTTTTTCGCTCGCTGTCATCAGGTTCTGCAGGTTGCCGCCGGTGCGTTGGCTGTCGATATACACCGTGCGCAGCCCGGCACTTTTCGCGTACTGCCAGATCGACGGCAGCGTGCTGTTGATGCGCATGTAATCGTTGCGGGTGCCGCCGTAGCGCAGGGTGACATTGGTGTCGGCGCTGCAATTGGCAATGGAGGCGGCGTAACCGAAATTGAAAATGTCGACCCCGGCCGGTGCCTGCTTCAGATTGCTGTGCACGCCGAACGGCGCATTGATGTCCAGGTAATTGCCGGAAATGCTTTCGTCGATGATCAGCACGATGTCATGGCCTACGGCAGGCGCGCTGCGCGTGAGGGTGACCGGTTCACGCGGGCCGACGCTGTTGTGCAGCGCCTCGTAGGCAAACAGGTTCAGGTAGGCCAGCGGCGTGTACATGATCGGCAAGCCGCGGGCGCCCTCACCCGCACGCAGAAACAGCAGCGCACTGAGCATCAGCACGCCCGCGAACGGCGCCGTCACTCGCCAGGCGTTCGGTATGACCAGCGCATGCCGTGGCTTGAGCCCGATGCCGAACAGCAGCAACAACCCGCCGAGCACGCTACGCAGGATCGCCTCTCGATACTGGTACGCCGCTTCCTGAATGAAGCCACCGGAATACACCAGCGAGACGAAATCGCTGTACCTCAGGTAGTCAGCGGTGACGCGGGTATACACATCAAAGAAAACCGCCGAAACAAACATCGTCAATGCGAATGCATGGCGGATGAGTGCCTGTCGTATATAGGCTGTTAAATACAACGCAAATGTCAGCGCCAAAAACATCGCGCCAAAAATAAGTACATTAAAACTCCACCCGATAGCATTTAACCGATCAATGTAATAACCGGAGAAAAGCAACAGCCAGGCAATTAACAGTAGTTCTTTGGCAAATCGGAACATGGCGATACCGTCGTACGAAACGGCTAGGAGTCAAAGGTTTGTCAGTCAGAAGCTGACACTAGCACCCGGCCATAAAAGCGCAAGAAATGACTGATAGCCGGATTTAGTGTCAAAAAAACGGTGACTCAAATCTGACACAGGAGAGGCGCTACAAGCCTTTAAATTAGCGGCTTACGACCGTTTATCGCTTATTTGAAATCTGAACAAATCTGCACTAGCGCAACAATTTCAAGCGCAGCAATGACTTGATGGCCAATCGCCAAAAAACACTTAAGTGTTATATCACTGCAACATGTCATTTTGCTGACACGTTTTTCAAACGCTGCGCTATACCCCTTTAACGATCTCTTTCCGTAGTTAACTTTTTGGTTTTATCGAGGTGCGCAGATGGACGTGAGCGTATTTGGCACGGGCTATGTTGGACTTATACAAGCCGCCGCTCTTGCAGATGTGGGTCATCGGGTTTTATGCATCGATATTGACCCCAACAAGATCAGACAACTGCAACAAGCGGTGCCGCCTATCAGCGAGCCTGGGCTGTCCGCCACCCTGGAAGAAAACATCAAGGCCGGGCGCCTGATGTTCAGCACCCAGGCCAGCGATGCAGTGGCGCACGCCGAGCTGATTTTCATTGCCGTCGGCACCCCCGCCGATGAAGACGGTTCAGCCGATCTAAGCCACGTGCTCAACGTCGCTCGGCAGATCGCCGGTTTCATGGAGGCCGATCGCACCCTGATCATCAAGTCGACGGTGCCGGTCGGCACGGCGGATCAGGTCCTGGCCGCGGCCAATAGCGAGTTGCTGCGCCGCGGCAAGACCGAGCTGACGGTGCACGTGGTGTCCAATCCTGAATTTCTCAAGGAAGGCAGCGCTCTCGCCGACTGCATGCGCCCCGACCGGATCATCGTCGGCACCCGCGATGACGCAGCCCGCGAGCAGATGAGCGAGCTGTACGCACCGTTTTGCCGCAACCGCGAAAAACTGATGTTCATGGACAACCGCAGCGCCGAGCTGACCAAGTACGCCGCCAATGCGATGCTCGCCACGCGCATCAGTTTCATGAACGAGCTGGCCAACCTCACCGAACTGCTCGGCGCCGACATCGAAGCCGTGCGCAAAGGCATCGGCTCCGATCCGCGCATCGGCTACCACTTCATTTATCCCGGTTGCGGCTTTGGCGGTTCGTGTTTTCCCAAAGACCTGCGCGCCCTGCTGCACACCGCCGAACACAACGGCATGCCGCTGAAACTGCTGCGCAGCGTCACCGACGTCAACGACAGTCAGCGACACATTCTCTTCAGCAAACTCAAAGCGCAATTTCCCCAAGGCCTGGCCGGCAAATCGATCGCGGTATGGGGCCTGGCGTTCAAGCCCAACACCGATGACATGCGCGAGGCACCGAGCCGTTACCTGATGGACGCGCTGTGGGCCGAGGGCGCCAGCGTGCAGGCCTACGACCCGGAAGCGATGTCCGAATGCCGCCGCCTCTATGGCTATCGCAACGACCTGCACCTGTGTGCGACCCGCGACGACACCCTGGAAGACGCCGACGCGCTGGTGATCTGCACCGAGTGGAAAAATTTCCGTGTGGTCGACTTCGAACTGCTCGCCGAGAAGCTGCGTTCGAAGGTGATCATCGACGGGCGCAACCTGTACAACCCGGAACAGGTGGCGGCTGCCGGCTTGCACTACAGCGGCATCGGTCTGCGCCACATCGCCCCTGAAGGGCTGCGGCCATGAAAGTGCTGGTCACCGGCGCGGCCGGTTTCATCGGTGCCCACTGCGTGCTGCGCCTGCTGCGCGACGGGCACACGGTGGTTGGTCTGGACAATTTCAACCACTACTACGATCCGCAGCTCAAACAGGATCGCGTGCAGTGGGTGCGCGAGGAAGTTGGCGATTTCCAACTGGCCACGGTCGATCTGGCGCACGCCTCGGCGATCGATGCACTGTTCGCCCGCGAACAACCGCAAGTGGTGATTCACCTGGCGGCTCAGGCCGGGGTGCGTTATTCGCTGGACAACCCACGGGCCTATCTGGACAGCAACCTCAATGGTTTTCTGAACATTCTGGAGAGCTGCCGGCATCACCCGGTCGAGCATCTGATCTACGCCTCGTCGAGTTCGGTGTACGGCGCCAACCAGCACACGCCCTACTCGGTGAAGGACGGCGTCAATCATCCGCTGTCGCTGTACGCCGCAACCAAGAAAGCCAACGAGCTGATGGCGCACAGCTACAGCCATCTGTTCGGCATTCCCTGCACCGGCCTGCGCTTTTTCACGGTTTACGGGCCTTGGGGACGGCCGGACATGTCGCCGATCCAGTTCGCCAAAGCGATCAGCGAAGGTACGCCGCTGAAGTTGTTCAACTACGGCGAACACCAGCGCGACTTCACCTACATCGACGACATCATCGAGAGCATCGCGCGCCTCATCGATCAGCCCCCGCAGGCCAGTCCGCAGTGGGATCGCGAACAGCCCGACCCGGCCAGCAGCATGGCGCCGTGGCGGCTGTTCAACATCGGCGGGCAGCAGCCGGTCGCGCTGAAAACCTACCTGGCCCTGATGGAAAAACACCTCGGCCAACAAGCCATTGTCGAGCTGCTGCCACTGCAACCGGGCGACGTGCTCAACACCTGCGCCGAGGCCAGCGATCTGGCCCAGGCCACCGGGTTCCAGCCCCGGATCGAGCTGGACGAAGGGCTGGGGCGATTCATCGCCTGGTTTCGCGGCTACTACCCCACGGCTCGTGCGCCGCTTGCGGCTGAATGAATGCGGAGGACCTCATGACTGGACATGAAAAAAGTGTGGCGATTGCGCAGATGCGTCCTGACAAGCGCGTCGACCCGGAACATCGCATGCGCCTCGACGCGGCGATTCACCGTCAGGGCCGTGGCTGGTTAAGCGGCCGTGACGGCGGTCGACCGTGGCAATTGTCGCGGACCAATCGGGTGGTCGCGTGCTTCGGCGCGCTGCTGATTCTGCTGTTGATTTCACCATTGCTGCTGGGCCTGGCGCTGGCGATCAAGTTCACCAGCCCGGGCCCGGTGATGTTCGTGCAAAAGCGCACCGGTTATCGCGGTCGCAAGTTCGGCATGTACAAATTCCGCACCATGGTCAGCAACGCCGAAGAACTCAAGGAATCGCTACGCCACCTGAACAAACACGGGGCCGACGCCATCGATTTCAAGATCGACAAGGACCCGCGCGTCACCGGCATCGGCGCATTGCTGCGGCGCACCAGCCTCGACGAGCTGCCCAACCTGATCAACGTGGTGACCGGTGACATGCGCCTGGTCGGCCCTCGCCCGACCTCGTTCAACGCCTATCGCTACAAGGACAATCACCTCGCGCGTCTGAGCATTTACCCCGGCATGACCGGTCTGTGGCAGATCTCCGGACGCAGCAATATCGACTTCGACCAGCGCGTTGAGTTGGACCTCAGCTACATCGCCGAGCAGAGCCTTCTGCTTGATCTGAAGATTCTGTTGAAAACCCCCTTCAAAGTATTCAGCGGCCACGGAGCAAGCTAATGGACGGTTCAACCAATACAAGCCTGAGCATCGCCAACCCCAGCGAATCGAACCTGACGTCGACCGTGCTGGATCTCGATCTGCGGATCCTGTTGCTGACCGCTGCCAACCCCGGCGCGGGCACCACTACCAGTGCAATGGCGCTGGCCAGCCAATTGGCACAAATGAGCAGCGGCCAGGTGCTGCTGGTCGATGCCAGCCAGTCGGCGAGCAACCTCACCCAGCAGTTGAACCTGAGCAAGGAACGCGGCCTGCGTGACTTGTTGTTCAGCTCGGGCAACCCGCCGCTGCTGCAGGACTGTGTGGTGCACACCTCCAGCCTGCCCTTCCATGTGCTGCCCAACGGCCGGCCGATCCGCACGCTGGAACACCTGACCGCCGAACGCCTGAGCCCGTTGCTCGACCAGTTGGGCAGCCAGTACCGCTTTGTGGTGATCGATGGCGACGCGGTGTATTCCGCCGCCGACACGCTGGTCATCAGTACGCAAGTGGATGGCGTGGTGTTTGTCGTCCGCGCCGAAGACACCCGCTGGGAAGTCGCCCAGGCTGCCGTGCAACGCCTGACCCAGGCCGGAGCGAAAGTGGTCGGTAGCGTGTTCAACCGGCGCAAGTACTACATGCCCAAATGGCTTTACAAAAACCTGTAAGCGAACGCGAAGGATGACGCCATGAACGCCAAAATGCTTGTCCTGCTGATGCTGCCGCTTGCGGGCTGCTCCAGCACTTCCGAGACCCGCAACATGCCGGTGAATATCCTCACCGCCACACCGGCCAATGCCCAGGCCACCGACATGCCGCGAGTCGAGCAGACCCTGCGCCCGAAAGACGTGCTCGATGTGATTTTTCACATCAGCACCAGTGGCTCGGATGCTTACCGCGTGCAGTCGGGTGACCAGATCGGCCTGAACTTCACCGCCGCCAGCCAGCTCAACGGCACGCAGCTCGTGCTGCCCGACGGCACCATTGAACTGCCGGGCGCCAACACTTCGGTGAAAATCGCCGGGCTGACCAGCGAAGAAGCGCGGCAGGAGATCCAGCGCGCGTATGAGCGCAAGCAACTGTTCCAGCCCAACCGCAATCAGCTCGCGGTACAGATTCTCAGCCCGCTGAGCAACGAGCAGAACCTCAAAAGCGCGTTGAACCACCCGGCCACCGGCATGAGTCGCGAGATCACCGTCGGCACCGACGGCTATGCGAGTTTCCCGGAAATCGGCGCCGTGCCACTGCAAGGCATGACGGTCAACCAGCTCGAAACCTTCCTCAATCAAAGGTACGCGCAACTGCCGGGGCGAATGACCGTCGACGTGCTGCTCAAATCCACCGCCGGCAACGAGATCTACGTGCTCGGCGAAGTCGCTCAGCCAGGCTCCTACCCCATCCGGCGACCTGTGTCGGTACTCGAGGCACTGACCCTGGCGCGGGGCACCAACGTCAAGGCGCGGCTCGATTCGGTCGTGATCATGCGGCGCAACGGCAACCAGGTGCAGGCGATGAACTACGACGTCGAAAAGGCCTTGTCTGGCGACGCCCCACAAATCGCCTATCTGCAGCCGGACGACATGCTCTACGTGCCAAAAACCAAACTGGCCAGCGCCGGCGAACTCGCCCGCCAACTGGCCGATGTGGTGCTGTTCCAGGGCGTCGGTTTCAGCTTCGGCTACCGCGTCGACAACAAAGGCAGTGACAACTGACTCTCAGGTGACCGACATGAACCCAAAAGAAAATTACCTGCACGAGTTCTTCAGGATTTTCTTCGCCAACAAGCAACTGGTGAAGCGCATCTTCCTGACCTTTGCAGTGATCGCCCTGCTCCTGCCATTGCTGCTCAAACAGAGCTTCGATATCACCGCGCAGGTGATCGTGCAGTCGAAAAAACTCTCTCAGGGCGATGCGACCACCTCGCTGACCCAGGACAACGCCACCTTCATTCCGCCATCGCTGGCGGACATGGAAACCGAGAGCAATATCCTCCGTTCGCCGGCGCTGATCCGTCAGACCATCAGCGAACTGCGCGACAACGGCCAGTACAACCCGCCGCCGGGGATGCTCAGCAAGCTGGCCGGCGAGCCGTTCAAGCGTTACGTCAGCACGCCCCTGCGCGAGTACGTGATCAATCCGCTGCGTGATGCACTGGGCATGGAAACCGATCCGGTGCGCGACACGGCGCTGGACGGCTTGACCCAGGAAGCCATCGACAATCTGAAGATCGAAACCCTGCCGGGTTCCAATGTCATCTCGATCGTCTACAGCTTCCCTGATCCTGCCCAGGGCACGACGTTCGTGGCCGCGTTGCTTCAAAACTATCTGGTCGATCGTCAGGCGTTGCAATCGATCGAACTGCCGCACTCGTTCTACGAGACCAAGAAGCATCAATATCAGGTGCGGCTCGATGGCCTCGAAGGCGCGAGGCTGGGCCTGCTGGAAAGCGTCGGTTCGTCCGATCCGAAAGAAGAAATCACCTTTCGCCTCAACGCGATCAACACCGAAGAGCAGGCACTCAACCTGTATCGCGATCGCTTGCTGCAAAGCCAGCGCTGGCTCGATTACCTGAAAACCAGCCTGGCCGCCGCCAACACCAACAAGCTCAATGACTACACCTTTCCGTTCACCTTCACGACAACGGTGGACAACATTGCCTTCGAGGACCGCGAGATCAGGCAGATGGGCGAGGCGCTGACCACTCAAGTCAGCCGCTACATGAATGACCTGGCGGTATTCCAGCCCGGCAGCGAGCCGATGTTGCTGGCCCGCGAGCAGATTGCCCGCACGCGCCAGCAGTTCCTCAAAGTGGTCAACAACCGCATCCAGGAACGCACGATCGACTTGTCGGTGGTCAGCCAGGTCATCGAGCAGAAAACCGCGCGCATTGCCGAGTTCAAGAATCGCATCCATCAATTGCAGCAGACCCAAAGCAAGCTGCGCCAGATGGACACCGAGATCGGCGCGTTGCACGCAGCGTTTTCTACGTATGCGCAACGCTTTGCTGAAAGCAGCACGACTCGCGCGCTGGACAACGACTTGTCCAACGCTCGTGTCCTCAGCCCGCCGTATGAACCGACCGAGGCGGCTTTTCCCAAGCCGATGCTGATCATCCCGTTCGGGCTGTTCACCGGTCTGTTGCTGGCAATCGCGTTCGTCTACGTACGTGAGTTCTTCGACCATCGCTTCAAGCATCCGGCGCAAATCAGTCACGAACTGGGCCTTCCGGTGCTGTTGGTGCTCAACGAAGAAACGCCACAGGCGGGCAATCCGCACAAGAACTGGACCATGCCAAGCCTGGTTCACTGGGTGCGCAATTGAACGCGGTGTCCACCCCTTACGTCGCCCTGCCGATCATTCATTTGCTCAGCAGCGGCGGCTTCTATGGGGCCGAGCGAATGTTGCTGGATCATTGCCTGGCCACGCCGGGGCAGCATCAGGTGCTGTTTCTCGATGCGCCGCCAGAGCTGATCGCGCGCTTTCGTGAAGCTGGGGTGGACGCTTGCTACTGCGCCGGGCTGGGTGAATTGTTGCGGCACCTGCGGCAGCGCCGGAGCGACAAGCCGTTGCTCAACACGCACAACTTCAAAGGGCTGTTGTTCGGCTGGGTCGGCGCAACGCTGTTGCGCCTGCCGCTGGTGATCACTCAGCACGGGTTCACGCCGCGCAGTCGCAAGCAAAAGTTCTACACCTGGCTAAGCCTGCAACTGTGCCGCACCGCAGCGGTGAAACGGGTGGTTTGCGTGGCGCAAAGCATTGCCGAGCTGCACCTCGAGGCCCGCGTGCGGGCGGAGAAATTACAGGTGATTCCCAACGGTTTGCCAGCGGCGCCCGCCATGCCGCCGGTGGCAGATCGGCAACGCTGGCTGGCCGGTTACGTCGGTCGGTTGAGCAGTGAAAAAGGCCCGGATCTGTTTCTCGATGCGCTGATTCCCTTGTGTCATCAGCACCCGCAACTGGACGCCGTGATGCTCGGTGATGGCCCGGAACGGGAGAGCTTGCAGGCGCGCATCAACGCTGCCGGTTTGCCGCGGCGGATTCGCCTGCCGGGGTATCAGACGGCGATGCAAGGCTGGTGGCAACAACTCGATGCGCTGGTGATCAGTTCGCGCACCGAGGGCACGCCGATGATTCTGCTTGAAGCGATGCAGGCCGGCGTACCGGTGGTGGCGTTCGCGGTCGGCGGTATTCCCGATGTCTTGCAGCACGGCGTGAACGGGCTACTCGCGCCGCCAACCGATACCGCCGCCCTCACCCGCCAGCTCGATACCTTGCTGGCCGAACCGAAACTGGCCGCGCAGCTGCGCGACAACGCCAAACGCACACAACAGGAGCGCTACGACCTCAAGGCCCTGGCCGAACGCTGGTCGCAGCTGTACATCCACACGGCACGGGAGGCACGCGCATGATTTTCCCGCTCTCGATCGTCAGTCTGTTCGCACTGGTCAGCCTGGGTTTGCTGGCCAGTCCCTGGCCCTATCTGGCACCGGGGGCCGTCATTGGTCTGGTCGGTTTTACCGTCCTGTACCGCAAGCCGACCTGGGGCTTGCTCGGCATTGCTGCGCTGGTACCGTTCGAAGGTTTCTTCAAGGACAGTTCAGTTTCCGGCAGCAAGTTGCTCGGTGCTTCGCTGGCGGTGATCGTGATGCTGCAACTGGCGCTGCATCAGATTCCATCGCAACGCCTGCGCAGCAATCTGTGGCGCTACCTGATCGGCTTTATGGCGCTGTATATGCTGAGCCTGTTCGCCACCGACAACCTGGGCATGTCACAGAGTCATCTGCGCGAGCTGAGCGTGGGCCTGCTCCTGTTTGTGATCACCTTGTTGATCGGCCGCGAACTGAATCTGGATCTGTTTGCCCGGCTGGTCACGCTCAGTGTCAGCGCGACCTGCGCCATGGCGATGTTTTCCAGCAGATTTCAGGACAAGGGCCGCGCCGCCGGCCTGCTCGAAGACCCGAACGCCTTTGCCTTGCTGATCGCCTTCGCCGTGCCGCTGGGTCTGCTGCTGGTGATCCGCAGCCCAAACCTGCTGCACCGTTTGTTCTGGGCGGGCTGCTGCCTCCTGCTGTTGGGCGGCATGACCAAAACCGAGTCGCGCTCAGGCCTGGTGGTACTGGCCTTGAGTCTGGCAATCGGTGTCTGGCATTACCGCCAGCAACTGACACGCATTCGCCCACGGCACTTCGGCTTCGCCATGCTCGGCGCCGCGATCATTCTGCCCTTGGCGATCTACGCGATGCCGGCCGGTTACCTGGCACGCATTCAGTCGCTGAGTATCCTCAGCGCCGGCGCCAAGGCTCAGGACGAGTCCCTCGGCCGTCGCGCCTCGTACATTGTCGTCGGCAGCCAGATCATCCGCGAGCATCCGCTGCTCGGCTCCGGCCCCGGCACCTTTCCGTTGCACTACGCAACCACCGGTTATGCCAAGGCGTTTTCGGCCAACCGCAAGATCGGCGACCTGTATCGGCGGGCGCACAACACCTATCTGGAGATTTTCAGCGAACTGGGTATTCCCGCCGGCCTGCTGTTTGTCGGCATGCTCGTGCAGGGCTTCTACAACCTGATCCGCGCACGGGGCGCGTGGCTTGAGCGGCGCGAGTGGCAGCACGCGGATCTGGTCACCCACCTGGGCATGAGTTTTCTGTCGTTGACGTTGTTCCTGATGTTCCTCAGCGCGCCGAACCTGAAATACCTGTGGATCATGCTGGCGCTGACCTGGGTACTGCGCCTGAAAGCCGAGCAGGCGCCGCTGACGGAGGCCAGAACATGAGCCGGATCAGCATTGTCATGCCGATGTTCAACGAGGCCCGCCACATCGGCCGCACCCTGCTGGCCGCGCGCAAGGCGGCGCACGCCGCCGACATCGACTGTGAACTGATCGTGGTCGACAACGGCTCCACCGACGACGGGCCACAGATCGCCCGCGCATTCGGCGCACGGGTTCTGGTGCTGCCCGGCCTGCTGATCGGCGCTTTGCGCAACCGTGGCGCAGCGGTTGCCACAGGCGACTGGCTGGCGTTCATCGACGCCGATATCGAAATGCCCGAAGACTGGCTCAAGCAGATGTTTACCCTGGCTGCGAACGACCAGGGCGACGTCTTCGGCCTGGACCTGCACACCCCTGCCGCTGCGCCATGGTTCGCCGCGGCCTGGCAGCGCCGCTCTTTGTCTGCATCGGGCCGCGCCACTCGCAGCGTGCACTGGCTGCCCAGTGCCAACCTGCTGATGCGCAAGCAGTGGTTCGATAATGCCGGCGGTTTCAACGAAACCCTGCGCACCGGTGAGGACAAGGAATACACCCTGCGTCTGCACGGACACGGTGCGCGCTTGCTGTCGGTCAGTAGCAGCGTCGCCCTGCACTGGGGCTATGAAATGACCTGGCGCGAATGGATCGGCAAGGAACTGTGGCGTCAGGGCAGTCACCTGCAATTGCTCCGCGCCCATGGCATGAGCCTGCGCCTGCTGCGTTTTCCGTTGCTGTCAGGGCTGGTGTGGTTGCTCGATGCGTTGGCGATCCTGGCGTTGCTCACGGGCTACGCGAATCAGGCCTTGCTGCTGCTGATGCTGGGCCTGCTACCGAGTCTGCTGCTCAGCGTGCGACAAAGCATTCGCCAGCAAAACCTCGGCCTGACGTTGCAACTCTGGGGCCTGCACTGGGTGCGCCTGCACCTGGCCAGCGCGGCATTGATTCTCGGTCTGTGTCATTGGAACGCCAGGAGGCCCGCCCGTGGCTGAACTCATTTTTTGCCTGTGCCTGTTGCTGCCGGTGTACGCCTACATCGGTTATCCGCTGCTGCTGACCTTGCTGGCGCCGCTGTTCCCGGCCTGGCGGCATGCCCCGGCGCCGCCGCTGAACATCAGCATCGTCATTGCCGCGCACAATGAGGCGCGGCATATCGAGCACAAGTTGCGCACGCTGCTGGCCCAGGATTATCAGCCGGCCACGCTGCAGATCATTCTCGCCAGCGACGGTTCGACCGATGACACCGTGGCCTGCGCGCACAAAGTGACGGATCCGCGCATTACCGTGCTCGACCTGCCGCGCCAGGGCAAAGCTGCCACGCTCAATGCCGGGGTAGCCGTGAGCATCGGCGACATTCTGGTGTTCACCGATGCCGACAACCAATGGTCGCGCGACACCCTTGGCCACTTGCTCGCGCCGTTGAACGATCTACAAGTCGGGGCCTGCGCCGGGCACATGGTGATCCCGGTCACCGGTGGTGGCCTGAGCATCGGCGACAGCCTCTATCGGCATTACGAAGGCTGGTTGCGCCGGGTCGAGAATCGCACCGGCTGCATGGTCTCCGCCGACGGCGCGCTGCTTGCGCTGCGCCGCGAGTTGTTCCAGCCCGTGCCGGCCGAGGTCAACGATGATTTCTTCATCAGTACCTGCGCACCGGTGGCGCGCAAACGCATTGTCTACGTGCCCGAGGCCCAGGTGATCGACCAGGGCGTCGACGAAGCGGACAAGCAATGGCGTCGCCGCCAGCGGGTCACGGTCGGTGGGCTGCAGAGCCTGGCGCAACGCCGCGAACTGCTCAATCCGTTCAAGCACGGGCTGTATTCCATCGCTTTGATCAGCCACAAACTGATCCGCCGACTGGCGCCGGTGCTGTTGCTGCCGCTGCTGCTGAGCAATTTCTGGCTGTGGAACGAACACGGTTTCTATCGCCTGAGTCTGGTCGCGCAACTGACCGGTTACTCGATTGCCATCGCCGGCCTGCTGGATTCGCAACACCGTTTGCCGAAACCGTTCCGCCTCGCGGCATTCCTGCTGGTGACGCTGGCCGGCATGAGCGCCGGCCTGTGGCAGTTCCTGCGCGGGCAACGGTACGCGCAGTGGAACCCTGACCAGAATCGTTGAGAGGACGCACGCCATGGCGATCAAACAATTGCTCAAACGCACCAGCGGCTGGCTTTATCTCAACTCGTCGGTGGGGCGCAACCAGTTGCACGGGGCCGGGGTCATTCTGATGCTCCACCGGGTGCTGGGCAACGACCGTGCCGCCAACCTGCCGCATCGCAATGAACTGTGTGTCGGCCCGCAGGCGTTCGAACACTTGCTGATATGGCTGCGCAAGCATTTCGATTGCGTGCCGCTGATGGAATTGCTACAGCCCAACGCCCTGCGCACCGAGCGTCCGCGCGTGGCGCTGACCTTCGATGATGGCTGGCGCGACAACGCGGTGAACGCCTATCCGCTGCTGCAAAAACATCAGGTGCCGGCGAGCATTTTTCTCTCCACCGATTTCATTGGCAGCCGGCAACGCTTCTGGTGGGAAAGCGTGGGCGAAACGCTATGGGGCAGTCACGGCGAAAAGGCCCGCATGCACCTGATCGAGCACTTGCGCATCACCGGTCATCCGTTGCCGGTGCTGCTCGACGATATCGATGTCGACCGGCGCAGCCTGGCGCTGCTGCATTACCTGCAAGGGCTGAAGAGCCTCGATCCGCAGGAGCTTGAACGTCTGACCAATGAGTGTCCGCCGGATTCCTTGCCGCAAGCGCTGGACTGGCATCAGGTGCGCGCCATGGAAGCCTCCGGCCTGGTGCGTTTCGGCCCGCACGGCGCCAGTCATTCGATCCTCACCGGACTGGACGACGTGCGTCTGCACGAAGAAATCAGCCGCAGCCGCGGTGCCTTGCAAAACGGCTGCAATCGGCCATTGCCGGTGTATTGCTACCCCAACGGCGACAACGACGAGCGCGTGCGTGAGCAGGTTGCCAATCACGACTATCCGTTTGCCCTGGGCACCACCACAGGACTCTATCGCGGCGCCGGCGATCCGCTGAACCTGCCACGCTTCGGCGTCAGCCAGCGCACCGCGCGCAATCCGGAACTGTTGTCGTTACGGATCTTTCGCGGGGCACGGCCATGAGTCGCGGCAGCTACCTCAAGCACCTCGCCCTGAGCATGGGCACCAAACTGGCGATGATCGCCTTGCGCCTGCTGCGCAATGTGTTGCTGGCGCGGATTCTCGGGCCGAGCGAGCGCGGCTTGTTCGCCCTGCTCAGCACCCTGCCGGATCTGATCAGTGCGGCCACCAGCGGCGGCTTGAATTCAGCGGTCGGTTATCAAGCGGCCAATCAGCGGCCGATGGGCTTGTTGCTCGCTCAGGTGTTGGTGTTCGGCTGTCTGCTGGCCGGGCTGCTGACGTTGCTGGTGGTGGCCCTGGCGCGAGAATTCGGCAGCGAACTGGATGTCACGATGCAACTCGGGCTGCTGGCGTGGCTGTTGCTGCTGGCGGTGCCGCTGACGGTGCTCAAAAGCGGCCTGCTGACCTTGCACAACGCCTCGGGGGGTGTGGTCGCGTTCAATGTCCTGCGCCTGATCGAATCGCTGGCGCCGTTGTTGCTGTTTGTGGCGCTGTTCTGGATGTGGAAAGAGGCCGCACTCGAAGCAGCGCTGATCAGTTGGCTGGCTGGTATCAGCCTAGTGGTGCTGGTGGGCTGGATGTGGCTCAAACGCGCACAGCCAATTCAGTTGCAATGGGATCGTGCGAGCCAGAACGAGCTGCTGCGATTCAGTGCGCGCAGCCATCCGGATCTGCTGTTTCAACAGGTCATTCTGCGCTCCGATTACTTGTTTATCGGGGCCCTTCTGGGCAGCACCGCGCTCGGCCATTACGCCATGGCCAGCGCCGCCGCGGAGCTGCTGCTGATCGTTCCGGAAGCCGTCACCACACCGCTGATGAAGCGTCTGCTGCAACAGGACAAAGGCATGGACAAGGTCACGCCGCTGGCGCTACGCCTGACCGCCACGGTGATGCTCGGCGCCTGCATTACCATGGCGCTGATCGGCGAATGGCTGATCGTCACCCTGTTCGGCGTCGCTTACCAACCGGCCTACCCGGCGCTGCTGGCATTGCTCCCGGGGCTGTTGGGCCTGTGCTACGCCAGCATTCTGCGCCTGGACCTGATCGGCAAGAACCGGCCCGCCACTGTGTCGCTGATGATGGGAGTGGGGGCATTACTTAATCTGGCGTTGAATCTGTTGCTGATTCCGGGCTACGGCATCGTCGGCGCAGCGGCGGCGTCCTCGATTGCCTATCTGGCGGTGACCCTGGCGATGCTGGTGCTCTATTGCAAACTCAGCGGCGTTAGGTTCTGGCACACGCTGTTCATCCTGCCCGGTGATCTCAGCCCGATGTGGCTGATGTTGCACCGTCGGAAAGCCGCATGAATCGCCTGGCCCTGTTGCTCGGACTCGGCATGTCGCTGAACGGCTTCGCTGCGCCGATGCAGTGGGGCGACATCCGCGACGGCAGCCTGTATCTGCAAGCTGATCGTCCGGATACCGTCACCGTGAGCTGGGTTCCGGCATGGCAGGCCGAGGCCAATGAAGAACATATTTACCTGCTCGACGGCCACGGCCGACTGCAAGGTGACCGTTTCATCAAGGCCAGTGAGGTGCGCGGTTCGCAGCGCTGGCCGCTGGTGCCGGGCGCGGCCAGCTACCGTCTGGAGATTCCCGGCTACAGCTTTCGCAGTTACCGCGTCGAGCATGACGACCAGACCGTGGCGCTGTTCAGTCCGGCCAAGGTGCATTTCAGTGTCGAAACGCGCCGTGGTGATGAGCTGTTTTTCCGAGTCGCACCGGGGGAACGCGCGGTGCTGAACGGCAAATACCATGGCGGCGTCAACGCGCTGCAGGCACAGCGCGTGGAGGACGGCCAACAACTGTCGCTGACCCTCAAGCGCCACCCCGCCTATTGGCAATTCGATCAAGTGGCCTTGCCGGTCAGTGACCAGGCCCAGGTCTGGCGCTTGCGCCTGCAGGGCAGCGGCAAAGCAGCGTTCTGGCTCGATGGCACGGCCAACCTGTTTGCGCAAAATCCCCAGCAGCTCCAGCCATTGCGTGAAGAGCCGGGTCAGGTACGACTGACCCTGCATGATAAAGTCCTCGGGCGCACGCCGGATCTGGGCATTGCCCTGCCCAATCTCATGCCGCCCGCCGCCAGCCATGCCGCACTCGATGCCTTGAAACCGGCCGCAGCGAGTTATTACAGCTACGTTGACCTTGTTTCGAAAAATGCCGGTTTCGAAGACCCGGTTCGTCTGCTCTATCAGACTCGCTTCGGCATCCGTCAGGACATCACCCTGCTCGCCGGCACCGGGCGTCAGGCCAATCTGCGTGCCGACGGGCAAAGCAGCAACGGTCTTGACGCGTGGCTCGCCGCTACGCGCGCACTGGGTGGTCAAGGCACGCATTACATCGGCTTCGCCGACGAGCCGAACCTCAACTATTCGAGCTACGAAGATTACCGGGCGATTTTTGTCAGCTTGGCCCGCCAGGTGCGCAGCGACCCGGCCAATGCCAGGGCCGGCGTACGTATCGCCATGCCCGCCACTTCACGCTTGGTCAACGGGCCGTTCACGCGCAACGCGGCGAGCAAACGCGGCATCGACTGGGCCCGCCGAATGCTCAGCGAATCCGCCGATCAGGTCGACGCATTGGCCTGGCACGAATGGATGATTCGCGACCTGCTTGCCACTCGGGTCTACCGCGACAGCGTGCGCCGCGCCGCGGAACTGGTCGGCCTCGACGCAAACGGTCAGCCGCGCAAGGCCTTGCTGCTCGATCAGACCAACCTGTCCAGCGGCTCGAGCCTGAGCCCGTACGATCAGGAAACTCACTACGCCGCGCTGTGGTGGGCCTCGGTCGTTATCAACGCTTCTCAGGATGGTCTGCTGAGCATGCTCAACTGGTTTCAGGCCGCTGACGAACCGCCCTATGCCAAGGGCATGGCGCGCGTGTCAGGCGACGGTCGCTTCGAGCTGAAACCGGTGGGCCTCGCCCAGCAATTCATCGCCCGGCATTGGCTGCCAAATGTGCTGCAACTGGATAACGACGCTTTCGAAGTGGATGTGCTGGCGATGGCCGGTGACGAGCAGCGCACATTGCTCGGGGTAAACAAAAGTACCCGCCTGCAACGCGTTGATCTGAGCAGCGTGAAGTGCCCGCTTGATCACGCAGCCCTGAGTTTCTTCGGCGTTGACAATCGCGCCCGCGACGCACCGTTTGCCTGCGAAAACGGGCGTGTGCGTTTCGAATTACCGGGGCAAACCCTGTTTGCCCTGAACTGGAACGCTTCATGAACCGCCCTACTGCCCTGCGAGCGTCATGCTGCGCGTGGCACCTTCATCAGGAGAAGAGACCATGGACATCTTGAAAAAACTCAGCGGACATATCCGTCGTAAAGGCGTGCGAGCGACCTTGGCGAAGATCCGCAAAATGTATGTTTTTTCCCATCGGCAATTGCTGTGGATGGAGCGCGACCTGGTCAGTCCCGTGCCGCCGTACAGTCTCAAGCCTTACCCGCCGCTGCGCGTAATGAACATCACCGCAGACAACGCCAGCGCCTTCAGCCGTTACTTCGGCGACCGTGTCGGCGTCATGGCCGAGCTGGCCGATGAAGGTCACACCGGGCATATGCATGTCGACGAGCACGGCGATGCCGTGGCGTTCATCTGGGGCACGCCGCGCGATTATTTTGATCGGCATTACTACGGTTGCCGGTTCCCGGTGAAACCCGGCGAGTTCTTCGAATTCGGTGGCGAAATGGCCCGCGCCTACTGGGGCACCGCATTGTCCGTCGATGTGCAAGTGCGTCTGTGGCAAGCCATGGCCGTGCAAGGTTGCAGCAAAGTGGTCGATGTCTGTGACTCGAGCAACATCCCGGCGCTCAAGCTGCACCTGCGCATGGGCTATACCGAACAACAGCGGATCATGAATATCTACACGCTGTTCGGCCGCTGGCGCTTCTACCGCGAAACCCGCTACAGCGGCTCACGCCTGGCGGCGCTGCGCAAACCGTCCCGTCCACCTGTCAAAGCAACGGCGGCCTGAACCCATGGCGATGCGATTCGAATGGCGCACGTCCCTGTGCGCAGCGGACTTCCCGGCGAACGCCTATGAAGCACTGCGCCTGCTCGTAGCCGACCACACGCCGTTCAATAATCTTGGCTGGTTATGCGCGGCAGAGCAGGCCCTGGGCGAGGATCAACGCCTGCACATTCTGCTCGGCTGGGACGCGGACACATTGCGCCTGTGCCTGCCGCTGGTGGCCGGCCGCGAACGCTTCGCTGGGGTGCCCTTTCGCGTGCTGCGCCACTTGGGTTATCCGCTGGCCGATCGGCTGGCCCTGCTGTCGTTGCTCGGCGCCGAGGACATGCGCGAGGCGCTGGCGCTGATCCGACAGCGCCTGCCCCATGCGCTGCTGCAGCTCAATGAACTGTCGGAACCGGCCGGCGAAGAAAGTGCGCTTACCGAATGGATGGCGCGTAGCTCCACGGCTGAACGACGCCTGAGTTGCCGGGTGCCAGTGCATCTGATCAGCGAAGCCGACCATCAGGAAGTCTCCGGCGACCCGCGCTACAAGCTGCGGCGGGCGCGCAAGCGGATTGCGGCGTGCGGCGCCCAGGTACGGCGAATCACCCCCGATGCGCTGTCGATGCCCACGGTTTTACAAGCGCTGCAGACAGTCGAGTCGGTCAGTTGGAAAGGTGACGAAGGCGTCGGGATCTTCGCCACCGAACGCAGTCGTCAGTGGATAAACAGCGCTTTCACCGCCCTCGCCACTCAGGGCCTGGTGCGGGTCGTAACGCTGGAGCTGGACGGTCGCTGCCTCAGCTATCGGCTGGGCCTGCTCGAGCAGGGCCGACTCTACGACTACAACCTTGCCTTCCTGCCGCAGCATGCCGATCTGGGCAGCGGCCGCGTGCTGCTGGAGGAATGGATTCGCTGGGGCCTGGACGAACAATGGCACTGGATCGATGCGTCGCGGGTCAGCCTGGAGAACTCCAGCCATCAGTTGCACGAGCGCATGACCGGACAACTCGAACACTGGCGCTGGAGCTTCTACTCATGGCGCCCCAGTGGCTTGCTGCTGGGCCTTGGGCTACGTCTTTGGTACTGCGTCAAACCGGCCTTGCAAAAAAGACGCGCACAGCGTGCGGGCAACCCGGCGGCAACAGATACATCTGCGACTCAACCGGCAACATCATCCCCCACACCTGGGCTAGCGCCTCGGAGAGCATCATGAACGTCATCGAAGAACTGCTTCTGCGCATCAAACAAAAAGGCCTGCGCCGCACCCTTGGCGCGCTGGGGAAGCGTTACATATTCGCTCACCGCAAATTGCTCTGGATGGAGCGCGATCTGGTCACGCCGATTGCCCCGAACAAACTGCGCCCCTGTGAAGGTTTGCGCAGGGTCGACATCACCGAGGAAAACGCCAACGCCTTCAGCAAGTACTTTGGCGACCGCGTGCAGACCATGGCCGAACTGGCCGCTGAAGGGCATACGGGACACATGTACCTGGACCAGGACGATCACACCGTCGGGTTCGTCTGGGCCAGCGCGCGCGACTATTACGACCGCCACTTCTATCGCTGCACGTTCCCGGTCCAGCCCGGTGAATACTTCCAGTTCGGTGCCGAAATTACCCGGCACTATTTTGGCAGTAGCCTGACCGTCGATGCACAGGTCGCACTCTGGCAAGTCATGGCGGCCCGCGGCTTCAAGAAAGTCGTGGATATCTGCGACAGCGCCAATATTCAGGCCCTGAAAATGCACATGCGCCTGGGCTATCAGGAACAAGGGCGTATCACACACGTCTACGACCTGTTCGGGCACTGGCGCTTCACCCGCCAAACGCGCTACAGCGAATCAAGACTGGCAGCGCTGCGCAAGCCGGAAAGACCGGTAGTGAGCGCGGCGGCGCGGGCGTAATTCACCTCGCAAGCGGCGGTGGCGCTTGGGCCGCCATCGCTTGCAGGCAAGCTCCCACATGTTGTTTGCATTTGTTCAGTTGGAACGACATCAACTTGTGGCAGCCAGCCTGCTGGCGATGGCGGTGGTTCAGACAAATGTTTGAACTCAGTCTGAAAATCAAAAGCGAAAATCAAAAGCCCCTCACCCTAGCCCTCTCCCGGAGGGAGAGGGAACTGACCGTGGTGATTGGAAGGCATACGCCAACATGCACTACCGAGTCGAATGCAAATTTTGAACGACCCACAAATCGGCTCCCTCTCCAGGGGGAGAGGGCTGGGGTGAGGGGCGAATCCACCACAAACCCCAAGCCAACCCCCCGCTTCTAACCACTCAACAATGAGCGTTAGCTCGAGTGCCTTTGATCTTGCGTCACCGGCGACATCGGAAGGCTGAGTGGAGGGATTGATCCGGGCGTGGGAGCGCAGCGACCGTCTGGCGCAGCCAGACACAGCGGAAGTAGGTGCAGCGAAGCAAACCGTAGCCGCTGCGCCCGGATCGATCCCGCAGCGAAGGGACCCGAGCCTGCGAGGGCCGAACGCAGGAGCAAGCCTTTTGGGTTACCTTTTTGCTGGGCCGGCACTCCGGCGTTTGAAAAAGGTGACCCGCTGTAAGAGCGGAACCCTAAGCAGCCCTGACCGCAGCAACGGATATGTACCCAAACCCAAAAAGCTCAGCACCTGAAGAAAAGCCATCGCCAGCAGGCTGGCTCCCACAGTGGTCTCGCGCACTGCGACTGTCCCCTGTGAAGCCAGTCGTCGCAATAAAGATGCTCAGACCTTGCTCGCCACCAGAGTAAAACACATCGGCATTTGCGCCTCTCGATTCATATAACGGTCATACACCTCTTCCCGATTCGAATGCGCATGTTCCCTGAAGTGCGCAACATTCAACCCCGCCCCGATCACCCCGCTGAATATCGCGCCGAGGGTGTGCACGAACCAGTACGACTTTGCCGCCGGCTGTTCAATCTTGCCGACGTAGACAATCGGCTCTTCCTGCACAAACGGCTCGGCGCGAAAGTACGAGCTGGCGAGGCGATAAGGATCTTCACCGGCCGGATCGACCATTTCCAGAAACGGATGGGTCTCGTAGATCACCAGCTTGCCACCCGGTCTCAGCGTCGAAGCCACGTGACGGAAAAACTCGCCAATATCGGGCATCCAGTTCAGCACGCCAATAGTGATCAGGGCGACATCAAACCGGTTATGCAATGACCCAGGCAAATGATGGATATCGCTTTCGACAAACTCGGCAGGGTGCGGTGAGCGAGCATTGAGTACGCGGGCCTGTTCGAGAAACGCTGCCGACTGATCGACGCCGACCACACTGCGCGCACCCAGGGCAAACAGCGAAAGGCTTTCGCGACCGTTGTTGCAGCCCAGTTGAATCACGTCCTTGCCGTTGACGTCCAGCAAGCCGCTCAGGGTGTCGTCGAGACAGGAAAAATCCGCCTGCGCGACCTGGTTAAGCAATGCCTGCCAGTCCGGTGAGTCCTGATGATGGCGGGCGGAATCATTCCAGGCCTGTCGATTGCTCTCGATGGCGGTTTTGGGATTGGGCACTTCCATGGCGCACTCCGGATAGGGCTCGTGATTGAGCGGCATGAGTCTAGAACAGACCCGGAGTGGCGGTTGTTGCAATGTTGTAAATGCGGATCTGACGACGGGCTATCGTTCTTCGCGGGTGTGCCAAAGGCGCAGCAGGTAGATAGTCGGACCGATAATCTCGTAGCGCATGTCGTAGTGCCCTACCAGAATCCTTCGCACACCTCGCGGTTCAAACTCTTCCAGACGCTCGCCCAAGCGCGGATTGGCCAATAGCATTGCAGGAGCAGCAGTCAGCTGTTGCACAGTACGTGCAGCGGCAGGTTGATTGACTGCTGCCAAGAACTCGTAAAGCCTGGTCAAATCGGAAAGTCCTTTGCTCGTCCACTTCAACTCCATATTAAAGTGGTGCCTTGAGCGGAGCATCAGAACTCAAGCTGTCCGCCCAAGCCTGCACCGATTGATGATCGATGACGCGCCCGGCGTCCACATCAGCCAACGCTTCGCGCGTCAAACGGCTGCGTTCTTCTTCTTGATCAATCCAGGCGCTCAGTGCTTGTTTCACGATCCAGTTGCGCGAGCGCTCAAGACGCTCGGCCATCAGGTCGACCTTCTCGGCCAACTGCACCGGAACGTGGGCAGTAACGGATCGGGTTTTCATTGTCGCGGCCATGTGAGTGTCTCCTGATGATTGAGGGCAGCGAGAGTCATAAGCCAACAGAATAGTGACCTGTGATTGAGCTTGCCTACTCTCGCAACAAACTGAATCAAAGTTAATCACGACACACCATCTTCTGCTATTAAGCCCGACGGAACGTCAAGGGGCAGAAAAGCTTTCTTTCCAGATCAGAGATTCACATGGCTCTGGTTCAACCGCTCACGCAAAAACTCCACCAGCGCCTGCACCGGCCTTGAAGCCTGCCGATGCTGCGGATACACCGCCGACAACGTCAGCGGCTCGGGGCGCAAATCGTCCAGCACCGGCACCAGCCGTCCATCCTTCAAAGCCGCGCCAACAATGAATGTCGGCAGATAAGTAATGCCCATCCCCTGCACCGCCGCATCGCGCAGCAATTCACCATTGTTCACGCGCATGCGCCCGGCGACGTTGACCAATACCGGTTTGCCCTGCCCGTCGTTGAATCGCCATTGCACCGAGCGCCCGTGTCCATACGGCAGGCAATCATGGCTGTGCAGGTCTTCAGGCTTGAGCGGCGTACCGCGTTCGGCCAGGTACGCGGGACTGGCGCAATACACCCGTTCGATGGACGCGAGGCGTCGAGCGATCAGCGTCGAGTCCTCCAGCGTGCCAATGCGCAGTGCCAGGTCGTAGCCCTCGCCGAGCAAGTCCACCGGGCGATCGCTCAGGTCCACTTCCACCGTCACTTCGCGATAGCGCTGAAGAAACAGCGGCAGCAGACAGCCCAGATGCGCCACGGCAAACGATAGCGGCGCGCTCAGGCGGATCGTCCCGCGCGGCTCCGCCGTCTCCCCGGCGATGCCCTGTTCGACTTGCTCGACTTCGCCCAGCAGTCGTAAAGCCGCTTCGTAGTAACTCTGCCCCAGCGGGGTGACGTCCAGGCGCCGGGTCGAGCGGTTCAATAAGCGCACGCCCAGCCGCTCTTCCAATTGCATCAAGCGACGGCTGACGAACTGCTTGGACAGGCCCAACTGATCGGCCGCTGAGGTGAAGCTGCCGGAGTCCATGACCTGGCAAAAAATACGCATGTCTTCGAACGGGTTCATTGTCACTCTCTGGTGGACAGTTAAACGCTTTATAGCTGCTTTTTCACTTTTCAGCAGCCCATTAATCTGTGCTCACGGTGTTGCTGAGGCCAGAAACCCGGCGCCACAGCAGCCCGCAACTCAGGCAAAAAAATCAAAATCATTCAAAAGGATTTCCACCCATGAGCATCGTCAAGAAAACCCTCGCGGCATCCCTCCTCGCCCTGTCCATCGGCAATGCGTTCGCCGCTGAAAGTACAGGCGTCGAACACAACACCCAAGCCTTCCTCGACGCCCTTGCCGCTGGCGGCGGCAAGCCGCTGGAGCAACTGAGCCCAAAAGACGCCCGTGCGGTGCTGACCGGTGCCCAGGCGTCGGTGAAAGTGGATTTGTCGGGGATTGAAGTCAGCGACAAGGCGATCAAGGTCGATGGTCAGACCATCAATCTGAAAGTGGTGCGTCCGGCCAAGGTCAAGGGCGAGCTCCCGGTGTTCATGTTCTTCCACGGTGGCGGCTGGGTGCTTGGTGATTTCCCGACGCACCAGCGCTTGATTCGTGATCTGGTGGTGGGCTCTGGGGCTGTTGCGGTGTACGTCGATTACACGCCGTCGCCGGAAGCGCAGTACCCGACCGCGATCAACCAGGCCTACGCCGCGACGAAATGGGTCGCCGAGCACGGCAAGGAAATCGGCGTCGACGGCAAGCGCCTCGCCGTGGCCGGCAACAGCGTTGGCGGCAACATGGCGGCGGTGGTGGCGTTGATGGCCAAGGAACACAAAGCCCCGGCGCTGCGCTTCCAGTTGCTGATGTGGCCGGTGACCAACGCGCAGTTCGACGACGGTTCGTACCAGCAATTTGCCGAGGGACATTTCCTCACCAAAGGCATGATGCAATGGTTCTGGGACAACTACACCACCAAGCCGGCCGAGCGTACGCAGATCCACGCCTCGCCGCTCAACGCCAGCGCCGAACAGCTCAAGGGCTTGCCGGCAGCGCTGGTGCAGACCGCCGAATTCGACGTGCTGCGTGATGAAGGCGAAGCCTATGCGCGGCACCTCGATGCGGCCGGTGTCGCGGTGACCTCGGTGCGCTACAACGGGATGATTCATGACTTCGGCCTGCTCAACCCGCTGAGCCAGATCCCCGAAGTGCAGGCAGCGGTACGGCAAGCGGCCGCCGAGCTGAAAACCCACCTCAACTGAGCCCAGGCCCGGCGCCCCAAAAGCGCCGGGCTTTTTGTGTGAGTAACGCCCATGACTTTCCTTCTCGCTCACCTGCTCTCCTGGAGCGCCGTGCTGTTGTTGCTCGACGCCGCGCTGTGGCACTTCGCGCCCTACAAGCATCGCGCACCGAAGGTCGGTGTGCGACTGGTGCTGTTTCTGGCCTTTAGTGCGCTGGTGATCAACGCCGGTGTCAGCCCGTTGCAGGCGCCGCAATTTGCCGATGACCGCGTGGCGCAACTGGGCGCGACGGCGCTGGGCATTCTCTGGTGGCTGTACGCCGCGCGGGTGCTGACCGAAGTCATCGGTCTGGCCCTGATGCGTCGCATCGGTCACAGCGGTCGTCTCCTGCAGGACGTAATAGGCGCGCTGGTGTTTCTCGTCGCCATCGTCGCCGCCGCCGGTTATGTGCTGGAGCTGCCGGTCAAAGGTCTGCTGGCGACGTCGGGCGTGGTCGCCATCGTTGTCGGCCTGGCGCTGCAAAGCACGCTGGCCGACGTGTTTTCCGGGATCGTGCTGAACACCACCAAGCCGTATCAGGTGGACGATTTCGTGATGATCGACGGCGTCGAAGGCAAGGTGTTCGACATCGACTGGCGCGCCACCCATTTGCTGACCAGCGCCGGGACCATGGCAGTGGTGCCGAACTCGGTGGCGGCCAAGGCGAAGATCGTCAACCTCAGCCGCCCGAACAACATGCATGGCGTGTCGATCAGCATCCAAGTGCCGAACCATATTCGCCCACGCCGGGTGCTGGATGCGCTGGATCGCACGCTGCAAGGCAGCAGTTCGCTGTTGCTCAGTCCGGCACCGAAAGCCGTGCTCAAAGAGGCTGGCGAAACCATGTCGGAGTACGTCGCCAGCGGTTTTATCGCCGAGCTGGGCAAGAAAAGCGAAGTGCGCAACCAACTGTTCGACCTCGCCCACCGCCATCTCGAAGCCGCGGGCATTTCGCGTCATCCCGACGGCGTAATCGAACCCTCGAGCCGCGCCCGCGCGTTGCTCGATGAGGTGAAGATCTTCCGCTCGCTGAGCAGTGACGAGCGCGATCGCCTCGCCGAATCGATGGTCGCCCAGCAATACACGGCGGGTCAGGTGGTGCTGGATCTGGATGAAGTGCCGGACAGCCTGTTCGTGATTGCCACCGGCGTGGTCAGCGCGACCGTGCCGGATGGTGACAACAAGGTCGAAGCCGGGCGTATGGGGCCGAGTGAGGTGATGGGTGAACAAAGCATTCTTGCCGACACGCCGTCGCAGGCGACGTTCACCGCGCTGACCTCGAGCATCGTTTATCGACTCGACAAGCAGTTGACCCGAGAGTGCATGGACAAGCGCAGTGAGGTCAATCGGGCCTTGAACAAATTGCAGGCGGTGCGTCAGCAGAACAGTCGCCTCGCGTTGATGGCCAAACCGGTGGCGGTGAAGAAAGGAGGGTTTTTGGGGTGGTTGCAGAAGCGCTGAAGATCAAGATCAAAAGCTACCCCCTCATCGGAACGCCGCCCGCCCAGCCCTCTCCCCCAAGGGGGCGAGGGGGAAAGGGAGCCGATCTCCATGCGCTTCAAGCATGGAGATCGCCTCGGTATTGCAGGTCGGTGCAGTTTGGACAAACAACACGGTCAGTCCCCTCTCCCTCTGGGAGAGGGTTAGGGTGAGGGGCTTTTCAGACTCGCACCCGATTACTGAGCAGTAAACTTGGTATAGCTGTTGATCAGGTTGCGATAGTTAGGCAGACGCTCCGACAGCAGATGCGCCAAACCTTCCATGTCGTTGCGCCAGTCACCCTGCAGCTCGCACGCCACCGAGAACCAGTTCAACAGGTGTGCACCGGCCGCCGACATGCGCGCCCACGCCGCTTGTTGCACGGTGGTGTTGAAGGTGCCGGACGAGTCGGTCACCACGAACACTTCGAAGCCTTCAGCAATTGCCGAAAGGGTCGGGAATGCCACGCAGACGTCGGTCACCACGCCAGCGATGATCAGTTGCTTGCGACCAGTGGCCTTGATCGCCTTGACGAAGTCTTCGTTGTCCCAGGCGTTGATCTGGCCTGGACGCTGGATGAACGGTGCGTCCGGAAACTGCTCGCGCAGCTCGGGCACGATCGGGCCGTTCGGGCCAGCGTCGAAACTGGTGGTGAGGATGGTTGGCAGCTTGAAGAACTTGGCGATGTCGCCCAGTGCCAGCACGTTGTTCTTGAACTCGTTCGGGGTGAAATCCTGGACGAGCGAGATCAGACCGGTCTGGTGATCGACCAGCAGCACGACGGCATCATCTTTGTTCAGACGCTTGTAAGGAACGCTCATGGCAAAACTCCTGGATGGATGGTTGTTGCGTGAAGCGCCGGCCGGGATGACCGGCGTTTTTTTCGAAATCAGAAGGCGAAGCAGGAACAGCCGAACGCGCCCCAGAAACCGGCGAAGTCGCTGACCGGCGCGTTCGACATCCGCGCCTTTTCATGGCTGTGGGTGTGCACGGCGCACGGCCCGCTGCACTGGTGAACCTGTGCCTGCAACGGCGAGTTCGGGCGCCAGTGGCCCGGCACCTTGACCACGGGCGACCAGTCCGGCAGCACCGGAATCGAGCGCGGGCCGAGGTCTTCGAAATCGCCGGCGGCGTAGACGATCTTGCCGCCGACCACGGTCATGACCGACTCGATCCACTTGATCGCTTCTTCTTCGACGCTGAAGAAATCCGCGCTGAGTGCTGCCAGGTCCGCCAGTTGGCCGACGCGAATCTGGCCCTTCTTGCCCTGCTCCGAGGAGAACCAGGCGCTGCCGTGGGTGAACAGTTCCAGCGCGGTGCTGCGTGGCAGCCCTTCTTCGTACAAGGCCAGACCACCGACGGTGCGCCCGCTGACCATCCAGTACAGCGAAGTCCACGGGTTGTAGCTCGACACGCGGGTGGCATCGGTGCCGGCGCCCACCGGCACGCCTTCGGCAAGCATGCGCTTGATCGGCGGCGTGGCTTCGGCGGCTTGTTTGCCGTAGCGATCGACGAAATATTCGCCCTGGAACGCCATGCGATCCTGGATCGCGATGCCGCCGCCCAGCGCTTTGACCCGCTCGATGTTCTGCGGGGTGATGGTTTCGGCGTGGTCGAAGAACCACGGCAGACCGTTGAACGGAATGTCACGGTTGACCTTCTCGAATACGTCGAGCATGCGGCTGATCGATTCGTTGTACGTGGCGTGCAGGCGGAACGGCCAGCGCTGTTCGACCAGATGGCGCACCACCGGCTCCAGCTCTTGTTCCATGGTCTGCGGCAGGTCTGGGCGCGGTTCGAGGAAGTCTTCGAAGTCGGCCGCCGAGAACACCAGCATTTCGCCGGCGCCGTTGTGGCGCAGGAAGTCGTCGCCCTGGTGCAACTTGACGCTGCCGGTCCAGTTCTGGAAATCGGTCAGTTCTTCTTTCGGCTTCTGGGTGAACAGGTTGTAGGCGATGCGCACGGTCAACTGGTCTTCTTTGGCCAGTTGTTCGATGACCTGATAATCGTCCGGGTAGTTCTGGAAACCACCGCCGGCGTCGATCGCGCTGGTCAGGCCGAGGCGATTGAGTTCGCGCATGAACTGGCGAGTCGAGTTGACCTGATATTCCAGCGGCAGCTTCGGCCCCTTGGCCAGCGTCGAGTAGAGAATCATCGCGTTCGGCCGCGCAACCAGCATGCCGGTCGGGTTGCCGTTGCTGTCGCGCACGATCTCGCCACCCGGCGGGTTCGGTGTGTCGCGGGTATAACCAGCGACGCGCAATGCCGCGCGGTTGAGCAAGGCACGGTCGTACAGGTGCAGGATGAACACCGGGGTGTCCGGCGCGGCCTGGTTGATTTCTTCCAGGGTCGGCATGCGCTTTTCGGCGAACTGGAATTCGTTCCAGCCACCGACCACGCGCACCCATTGCGGGGTCGGCGTGCGGTCCGCCTGATCCTTGAGCATGCGCAGCGCGTCGGCGAGCGACGGCACGCCCTCCCAGCGCAGTTCGAGGTTGTAGTTCAAACCGCCACGGATCAGGTGCAGGTGCGAGTCGTTGAGGCCGGGGATGACGCAGCGGCCCTTCATGTCGACCACTTGCGTGGCGCTGCCCTTGAGGGCCATGGCTTCGCCGTCGTTACCGACGGCGACGAAGCGGCCGTCCTTGATCGCCACGGCGCTGGCGAGCGGTTTTTCGCGGTCAACCGTATGAAATTGGCCATTGAACAGAATCAGATCGGCGTTCATCGCAGTTCCTCAAGCAAAAGTGAAAAGATGCAAACCCCGCTCAACGCGGCGAGGTTTCTTGGGAATCGAGGTGTTCATGGGCCTGGCTGGCTTCCAGCCAAGGCGTGAACAAACGGGTGACCGGCGGCATCACCACGTACACCACCGACAGGACGATGGTCAGGGTGATGAAGAAGGTGGCCACCACGTAGTTGGAAAGGATGGGATGCAGCGCCAGCAACGGCCCCCAGATCAGCGGCACCAGCAAGGTGTGCGGCAGAATCACCAGCAACGACACCACGGCTTGTTTCCAGCGCGGCGGTGGCGAAGCGGCGTCAGCCAATGGCGAGAACCAGAACTCGTTGACCGGCGCGACTTCGGTCTGATCGCCGTCAGCCAGCATCGGCGCGGCTTCGGCGACCAGCGCCTGACGTTCCGATGATTCCAGCCAGCCTTGCATCGCTTCGGTGCTGCTGAAGCGCAGCACGCAGGTATAAAAGTCGAGACGCCCACGCTTGCCGCGCACCACATCGACCCCCAGATGCCCTTCGCGCTGCCCCGCCACACGGACGATATTGCGCAGCCAGGCTTCATACGCCGACTCGAAACCGGCCTTGACCCGGTGCTTGATGATCAACGTGACGGTCTCATCGGCCCCCGGTGTGGGTTGATTCAGGGCTTCAGGCATAACGCAGTACTCCGGGCAAACGAACAGGAATCGCCAGCCGTCCAGGCCCGGCGATCAATACAGTGGTGAAAAGAATCAACAGCAACCAGCCGAACTGCCCCTCGGCCACACTCCATTGCGGATGCACGACCAGCAGCGCCACCAGCAGCACAAAGAGAATAGGCAGGCAGGCCAACCGCGCCAGCACCCCGGCGACGATCAGTAGCGGGCAGAGGACTTCGGCAAAAATCGCCAGGATCAGCGTGAGGCGGGCACCGAGGTGGAACGGGTCTTCGATCAGTTGCAACTGCGCGGTGAAATCCAGCAGCTTGGGCAAGCCGTGCACCCACAGCAAAAACAATCCGCCGCTGACCCGCAGGAACAGCAAACCGATGTCCTGTGCCTGTTCATCCCTCGACGTAGCCATGACCCGCCCCTCTGAATGTCATTGGCTTGAATCATGCCAACGAGGGGGCGGAGTGAATTGCATGGATGTGCTCAGTTGCCGGGTTTGTCCAGCGTGTCAGGCAGGAGCGGTCTCAAGGCGTCGCCCTATCGTGTATTCGCGCGTTTGAAAAACCGTCTGCGTATTCGGATCCGTCGCCTGATCCAGATTGACCCGGAACCGAATGACCAGTTTGCTGCCGTGCTTGAGCAACCGCAGATAATCGACTGAAACATTAGGACCGAAACGGCCATTGGTGATCCATGCGCGGTGCACCATGTTGACGGTGGCCGTCCACATGCGCAGGTTGTGCGGCCCCGTGTCGGACTCCCCGGCAAAATCACACGACAATCGTTGACTCACAGCAATCAAGGGCCAGACTCCAAACTCCAGATTGGCCCCGTACTGGATATCTTTCAGATCAAGAATGTCACCGTTGGCCTGAGTGATCACTGGCGCTACGAGCCGCTCCAGCGCAATCGGCAACACGTTCAGACGTAAAGGCAGTGAGGGCACCGGAGCTGCCCCACCGCGGGTATACGAAAAGGTCACCTCCATGGTTTTTCCGACGCTGAATGCCACCAACGAAACGGGCAAGGTAATCCTGATGGGGCGAGTGTTACCCGCTGCAACCGGTGTGGTCGTATGCGAGCCTGCAGGGGGTGTGCCGTCAGCGGCTGTCACCGTCACAGACACCATATCGGTGGGCAGATGATCATAAACGAGCTCAGCGGTCAGGCTGGTGAGTGCGTTCAGCGGATCAAGACGGGTGTCATCGGGAGCCTCGACAATCCTCAGCGACAGGTCTGACAGCACGACGTTGATCCGTCGGGTATTCGACGGGCTGCCGCTGCCATCAGCCAACCGAACCGTAAATGCATGCGGTCCCGGATTCAGACCAGGCGCACCGTGCGTCCAGTTACCGTCTACGGGACTGGCCGTGCCGATCGGGGTCGTGCCGTCCAACACCGTCAACTCGCCCGAAGCACTGCCGCTCAAGGTGACATTGGTGTAGCGAGTATTCGCACCGTCGGCGACCTCGCCATCCTGATCGCGAACTGACAATATCCTCGGCGTAACGGCGGAACCTGTGCGGATGATGTAGTTTCGATGGGCGAATGCCTGAGCGAGGGATGGCTCCTCACTGCCTTGCAGCCCGGCCATGAATTTCAGCGTCAGCACGCTGCCATTCTTCAAAGCCTGCAGCGGCGCAGCAGGGAAATTCTGCTCGAAAAACCCAAACCGCTGAAAGTCTTCATCGACGACGTTGACCGGGGCTCGCCAATAAGACGCCTCGAAATCAGTGTCGTCGGCGTTAGTGCCATTTGCGGTGAGCCAAAAACACTGCCCGCTCGTGCCCAGCAGCCACGCATTGATACGCAATGTGAACTCATCCAGATCGCTGACAGGCAATTCGATTCCCTGACCGTCGTTGTCAGCCTGTCGGATAAACGGCCGAGGCAGATCAAACAGATTGATCGGTGCGACGTACAGCGCCAACGCTTGTGAAACAAACTCCGCCGTGCCTCGGTAAACCGTGTAAGTGAAAACGACGGTATGCCCCAGGTTGAAAGTCACGAGCCGGGTGTCGATGTGGGTCTGGAAAGGACGTGCAAACCCACCGATCGGTATGCGCGGCGATGTGTAAGAGCCGAACCCCGGAGTTCCGGCGCAGTGGATCGTCACAACGTCTTCCCGCGCCCACTCGTAGTCTATTCGCAGCGTAATGTTGTGCCGAACCGCGTGCGGGTTCAACAAGCCGCCAGGAAAGCTTTCCATGATCTGCAGCGGTGGCAGGTCGTTACTGTTGAGCGCAGGCGTCGGCGTGTCCATGTTCAGGTTCCTTGAGTGTTGGCCTCTTCGGCATGCTCATCAAACACGGGAAGGCCAACCGGCACCACTGTCAGAACTTACAGGTGAAGCATGGTTTTCGACGAGTGGTCACTCATCTTGAAGGGATATCCAGCGGCGCCGCCATGAACTGACTGATTCGCGAGCGCAGCCATTTCTCCGCCGGGTCGTTGTCATGCACCCCGCTCCAGGCCATCGACAACTGTGCCGCATCGATCGGAAACGGCGGATCTTCGGCACGCAGCGCACAGCCCTCAACCAAGGCGCAGGCAGCATAATCCGGCACGGTGGCGATCATCTCGGTGCCGGCGAGCAAGGCGCGCAACCCGCTGAACTGCGGCACACCGAGAACGACACGGCGGCAACGGCCGATCTTCGCCAGGTCCAGATCGATATTGCCGCTCAGGTCGCCCGAAAAAGACACCATCGCATGCGGACGCTCGCAATATTCGTCCAGCGTCAGCGGCCCCGGACGATCATCGCCGCGCAGGACTTTGCAGGGAATATCACGCAGCTTCTTGCGCTTGGCGTTAGCTGGCAGATCCGTGGTGTAGCTCACACCCACGGAGATTTCCCCGGAGGCCAGCAACGCTGGCATCAGCAGGTAGTTGGCGCGACGCACGACCACGACAATCCCCGGCGCTTCCTGCTGAAGCTGGCGCAACAGCGGCGGGAACAGACCGAACTCGGCGTCGTCCGACAGGCCGATGCGAAACACGTCGCAACTGCTCGCCGGCTCGAACTCCTTGGCCCGGCTGACCGCCCCGGAGATCACATCCATCGCCGGCTGCAGTTCCTTGAGAATCGCCAGCGCCCGTGCGGTCGGTTCCATGCCGCGACCATTGCGCAGCAGCAATGGATCGTCGAACAGGTCGCGCAAACGGCCGAGCGCCGCACTGACCGCAGGCTGGCCCATGAACAGTTTTTCGGCGACGCGGGTCAGGTTCTTCTCGAACATCAGCGCTTCGAAAATCACCAGCAGGTTCATGTCGACGCGACGCAGATCGTTACGGTTCATGGGCATGTCGTCCTTATCAATGTCAGCCGCTCAAGCGGATCGGCGCTACGCACTTTACTCGATCAACGGCACTTTGGCCGCGCGTTTGTACGGGCCGTACTCCACCGGCACCCACTGGAAATGTTTGCCTTCGGCAGTGATGTGGCCGATCCCCGGGAACGGCAAATGCGCAGCGGTGACCCACGTCTTGCTCGCCGCCGCCGCACTGAACACAGCCTGACGACTATTGATCGCCTGCTGGCTGTTGACGTCGAAGCCGATCGACACTTCCGGATGCAGGAATTGCACCGCGAGGTTATGCACCAGATCGCCCATGAACACGATGCTCTGCTTCTGCGAGGTGAAACGATAGGTGGTGCTGCCCGGCGTATGCCCGGCCTCGAGCGTCGCTTCGACCACGCCCGGCAGCGGCGACTCGCCTGCGCTGAAGGTCTTGAAACGCCCGGCGGCGACGTAAGCGGCAGTGGATTGCTGGGCGATCTTGAAGAACTCCTTGGCGCCGGCCGGAGCCTTGGCCAGTGCGGCCGGATCGAGCCAATAATCGGCTTCAGCCTTGGCCGCGTACACCGTGGCATTGCTGAACAGCGCCTGCTGTTGCCCATCGACCAGACCGCAGACGTGATCCAGATGCAGGTGCGTCAGCAGGATGGTATCGACCTGCTCCGGTTTATAGCCGGCTGCCTGCATGTTGCTCAGCAACTGGCCAGCGGTGGCGCCGATGCACTGGCCGGCGCCGCTGTCGACCAGAATCAGTTGCTTGCCGGTATTGACCAGAAAGGCGTTGAACGCGGTTTGCACACCCGGCGTTTCAATCGAACGGCGGGCCAGCAGCGCACGAATCTGGCTTTGACTCATGCCTTGCAACAGCTTGGGCGACAAGTCGTTGTAGCCGTCGAACAACGCCGTGACTTCGTAATCCCCCACCGCCAGGCGGAAATAACCCGGCGCCTGAGTGCCCACTTGTGGCGCTTGCGCCATTGCGAAGGACATCGCCAGTGCGAGCGTCATGGTTGTCGCGGCTTTGAACATGCTTTTCATCGAATTCTCCTGAACCTGACCGACTGCGGCGGCCCTGTCGGTTCGCCACGCTTGCCCCGGATCGTCGCGCAAAACGCCCGGCGCAGACTTGCAAGCATGTGCTGAGTTCCGGTCGATGCTCGGCAATTAACAACGATTAACTCGTCAGCCTGGCGCCCGCGCTGAACAATGCCGTCACTCGCACAGCGTTGTTTTTTGACCTGACGGGATGCGCCTTTCGTGCATTCCCCATCGACACGGACCTTGGCCATGGCTCAATTGCAACCCACCGTCGCCCTCGCCCCTGCCCGCCAACCGGATACACCTGCCATTGGCGGGCTCAGTCCGCAACGCGAACGGCTGGTCAAACAACTGATCCTCGAACGCCTCGGTGACAGCCTGGAAGTGGCCGAACTGGCCCGCGCCTGCTCACTGTCGCGCAGTCATTTTTCCCGCGCCTTCAAGTGCAGCACCGGGCTTTCGCCGCAGGACTGGATTCGTACCCAGCGCATCGCCCGCGCCAAACTGCTGATCCAGCACACCGACCTGAGCCTGACGCATATAAGCCTGGAATGCGGCTTCTGCGATCAGGCGCATTTCTGTCACATGTTTACCCGCAGCGAAGGCATCAATCCGTTCGCCTGGCGCTGTCAGATCATGCGCGAACCGCGGTCGCCGCGTTCGCAGCCCGGCATGTTCTGATCGAGACGCCCGTTGCACCGATGCGCAAACCTGAGGATCATGCCCAGACACCCGAACCAGAGAGCCCGCGCCTGCGCGCGCGATGGGTCGGTACCGTCCGTCGCAGCGCCCCAGGAGTGAGCTGTTGAGTCTTCCCCCGAATCAGGCCATCGGTTTTGGCCCCTATCGGATTCATCCCGGACAACGCCGCGTATTCGAAGGCGAGCAACCGCTGCGTCTGGGTCGGCGGGCAATAGACATTCTGCTGATGCTACTGGCGCGTGCCGGTGAAGTGGTGAGCAAGCAGGAACTGATGGCCGGGGTCTGGCCGGACAGTGTTGTCGAAGAAATCAATTTGCGCGTGCACATGGCGGCATTGCGCAAGGCGCTCGGTGACGGTCAGGCCGGCCAGCGTTACATCGTCACCGTGGCGCAGCGAGGCTACAGTTTTGTCGCGCCGCTCCTGCTGCATTCCATGGAGGAGCGTCCTTTGGACGATGCCGGCGGTCGCCACAATCTGCCCTTGCGGCGCACGCGCATGATCGGCCGCCAGCCACTGGTCGACAGCCTGATGAGCGACCTGCCGCGTCGACGCTGCATCACTCTGGTCGGCCCTGGCGGAATCGGCAAGACCACCGTCGCGCTGCGGGTCGCCGAGCAGTTGATCGGCTTTTACCGCGACGGTATTCGCTTGGTGGATCTGGCGCCGCTCAATGACCCCGCGCTGATCGGCTCGCACCTCGCCACCCTGCTTGATCTGGTGCTGCCTGAGGGCGACTCGCTGGCAGCGCTGGTCGACGCGCTGCAAACACGGCAGATGCTGTTGCTGCTCGACAACTGTGAGCACCTGATCGATGCCGTCGCGACCCTCAGCGAAAGCATTCTGCGCGGCGCGCCCAAAGTGCACATTCTCGCCACCAGCCGCGAAAGCCTGCGGGCCGAAGGTGAGTGTGTCCAGCGCCTGGACGCGCTCGCCTACCCGTCGATGAGTACGATGCTCAGTCGCGAACAGGTACTCGAATTTTCGGCACTGCAACTGTTTATAGAGCGAGCCACGGCCGCCCAGGAAAGTTTCGAACTGAGCGATAGCCAACTGCCGCAAGTGATCGAGATCTGCCACCGACTGGACGGGATGCCACTGGCGCTGGAACTGGCGGCCGCGCAGGTTACCGAGCTTGGCCTTGACGGTCTGCTCGGGCAGTTGCAGGGTCGCCTGCCACCCTTGAACAAAGGTCGGCAAAGCAGTCATGAACGGCACCTGACGCTACGCGCCACGCTGGACTGGAGTTTCAATCTGCTGGAGCGCTGCGAGCAGACCTGCCTGCGTCGTCTGGCGGTGTTTCGCGGCGGCTTTACTCTGGAATCGGCAGCGGCCGTGATCGTCGGCGAGCAGATCGATCCCAGTGTGGTGTTCGTCTCGATCACTCAATTGGTCGCCAAATCCTTGCTCAGCGTCGAGGTCGGCGATGAACAGGTGTTCTATCGCTTGCTCGACACTACCCGCCGTTATGCGCTGGAAAAACTCGAGCAGGCCGCCGAATGCGATGACACCCGCGAGCGCCACGCCGAGCGCTGCCTGGCGCTGATGCAGCAAGCGAAAAGCGAGTGGGAGCATACCCCGACGGCGCTGTGGATCGAACGCTACGCCCGTGGGCTCGAAGATTTGCGCGCGGCGCTGGAGTGGAGCCTGCACGGGGCCGGCTCCGGGGGGTTGGGAATTCGTCTGGCGGCAGCCTCGGCGCCGTTGTGGCAAGAACTCTCGCTGCTCAAGGAATACGGCGGCCATGTGCGTCGGGCGCTGAGCCTGTTCGATGAACGCGACGAGCCTTGCCCGCGTCTGAAGATCACTCTGAAACTGGCGCTGGGCAGTGCCTGTTACCACACCTGGGGCGGCACCACCGAAACCATCGACGCCTTTGCCCAGGCACAACAACTGGCGCAGGCGAACAACGACGTTGCCGGCCAATTGCGTGCGGTATCCGGGTACATGGCGGTCAATCTCAGTTGCGGGCATTACCGCCTGGCGCTGGCCCAGAGCGAGCAGTTCGACCGCCTCGGCCTGCACGGCGACCCACTGCTGTCACTGAGCACCCACCGTTTGCACGTACTGGCGCTGCATTATGCCGGCGACCAGTCGCAGGCGCGCACTCATGCTGAGCAGGTCCTGCAGCGCATGGCGCACAGTGGCAACGTCAACCGTTTCACCCACGGCTTTGGCGTGCAATACGACCAGAGCGTGGCCTCGTTGACGGTGCTGGCGCGCATCTTGTGGATGCAGGGCCTGCCCGAGCAGGCGTGGTGTGCCGCGCGACAGGCGCTGGACATCGCCGTGCAGATCGATCACGGCACTTCGATTTGTTACACCCTGGCCTTGGCCAGTTGCCCGATCGCTCATTACAACGGCGATCAACAAAACGCCCGCATGCTGCTGCGTCTGCTCTTGGAGCAATCGCAAAAACATTCGGTGCTGCTGTTCAATCATTGGGGGCGGCATTACGCGCAGGTCATTGATGCAGACGCCACCGAACTGCCGCCGACGGAGCGCGGCGGATTGATCGGTGAAATCATGGTCACGCTGGATCCGCGTTTCGTCGACGATACGTTGCTGCAGCGAGCATTGAGTGGCGAGGCGGGATGGAGCACGGCAGAGATCTTGCGCGCTCAGGCGCTGGCGTTGCTATCGCAGAATTCTGGATGCGCCTCAGATCCCTGTGGGAGCTGGCTTGCCGGCGATGGCGTCCTGTCAGACAGCGCCAATATCAAGCAAGCCGAACACCTCCTGCAACAAGCCCTGACCACCGCCCGCAGCCAGGGCGCCCTCGCCTGGGAGCTGCGCAGCGCCACATCATTGGCGCAACTCTGGCATCGCCAAGCGCGCGGTCATCAAGCACTGAATCTGCTGGGTCCTGTCGTTGAGCAGTTCAGCGAGGGTTTTGCGACTCCGGATTTGAGCAGGGCACGCTTGTTGATCGATGCCCTAAGTGAAGACGTACGCGCCTGAATGACTGCGTAGCTGATTGACGTAGCGCGCATGCCGACGCTCAAGCTCGACCCCTTCCCCGCTGCGTTCAAGCTGCTCGCGCGCATAACGTCGAGTGGTGTTGAGCATGCGGTATCGGCAAGCGCTGCCGCTCCCCTCCTGCGTCAGCAGCGATTTTTGCACCAGGCTTGTGATGATTGCGGCGAGGCGCGACGAGGCCAGTGGCGTGCAACTGACCACCGCCAGCGCCGCCTCCAGCGTGAAAGGCATTTTGAACACCGACAAACGCTGCAATACGCGCTGCTCCGGCTCGCTCAAGCGCTGATAGCTGCTGTCCAGCGCGGCCTGCATCGATTGGTGGCGCGGTACGGCGGTGCGCCGACCTTGACTGAGCACTTGCAGACCATCGGACACGTGCGCGTGCAAGCCGATAAGACCCAGCACATCGATCTGCGCCGCCGCCAGTTCGATTGCCAGCGGCAAGCCGTCGAGTTGTCGGCAAATTTCGCGCAGCGCCTGAACATCCTGAGCGCGCAGCTGGAAATCATGCTGGCGCGCCCGTGCGCGACTGACGAACAACTGCACCGCCGCGCAGCCCATGGCCTGGGCGACATCGTCGACCGCCACAGGCTTTGGCAGGCTCAAGGGTGGCAGTTGCTTGAGGACTTCACCGCTGACCTGCAAGGGCTCACGGCTGGTAACCAGAATGGACACACGTGGCGCCACGCCTGACAGGGTTTCGACCAGCGCCTTGCAGGCCGCGTGCTGATGCTCGGCGTTGTCGAGCACCAGCAAGGCATGACGTTCGCACAGCCCGGCCAGATCGCTGCCGAGCCGGTGCAGACAATGCTCCAGCAATGATCTGTTGTCGCTGATCTGCGCAAGATCGACATGCCAGACGCCGTGGCGAAAATACTGCACCAACAGTTCCGCTACCCGCAGGGCCACGGTGGACTTGCCGACGCCGGTCGGACCGGTGATGGTCAGCAGCCGACACGCTGGCAGGTGTCGCATCAGACTGCCCACCAGCGCATCGCGGCCGATCACCGGGGTCAACCGCGCGGGCAAGTTGTGCGGTGGTGGCGCATTGGCGGGAGTCTGCGGCGCTGCACTGTCGCGATGCACCGGGGCGATGAAACTGTAGCCGCATTGCGGCACGTTAATGATGTAACGCTGACCGTTGCCACCGTCTCCCAGTGCGCGTCGCAGTGCCGCGATGTGCACCCGCAGGTTGATCTCCTCGACCACCGACGTCGGCCACACCTGGGCGATCAATTGCTCCTTGGTGACCACCCGACCGGCGCGCTCGACCAATACTTGCAAAATATCCAGCGCCCGACTGCCCACGCGCACTGGCTGATCCCCGTTCAGGATCAGTCGTTGTCGCACATGAAAGGCGTAAGGGCCAAAACGCAGCACTGACGCCGGGTTGAAATCATCGAGGCTGTTCATGCCAACCATCTTGGCAGCGTTCGATGACGCGACAACGGCGACACGGGGCGCAATACGGACATACCGAGGCGCCAGACGGACAGAAACGCTCTAGCTGAACTGTTCGCGATACTGCGCCGGGGTCAGGCCGAGCTTTTCGGCGAACAGTGAGCGCATGTGCCGGACGCTGCCGAAGCCGCTTTTGTACGCCACGGTCTTCAGCGGCAACTCGCTGGTTTCCAAAAGATTTCGCGCACAGTCGACGCGGGCGCTTTGCAGAAACTCCATCGGTGTCATGTTGATTTCCCGGGCGAACACCCGGGCGAAATGCCGCGCACTCATATTGGCAATAGCCGCCATGCGCTCGACCGTGAATGCTTCGTCAAGGTGCTCGAGCACGTAACTCTGCGCGCGGGTGATCGGGGTTTCCTGCGGCGCCACG
This sequence comes from Pseudomonas granadensis, assembly GCF_900105485.1. Lineage (GTDB taxonomy): Bacteria > Pseudomonadota > Gammaproteobacteria > Pseudomonadales > Pseudomonadaceae > Aquipseudomonas > Aquipseudomonas granadensis. The sequence continues at coordinate 1,847,756 of NZ_LT629778.1, read as the reverse complement.
GCCGCCATCAACGGGCTGAACTGCGCCTGCCCGCCCTGCCGCTTCATCACCACCAGCAGGACTTTGGCGACATCCTGGGCAAGCTTCTTGCCGTGATCGCGGGCCACCACGGCCAATGCCATATCAATACCAGCGGTCACACCGCCAGAGGTGATCAGGTTGCGATCTTCGATATAGATCTGATCGGTGGCGACGTCGGCCTTGGGAAACGCCCGGATCAGCCGCTCGGTGTAATTCCAGTGGGTGGTCACCTGATAGCCGTCAAGCAGACCGGCATGCCCCAGTACAAAAGCGCCAGTGCAGATCGAACCGTAATACTCGGCCCGTTGCACGGCGCCTTTGAGCCAGGCGAACAAGGCAGGAAACTGCTGGTTGTAGGCGCCGGGGCCGCCGGGCACAAGCAACAGATCATAGCGCTCGGTATCTTCGTCGATTGTCCGATCAGCCTGGACCATCACACCGTTGGACGCTCGCAGCGCGCCGGGCTCGGTTCCCAGGGTGACCAATTGATAGTGCGCGTCGGGCTTGAGGTAGCGGTTGGCAACCGCGAACACTTCCAGCGGCCCGGCCATATCAAGCAGGAGAAAGTCGGGAAACAGCACCATTGCCACGGTTTTCATGGGAGCACGTCGCTTCAATCGGGGAACATGAGACAGGCCGGACATTATGACCAGGCAAGACGTCTCAAGCGCAAAAAATTGTGTGAGCGGCCTCGCACAACTGTCAACCTCACCGAGACAGTCTTTCAGTTTTCACCTACTTATTGGATTTCATGGTTAACAGTAACCTTCTCCTCACTCGGACGAATACACGTCCCGCCAGGAGATCCTAATCATGCTGACTCTTCGCAAAGCCTCCGATCGTGGCCTCGCCAATCATGGCTGGTTGAAATCGTTTCACACCTTTTCCTTCGCCAGCTATCGCAACCCTCGCGAACAGGGTTTCTCGGACCTGCTGGTGATCAATGACGACCGCGTTGCCGCCGGCAAAGGTTTCGGCCAGCACCCGCACCGCGACATGGAGATCTTTTCCTACGTGCTGGAAGGTGCGCTGGAACACAAGGACACGCTGGGCACCGGCTCGGTCATCCGCCCCGGCGACGTGCAATTGATGAGCGCCGGCAGCGGCGTGGCGCACAGCGAGTTCAACCATTCGGCCACCAAGCCTGTGCATTTTCTGCAGATCTGGATCGTGCCGGAAGTCAGCGGTGCCAAACCGCGCTACCAGCAGGAGCATTTCAGCGCGCAAAGAAAACGCGGTCGCCTGCAACTGATCATCTCGCCAGACGGCAAGGACGGCTCGCTGAAAGTTCGCCAGGACGCACGTGTGTTCGCCGGGCTGTTCGACGGCGAAGAAAGCGCCACGCTGAAACTGCCGGCCGACCGTTACGCGTATGTGCATGTGGCACGCGGCAGTGTCGAACTCAATGGCCAGCCATTGCAGGAAGGCGATGGCGTGCGGGTTCGCGAAGAACAGTTGCTGACCTTGAGCAACGGTGTCGATGCCGAGGTGCTGGTGTTTGACTTGCGGCCGCAGGAGTTGCCGCAGATGCCATGACGCAGTGTTTCTACACTTATGAGAACGGCCTTCCGATGAAGGCCGTTTTTATTCGGGTGATTTGCTCCACGGCAGCATCGGCGGTATGGGCACGGTGAACTCCTTGCCCGCCTGAATCGCCGCCAACGTCGTCTGGACCGCTGCGTAGGTGTTGGCCTGATTGGCATAACAGGCACCGACGACGATGGCGACCAGTCCCACCAACTGGACGGCGGCCGCTGCCCAGACATTGGCTTTCGTCGTGCTTGCCTGCCTGATGGCTTCTTTCGATTCCTGTGCAATGTTCTGGATTGCTGAGGACATCAATTCGAAGCGTTTGTCCCGCTCCGACTGCGCCCTGTCTCGCTCCGACTGCGCCCTGTCCATCTCTGACCGAATCCGGGAGTCTGCCTTGTCCCGCTCGGCCTGAGCCGCCAGAAATGCATCGATACGCATCGATACGCCCTCCATCCGCGCATCCATCCTTGCTTCTATGGTCTCGATCCTGGCATCGAACTCTTCGCGGCTTATGCTGCTCATGGTGTGCGTATTCCGGCTGTCGTTGAATGGATCACTGTCTGAACATTGCCTCATTTCCCTGGCTTTCAATTCGTAACCTTTGGTGGTTACCGAGACCTTCCGTGGTCGATCGTTTCAGTGCGAGCCCTGCGACTCTCACCGGACTGTGGAAACGATAAAGCCGTTACCCAATACCAACAAGCCGGCCGATTCGGCCACGTTTGTAGGCTTTTTCGTCAGCCGACGTAGCCTCATCCAAGCAGCCTTGAGCTCACTCATTTTCCTGTGCAAACGCGTCGACAATCTGCTCGATCACCGCCCTCACTCGCGCGGTGTGGCGCAAATCCGCATGGGTCACCAGCCACACGTCGTACGGCAGCGGACGCGTGCGTTGCGGCCACAATCTGATCAAGCCATCGCGTTCGCCCATGTACACCGGGATTTCTCCTACACCCAGACCCGCCGCAATCGAGCGGCGCACCAGCAGGCTGGAGCTGAGGCTGGCGACGATTCGCCCGCGATTCAACGGCTCGCAGACCAGCGTCATATCTTTCTTGCTTTGCAGATAGGGTTGATAGACCACCAGATCATGACCTTCGAACGCCGTGTCTGGCTGCGGTGAGCCATTGGTGTCGATGTAGGCCTGCGAAGCGAACAGGCCCACCGGCCAGCGGGCGATGCGTCGGGCAATCAGATCTGGATTGTCCGGCCGGGTGTTGCGCACTGCGATATCGGCTTCGCGTTTGGCCAGACTGAGAATCTGCGTGGACGCCTCCAGTTGCACGCGCACGTCCGGATGCCGGGCATGCAAGCGCGCCATGGCCGGGATCAGGAAATCAATGGCCAGCGAATCGGTGGTGCTGACCCGCACGGTGCCGGTCAGGCGATCGTCCAGACCTTCGGTTTGCCGCTGCAGATCCAGCGCGGACTGCTCCATTTTCTCCACACTCCTGAGCGCCGCTTCGCCGACTGCAGTCAATGCGTAACCGTCGGAAGTGCGCAGGAACAAAGTCGCACTCAGGGTCTTTTCCAACGCGGTAATACGCCGCCCGACGGTGGCCTGATCCACACCCAGCACCCGCGCCGCGCCCCGCAGCGTCGACTCCCGGCAAACCGCCAGAAACATTCGAGCATCATCCCAATTCATGTTTTCCCCTTGATGCAAAAATGCATCAGCGCGCCGCTTAATCGCTGCGTTATCGCAGCAACGATAGCGGATATGCTCAGCGCTATAAACCTTTCACGAGATCGCTGTCATGCGTACTTCTACCTCATCCGGCATCTGGATGCCGATCTTCGCCGGCCTCTGTGCCAGCCTGGTCAGCATTGGCTTGGCGCGCTTCGCTTACACCCCGTTGATCCCTTCGCTGATTGAAGCCCGCTGGTTCAGCGCCAATGATGTGGTCTACCTCGGCGCAGCCAATCTGGTCGGCTACTTGATCGGTGCCCTGCTAGGTCGGCCGACAGCGCGCCAACTCGGCAATAAAAATGCCCTGCGGTTAATGATGCTGGGAGTGACGGCGGCGTTTTTTGCCTGTGCATTTCCGTTGTCGGTGAGCTGGTTCTTCGGCTGGCGGCTGCTGTCGGGCATTGCCGGGGGCGCAATCATGGTGCTGGTGGCTGCAACCGTTCTGCCGCATGTGCCGGCAGCACGCAAAGGATTGGCCAGTGGTGCGATCTTCCTCGGCATCGGCCTCGGTATCGCTGGCTCCGGGACGTTGGTGCCGCCGCTGTTGAGTCTCGGATTGCAGGCCACCTGGCTGGGCCTTGGCATTCTGGCGCTGGTGCTGACGGCCCTGAGCTGGTTCGGCTGGCCGGACGACTTTGCGCATCCGCCAGTGACACATGAAGCGACGGGCGTACAGTCAACACCGCGCGCGGTGTATCTGTTGTTCGCTCAGTACGCGTTCATGGCCGCGGGCCTGGTGCCGGCGATGGTGTTTCTGGTGGATTACGTTGCACGTGGCCTTGGCGCCGGCGCGCATACCGGTGCGCTGATCTGGGTGATGTACGGTCTGGGCGCGATTGTCGGACCGGTGAGTTATGGTTTTCTCGCCGATCACCTTGGCGCACGCTCCGGCATCCGCTGGGTGCTGGTGGTGCAAGCGATTGCTCTCGGCCTGCTCGCAGTACCTCACTCGTTTCTGGCACTGGCGTTGTTGGCGGTGATTCTCGGTTCCTTCCCGCCCGGCATCGTGCCGCTGGCCCTGGCGCGGGTACATGAGCTGGTGCCGGAGCATCATGGTCAGCAGATCGCCTGGAGTCGCGCCACGGTGTCATTCGCCACGTTTCAAGCCTTGGCCGGATTTGCCTATTCGGCGCTGTTCAATGCCAGTGGCGGTCATCACGCGTCGTTGTTCGTGATTGCCGCTGGCGCGATCGTTGTAGCGCTGCTGCTGGAACATGCCGTGAAGTGGCTGCCCGTCGCGGCTCAACCACACCGTTGCACAAATTGAGGGGAATCATTGCCCGCCCGGCAAGCTCCCATTACAGAACGTACGCCTACAGGAGTCGACATGTCGCTGCCCAATGAAATGATCCGTATCGAAATCACCGAGCCCGGCGGGCCCGAAGTCTTGCAGCCCAAGCGCGTGCCGCTGCCGGTCGCTGCCGCCGGCGAAGTGCTGATTCGCGTGCATGCCGCCGGCATCAATCGCCCGGACGCCTTGCAGCGTGCTGGCAAGTACCCGATGAAGCCCGGCATGAATCCGATTCCAGGACTGGAAGTCGCCGGCGAAGTCGTCGCGCTAGGTGAAGGTGTCAAGCAGTTCGCCATCGGTGACCGCGTCTGCGCGCTGACCAATGGCGGCGGCTATGCCGAATATTGTGCGGTTCCAGCCGGCCAGACTCTGCCGATCCCCGCCGGCCTCGACTGGGTGCATGCTGCGGCCATTCCGGAAACGTTCTTCACCGTTTGGGCCAACTTGTTCGGTCTCGGCGGCGCGAGTCGCGGCCAGCGTGTGCTGATTCACGGTGGCACCAGCGGCATTGGCACTACCGCGCTGATGCTGTGCCGTGAATTCGCCATTGAAGTCTTTGCCACGGCCGGCAGCGCCGACAAATGCGCAGCGATCCGTGAGCTGGGTGGCGAGGCGATCAATTATCGCGATGCAGATTTCGCTGAAGTGATCGCCGAGAAGACCGACAAGCACGGAGTTAACGTAATTCTCGACATCATGGGCGGCTCGTACTTCAACAGTAATGTCAGCGCACTGGCAATGGACGGCCGACTGGTCATGCTCGGCTTCCTCGGCGGCGCGCGGGCCAATGACGTCGACTTGCTGGCCATTCTCGGCAAACGCGCGGTGGTCACCGGCTCGCTGCTGCGCGCTCGCACCTCAGCGGAAAAAGCCGAAATTGCTGCGCAACTGCATGAACACGTCTGGCCGGCGCTGACTGCCGGGCGCTGCCTGCCCATGATCGATAAGGTCTACCCACTGACCGACGCGGCGAAGGCCCACGCCCATATGGAGGCAGGTGACCATATCGGTAAGATCGTGCTGCAGGTGACTTGAGGCATCGCAGCATTTTGTAATCAATACAGCCGGACAGCGGTCGAAAAAATTACGCGCAGACCGAGGCATCTGGTAAAAGGCGTCTTTGTCTGCGCTCAGGTGAAACGTTTAATGTTCCGGTCCTTCATGACGCGTCTGCGCCGTCGCCGCCTGGCGTTCGCCTGCATGGCCGCGTTGATCATCGGCGTGCCGACCAGTTGTGCCGTGCTCGAACACACCGAGCGCACCCTGCTGTTTCGCATCGAACCGGGCAACGCTGGCTGGTATCGCGGCTTGCCCGGCAGCGTGCAGGAGCTCGATCTGCAGCCGAAAAGCTTCAAGGCCGGGCAAAACATCCATGCCTGGTGGTGGCCGGCGGAAAAAGCCGATGCGCCAGCGATTCTTTACCTGCACGGGGTTCGCTGGAACCTCACCGGTCAGTTGTTCCGCATCGAGCAACTGCGCGCAGCGGGCTATTCGGTGCTGGCTATCGATTACCGCGGCTTCGGTCAGAGCAAAGGTGATCTACCGTCGGAAAGCAGTGTTTATGAAGACGCTCGCGTTGCGTGGGAGCGCTTCCAACTGCTGCAACCGGACCCGAACAAGCGCCTGATCTATGGTCACTCTCTCGGCGGCGCGGTAGCGATTGACCTGGCCGCTGAACTCGGACAGCGCGCTGCTCGCAGCCACTCCCCCTTACCCGTGCGCGGTCTGGTCATTGAGTCGACCTTCACGTCGCTGGCCGACGTGGCTGCCGCCGTCGCCAATACCTCGCTACCCGTGCGCTGGCTGTTGTCACAGAAATTCGATTCCATCGACAAGATAGCCGACATTCACATGCCACTGCTGGTGGTGCATGGCCAGGCGGACGCCTTCGTACCGCCGCGCTTCAGCGAGCAATTGTTCAATGCCGCTGAGCAGCCCAAGCGCCTGCTGCTGGTGCCCGGAGCGACGCACAACAACAGCATGGCCCTCGGCGGCCAGGGTTATCGCAAGGCACTGGATGCATTGATGCAGACCAAACCGTCGCCGCGGGTGGCCGGGCCCGCAGTGGCCAAGGGCTCTCGCGACTCCTGAGCTGTCCGGTCAACCTACGCCCACCGGCATCAGCGCCGTGCCAGTTCGTGGCGTACGCACTGTTCGTAATAAGTCTGCTTGACCGCCGCGGGGTTCAACTTCGAACTGCTGTTATAGGTTTGCTCGGTAATGCCCATAGCGGTCATGCGCATCCAGGGCTGCTGGAACCGCCGAACCTGCAATTGTTTGCGTGCCCCGTACAACGAGACTCCAGACAGTTTTGAACGCTGCGCGCCGGCAGCAATGTCCGAGCCCCAAGTGCAGGCAAAGCGATGGCCCTTGCTCAGCTCTTTTGCCTGTACGCCCGAGGCGATCAAAGCCAGGGAAAGCGTCGCAACGGTGATAACAATCGTCCGCATTTAGCCGACCTAACCTTTTGAAAAAAGGCGATTTTGCCGGGGCAGATCAAGTCCGGGGGCCAGCAATTTGCCTTCCTGCGAAGACTAATCCTTGAACCGAGTACATCCCAAGCTCTGCCGCTCGTCCAGAACCTCGCACCTTTGGCGGGCTGGCTCATCCAAATCAGTACATCCCGTCGCGCAGAAGGCTCATGCAATGAACAGGACAATCGCCGCCTTATCGTTCGCCAGTCTGTATCTGATCAGTCCGCTTCATGCATCGGCAGCGGAAACGACAGCGGGCGCCGCCACCCCCGCCACCGCCCTGCCCGGTGTCAATCATGCAGAAAGCTCCCGCGACCATGATGAGAAGGCGAACAAGAAAGGCGAAGAATCCTCAGGCGCCAACGCGGGCGCGGAGCCTCATGAGACGCAGAAGGATGCCGCCACGTCCAGCGACTCCAAAGACCTGGAGAAAAAGCCCACGCAGTAATTTCCAATGGGCAACTCACAGACCATCCGGCCTGTGCTCGGGCTCCATAAATGAAAAGGCCAATGTCATCGACATTGGCCTTTTCATTTCAGTCCCGAAGAAACCGGTCCGTCATTGCTTGGTGCATTGAGCGCCCAGTCCCATGCCCATGGAACCCAGCGCAACCATCGGGCCGCTCGGAAGTTCGCACTTGTATTCGCCGCCATCGGTTTGAGCGGTGTAGTAGGTTGTATTGAAGTCGTTGCGGATGTTTGAAACCTTGATAACGGGTTTGCCAATGGTGGTCTGCGCTCGATCCTTCAGATCACTTTCGCCCGGTTTGACGGTCTGGCATCCAGAGACCGCGAGCGCGAATGTTGCGAGTAAAACGAGAACCGGGACAGTCCTTGATGAGTTCATTGCAGATCGACCTTTTTGATTTTTATGCCAGAAAATTTGACAGCAAGCTGTCAGGCGATAGGACTTTAAAGTCGAGCCGGGACTAGGGCAATTAGGTCGGATGTGCTAATGGCTGAAAGCTAGCGTCGCTCCCGATGAGGTTTTGCGACTGCTTTGGAGAGGCGCAGATCTTTGCGCGACCTCAATCATTAACTTAGAAAAAATGAATTAGCCACCTGATCCCTCGGTCAAGAATTATGAACGCAGTAAATCTGACGAGGTGACAGTAATGACTATCCAGGCAGAGACACTCGCAAAACTGACTGAAGCGCTTCAAGAGCGAGGCATGAATAGAGTTTCAGACATCCATTTCACCCGCGCACCTTACCGATACAACCATCGCTGGATCTGTATCGTGGAGTGAACGTGCCGACCGCCCACGCCTGGATCGAAGTATCCAGCGCGGGCGCCCCGGCGTTCGAAACAAACGCAGGGTGGCGAGGTCGTGTCTGCTTCTGACTCATCCATAGGTCGACGATAACAAAAAACCCGGCACGCTGGCCGGGTCTTGTGAACGGTAAAGGTTCATGGCGCCTGTTTCGCGCCGCCGTTATCCCGACCTGTCTGGGCATCCTGGTCAGAACCAGGATTTCCGGGTGGCGGATTCCAGTCCTCTGGTCGCTCGTCGGCACCCTGCTTTGGCTCAGAGATAGCCTGTTCCAGGCCAGAATCATGGCCCTCGCCAGAGTCCGGCGTTTGCTCGCCTGGTCCCCGGATACGGAGCTTCAGGACCGTTGTTGTCGTCAATCATCATTTTCTCCCGTCATTGGCGCAGGGCCTGCGCTTACTACTGAGAGGCGATTCCACGCCAGGGAGTGCGATTCGCTCGACGAGCGGGAATTACCCTCGCGCGCTCGTTAGTCAAATTCAGCTGTACTCACGTGGAAAAAAGCCCGTTCGATGGCGGGCTTTTTGTTTTAGGCGCACTAAGCGGCAACTACTATTTTCTCATTCGCTTCCAGGCGTTTCTTCTTCACGGCTTTCACGATGGGCTTTTCGACCAATATGTGAAGCGACACCGAAACCGCGAGAAGCAGTGCAAAGTAAGTCCAAAAATGGAGTTCATATCCCGTAGCAGATGATGGATAAAACCTGGATAGCAAAAGATACACTGGCATCTGCATGATATAAAGCGCGTAGCTGGCATCGCCAAGCAGCGTAGATAATTTCCCTTTCATGAACCCAGGAATGGCATGATTGCAAACTGCACAACTATAAATAAAAAACAAAAAAACTACCGCATAGAAGCTTGACCCATATGCAAAATTCTCTCCAAAAAAATCATTGATCACTCTTCCAGTTTTTGACAGCGCGTAGATAACAAAAATTGACAGAATAAATAAAACGACATTCTTTGCCTGCGCATAAGCACCACCAGCTTTTAGCCTTGAATACGCGTAACCTCCGGAAAACCCAAGCACGAAGCTGCAAAAATGCGCGGGTGGAAAATAATAAACAATATCTACCGCGCGTGATGGGTTGAGTATTGCAAACTCAGACTTGTTAATCGAAGACAACACAAGCTGTGTCGCCAGCCAAAAAACGCAGGAAACAGCAATCCACACTACTGGCGAGCCCACCCCTTTTCTCGCCAGAACGATTAAAGCGGGCGCAAGCAAATAGAAGGCCATCTCAACGGACACAGACCAAGCTGGCATATTAAGCGACAATGGATATGGACTAACCCATGACTGCAGCATCAAACCAGATAAAATCAGCTCAACATCTTTTCCCACTATACCTATCAGGGCTAGCGTTAAAACCAACGCTATAAGATACACCGGCAAAATTCTGGCAAGTCGATCCAGATAGAAACTGCCAACAGAAAACTCTTTCTTGATGGAAGATAATGCAATAACAAATCCAGACAGAACAAAAAAGAACGTTACTGCAATTGAACCAGCAGCAAGAACGGAAGGAAGCATTTTGTAAAACTGGGTGTCTCTCCCGTAGTGAAATATCACGACAGATGCCGCAGCGATAAACCTAAAGAATGTTAAAGATTCAAGCCTGTTGCTATCCTTCATTACCTGCGCATCCAATGTGTCCTTCGGCGCAGCGAATATACCAGAGCCTGCGCCAATGAACATGGCTACCTCATAGCATTGAGGCCAAAGCGAGCACCTTCTGCCGTCACGCGCAGCATAGAGCATCACTTCATGGCAACTCGAAGCCGGACTCACGCGGGTCGGCCTTGACCATTCCAAGAAGGAAAACAGCATGCCCTCCGCAAAAGTCCCCGCCCATGAAAAAGCCGAACTGGCTACAGTTCGGCTAAGTCGTTGAAAAATATGGTCGGGACGGAGTGATTCGAACACTCGACCCCTAGCACCCCATGCTAGTGCGCTACCGGACTGCGCTACGCCCCGACTGATGTTGCATCTCGTTCTTCACCTCGAAGAACGTTCAAGAATATAGCGCAAGCGTTTGAAAACTGGAAGTATTCAAACGCTGCTTTTTATTTCTTGAGTACTACCAGCACGTCTTCGAGCTCGGCAATCATCTGCCGGATCATCTGCTTGTACTGGGTGGTGTCGTCTTTGGCTTCGTCGCCGGAGAGGCGCAGGCGTGCGCCGCCGATGGTGAAACCCTGATCGTAGAGGAGCGCGCGGATCTGCCGGATCATCAGCACGTCCTGGCGCTGATAATACCGGCGGTTTCCGCGGCGTTTGACGGGGTTGAGCTGAGGAAACTCCTGCTCCCAGTAGCGCAGCACGTGTGGCTTTACGGCACACAGCTCGCTGACTTCACCAATGGTGAAGTAGCGTTTGCCCGGGATGACGGGTAGTTCGTCGTTATGACTTGGTTCCAGCATAAGCCTCAACTCGGGCCTTCAACTTCTGCCCTGGACGAAAGGTGACCACACGGCGAGCCGTGATCGGGATTTCTTCCCCCGTTTTCGGGTTGCGGCCAGGCCGCTGGCGTTTGTCCCGAAGGTCGAAATTGCCGAAACCGGACAATTTGACCTGCTCGTTGTCTTCAAGAGCGTGCCTGATTTCCTCGAAAAACAGTTCTACCAATTCCTTGGCTTCCCGCTTGTTCAGGCCCAGCTCTTCATACAGACGTTCCGCCATCTCAGCTTTCGTCAAAGCCCCCATACGTCACTTCCTTAACGTGGCGTTCAACCTTTGTTCGAGCGAGGTGAGGATATTTTGCGTCGTCGAATTCACCTCATCGTCATTAAGAGTGCGCGATGGATGCTGCCAGGTCAAGCCAACGGCGAGGCTTTTTCTATCAGGATCAATGCCTTTACCCTGATACACGTCAAACAGCCTGAGATCAGTGAGCCATTCGCCTGCATTTTCACGAATTACGTCCAGTACAGCCGAGGCTGCGACGTCTTTATGCGCGATCAGTGCAAGGTCACGACGCACTTCAGGAAAGCGCGACAACTCGTGGAATTTAGGCATTTTACCGAGTGCCACTTCAGCCAGAACCAGCTCGAAAACGAAGACCGGACGATCCAGGCCCAGCGCTTTCGACAGTTCTGGGTGAATTGCACCGATGAAACCGACTTCACGGCCTTCGCGTTCGATGCGCGCGGTTTGGCCCGGGTGCAGCGCCGGGTGTTTGCCCGGTGCAAAGGTGAACGAATCCAGCGCACCGGCGAAGCCCAGCACCGCTTCCACGTCAGCCTTGACGTCGAAGAAGTCTACGGTGTCGCGACCTTGTGCCCAGCCTTCCGGCAGGCGGCTGCCGCACACCACACCCGACAACATTGGCTCTTGCTTCAGGCCGTCGAGCTGGCCGACGAAACGCAGACCGCTTTCGAAGAGACGCACGCGATCCTGCTGGCGATTGAGGTTGTGTTGCAGCGCTTTGACCAGACCCGGCCACAGCGACGAACGCATGGCTGCCATGTCATTGGAAATCGGATTGGCCAGCAACAGGGGCTCGACACCCGGATTGAACAGTTCGAACTGGCGTGGATCGATGAAGCTGTAAGTGATCGCTTCCTGGTAACCACGAGCAACCAGGAGACGACGCAGCTCCGGCAGATCGCTACGCGCTTCTGCCTTTGCTTGCGGTGCCAGACGTGCTTGCGGGTAACGAACCGGCAGACGGTTGTAGCCGTAGAGGCGGGCCAACTCTTCGATCAGATCGACTTCCAGGCTGATGTCGAAGCGATGGCTTGGCACTTCAACGCGCCACTGCCCTGCCCCATCGGCGGTAATCTTCAGACCCAACCCGCTGAGCAGGCTTTCGACCTGAGCCGAATCCATTTCCATGCCCAGCATTTGCGTGATGCGCTGGGAACGCAGCGTGATCGGCGCGATCGACGGCAGGTGCTGCTCGCTGACGGTCTCGATGATCGGGCCGGCTTCGCCACCGGTGATGTCCAGCAGCAGGCCAGTGGCGCGCTCCATGGCTTCACGGGCCAGTTGCCAGTCAACGCCACGCTCGTAGCGGTGCGAGGCGTCGGTGTGCAGGCCATAGGAACGGGCTTTGCCGGCTACAGCGATCTGGTCGAAGAACGCACTTTCCAGGAAAACGTCGCGCGTAGTCGAGGACACACCGCTGTGCTCACCGCCCATGACACCGGCAATAGCCAGCGCACGGCTATGGTCAGCGATCACCAGCGTATCGCTACGCAGACTGACTTCCTGACCGTCGAGCAGCACGAGCTTCTCGCCCTCTTCCGCCATGCGCACGCGAATACCGCCATTGATTTCGGCGAGATCGAACGCGTGCAGCGGCTGACCCAGCTCGAGCATCACGTAGTTGGTGATGTCGACGGCAGCGTCGATGCTGCGCACGTCGGCGCGACGCAGACGTTCAACCATCCACAGCGGTGTCGGCTTCGACAAATCAACGTTACGGATCACACGCCCCAGATAACGCGGGCACGCGGCGGGCGCCAGCACTTCGACCGAGCGGACCTCGTCATGTGTGGCTGGAACGGCGGCTACTACCGGACGCGTTACCGGCGCGGCGTACAGCGCACCGACTTCACGGGCCAGACCGGCCAGCGACAGGCAGTCGCCACGGTTCGGGGTCAGGTCGACCTCGATGCTCGCGTCTTCCAGATCCAGATAAACCCGGAAATCTTCGCCGACCGGCGCATCGGCCGGCAGCTCCATCAGACCGTCGTTGCCTTCGCCAATCTGCAACTCGGCTTGAGAGCACAGCATGCCGTTGGACTCGACGCCGCGCAGCTTGGCTTTCTTGATCTTGAAATCACCCGGCAGCTCAGCGCCGATCATGGCGAACGGAATCTTCAGGCCCGGACGCACGTTCGGCGCACCGCACACGACCTGGAAGGTTTCCGCGCCATTGCTGACCTGGCACACGCGCAATTTGTCGGCGTCAGGGTGCTGCTCGGTGCTCAGCACCTCACCTACCACCACACCGCTGAATACACCGGCGGCCGGGGTCACGCTGTCGACCTCCAGACCGGCCATCGACAGACGGGCAACCAGCTCGTCGCGATCTACCTGCGGGCTAACCCAGCCACGCAGCCATTGTTCACTGAATTTCATCCTGCTCTCCTAAGAATTCGTTACGACTAGCGAAATTGCGCGAGGAACCGCAAGTCGTTGTCGAAGAACAGACGCAAGTCGTTCACGCCGTAACGGAGCATGGCCAGACGCTCGACGCCCATGCCGAAAGCAAAGCCGGAGAACTCTTCCGGATCGATGCCGGACATGCGCAGCACGTTCGGGTGAACCATGCCGCAGCCCATCACTTCCAGCCAGCCGGTCTGCTTGCAGACGCGGCAGCCTTTACCGCTGCACATCACGCATTCCATGTCGACTTCAGCGGATGGCTCGGTGAACGGGAAGTACGAAGGACGGAAACGTACGGCCAGCTCTTTCTCGAAGAACACCCGCAGGAATTCTTCGATGGTGCCTTTGAGATCGGCAAAATTGATATCGCGATCGACCAGCAGGCCTTCGACCTGGTGGAACATCGGCGAGTGGGTGATATCGGAGTCGCTGCGATACACACGGCCCGGGCAGACGATGCGAATCGGCGGCTGCTTCGATTCCATTGTGCGGACCTGTACCGGCGAGGTATGGGTGCGCAGCAGCATGTTGGCATTGAAATAGAAGGTGTCATGCATCGACCGGGCCGGGTGGTGGCCTGGGATGTTGAGCGCTTCGAAGTTGTGATAGTCGTCTTCGACCTCGGGGCCTTCGGCGATGCCGTAGCCAATACGGGTGAAGAACTGCTCGACACGCTCCAGCGTGCGGGTCACCGGATGCAGACCACCGGAGGTCTGGCCACGGCCCGGCAACGTCACGTCGATGGACTCGGCGGACAGTTTGGCAGCCAGTTCGGCTTCTTCAAACAGAGCCATGCGTGCATTGAGAACGCCTGTAACACGCTCCTTGGCAACGTTGATCAGGGCGCCGACCTGCGGACGCTCTTCTGCCGGAAGATTGCCCAGGGTCTTCATCACCTGAGTCAATTCACCCTTTTTGCCAAGGTATTGAACCCGGATTTGCTCCAGGGCATTGATATCTTCAGCGCTTTGCACAGCCTCTAGTGCTTGAGCGACCAGCGCATCCAGGTTTTCCATGTACAGACTCCAGATACAAAATAGGGGAAGAGCTTGAAGGCTCTTCCCCTATTTATGACGTTTAACACCTGACCCCACAAAGATGAGGCCGGGTGACTGTCGGGGGTACTTAAGCCAAGGTGGCTTTAGCTTTCTCGACAATCGCAGCAAACGCCGCTTTTTCGTTCACTGCCAGATCAGCCAGAACCTTACGGTCGATCTCGATGGACGCTTTTTTCAGGCCAGCGATGAAACGGCTGTAGGACAGACCATTAACACGAGCACCAGCATTGATACGAGCGATCCACAGAGCGCGGAACTGACGTTTTTTCTGACGACGGTCACGGTAGGCGTACTGGCCTGCCTTGATTACCGCTTGCTTGGCAACACGGAATACGCGGGAGCGTGCGCCGTAGTAGCCTTTAGCAAGTTTCAGAATTTTTTTGTGACGCTTACGGGCAATGACGCCACGCTTTACACGAGCCATGAGTTACTTCCTCTATTCTTGACTAAATTAACGAAGGCGCAGCATGCGCTCGACTTTTGCCACGTCAGACGGATGCAGCAAGCTGCTACCGCGCAGTTGACGCTTACGCTTGGTCGACATTTTAGTCAGGATGTGGCTCTTGAAAGCGTGCTTGTGCTTGATGCCGTTAGCAGTTTTCAGAAACCGCTTGGCAGCACCACTTTTGGTTTTCATTTTTGGCATGTTCGGATACTCCGCATTCAGTTGATAAACATAATCAGAAGGCCTGCCGTGCCCTGTTGATTACTTCTTCTTTTTCGGGGCGATGACCATGATCAGCTGGCGTCCTTCCATCTTAGGATGCTGTTCGACCGAACCGTACTCGAGCAGGTCTTGTTCAACCCGCTTGAGGAGTTCCATCCCCAGCTCCTGGTGGGCCATCTCACGGCCGCGGAATCGCAAGGATACCTTGGCCCTGTCCCCGTCACTCAGGAAACGTACCAGGTTGCGCAGTTTTACCTGGTAATCCCCTTCCTCCGTCCCTGGACGAAACTTGATTTCTTTAACCTGAATCTGCTTCTGGTTCTTCTTCGCCGCGGCAATCTGCTTCTTCTTTTCGAAGATCGACTTGCCGTAGTCCATCACACGGCAAACCGGTGGGACTGCGTCTGCGGAGATTTCCACCAGATCAAGCTTTGCTTCTTCAGCGATACGAAGCGCTTCATCAATCGAGACGATGCCAATCTGCTCGCCATCAGCGCCAATTAACCGAACCTCGCGTGCCGAGATATTCTCGTTGATCGGGGCTTTCGGTGCAGCTCGTTTATCTTGTCTCATTTCACGCTTAATAATAATTACTCCGAATCTGGGCGACCACGCCGGGAAACCGCTTGCGCGAGAAACTCAGCGAACCGGGCGACGGGCATCGAGCCCAGGTCAGCACCTTCACGAGTACGCACAGCGACAGTCTGCATCTCGACTTCCTTATCTCCGATAACCAAAAGATAGGGAACCTTGAGCAAAGTATGCTCGCGGATTTTAAAGCCGATCTTTTCATTTCTCAAGTCGGACTTGGCACGAAATCCGCTTTCGTTGAGAGTTTTTTCAACCTCTGCAACAAAATCTGCCTGTTTATCAGTGATATTCATGATCACCGCCTGCGTTGGCGCCAGCCAGGCAGGGAATGCACCTTCGTAGTGCTCGATCAGAATCCCGACGAAACGCTCGAACGAACCGAGGATCGCGCGGTGCAGCATCACCGGGTGTTTGCGGCTGTTGTCTTCGGAGACGTATTCAGCGCCCAAACGGACAGGCAGGTTAAAATCGAGCTGCAAGGTACCACATTGCCAGACGCGACCGAGGCAATCTTTTAACGAGAACTCGATCTTCGGACCATAGAACGCCCCCTCACCTGGCTGCAGATCGTACGGCAGGCCCGCAGAATCGAGGGCTGCAGCCAGTGCGGCTTCCGCGCGATCCCACAGCTCGTCGGAACCGACGCGTTTTTCCGGACGAGTGGACAGTTTCATCTCGACATCGGTGAAGCCGAAGTCGCGATAAACGTCCATGGTCAGCTTGATGAACGCAGCGGACTCAGCCTGCATCTGCTCTTCGGTGCAGAAAATGTGGGCGTCATCCTGAGTAAACGCACGCACACGCATGATGCCGTGCAGCGCACCCGATGGCTCGTTGCGGTGGCAGGCACCGAACTCGGCCAGGCGCATCGGCAGCTCGCGGTAGCTTTTCAGGCCCTGATTGAACACCTGCACATGGCACGGGCAGTTCATCGGCTTGATCGCGTAGTCGCGGCTTTCCGACTCGGTGGTGAACATGTTGTCGGCGTAGTTGGCCCAGTGCCCGGATTTCTCCCACAGGCTGCGGTCAACGACTTGCGGCGTTTTGATCTCGAGGTAGCCGTTGTCGCGCTGCACCTTGCGCATGTACTGCTCGAGCACCTGATACAAGGTCCAGCCGTTCGGGTGCCAGAAGACCATGCCCGGCGCTTCTTCCTGGGTGTGGAACAGACCCAGACGCTTGCCGATCTTGCGGTGATCGCGCTTTTCAGCTTCTTCGATGCGCTGAATGTAGGCCGCCAGTTGTTTCTTGTCGGCCCAGGCTGTGCCGTAAACGCGCTGCAATTGCTCGTTCTTGGCGTCGCCGCGCCAGTAGGCGCCGGACAGCTTGGTCAGCTTGAAGGATTTGAGGAAACGCGTGTTCGGCACGTGCGGACCACGGCACATGTCGACGTATTCTTCGTGATAGTACAGGCCCATGGCCTGCTCGTTCGGCATGTCCTCGACCAGGCGCAGCTTGTAGTCTTCGCCGCGGGCCTTGAACACTTCGATCACTTCGGCGCGTGGAGTGACTTTCTTGATCACGTCGTAATCTTTCTCGATCAGCTGCTGCATGCGCTGTTCGATGGCGGCCATGTCGTCCGGAGTAAAAGGACGCTCGAAGGCGATGTCGTAATAGAAGCCTTCGTCGATGACCGGCCCGATGACCATTTTTGCAGTCGGGTACAGCTGCTTGACCGCATGGCCAACCAGGTGCGCGCAGGAGTGGCGAATGATCTCCAGCCCCTCTTCATCCTTTGGCGTGATGATTTGCAGGGTCGCGTCGCTGCTGATGATGTCGCTGGCGTCGACCAGTTGCCCATTGACCTTGCCGGCCAGGGTCGCCTTGGCCAGACCGGCACCAATGGATGCGGCGACCTCGGCTACGGAAACCGGGTGATCGAATGAACGTTGACTGCCGTCGGGAAGAGTAATAGTTGGCATGGCGCCTCCTCTCCTAGTGGTGACCCCTACCAAAGGTCACGTGGGTTGGGATGAGCCAGTACAAGATCCGGTCCAGGCCATTCAATGACGAACGCCTGCCTTACAGCGGCAGGAGCCTTGCGGCCAACCGGAAAACCGAACCAGAGTGACTGGGATTCAAATCAGGATATTCGCACGCTGACCGCAGCCGGGACTAAAGGGCATCCGGCGCTTGAAAACGCATGAGACCGGCATCCTAGCACAGATGAGCGGTCGCTTACGTGCTGATTTGGCAGAAGGCAAACCGTCCGTTTTTATGCCAGAGTGCTGAACTAGATCGGCTCTTCAGCCCTCAGATAACAAGACATTGACCCACAAGGAGCATTCTCGCATGCGTCTGAACACCTTATTCGCCGTCGTCGCCCCTCTTGCTCTGCTGCTGCCGCTGAGCGCTCATGCCGACTGGCCGAAGGGCGAGCGTGAAAAATACATGGCGCAGTGCACCCAGGCAGCCACGCAGCAAATTGGCGCTGCCGCAGCCAAATCCCATTGCGCTTGTGGCGCCGACGCCATCAAGTCCTATCCGGCCAGTGATATTCAGGCATTGATGGACAACAAGGCGACCCCTGAACTGCAGCAGAAAGCCCTCGGTCAGATCGCCAAATGCAAGGCGAATCCCCCAGCGAAAAAATGAGAACACCACGTTTTTTGATCGGCTGAAAGCTGGAAAAAAGTGCTGGAAATGAAGCTTTTCAGACGATTTATGCACGTTTTACAGGTTTTTTTATCGTCTTTACGTTTCGCTGCAAGCCTTTGAAACCGGGGCTTTCAGCAGAAACAGGTGGTAAATAAAACACGACTGATTGGCAAACAGCACGTCCGGGGGGCTCCCAAAGCGAACATTTCGACTATGATACCCGGGTGTGCCCAGTTGGCCTGAGCAGCACAGTACTACTGAAAATATATGTTTCTTGGAGATACACCATGTCTAATCGCCAAACCGGCACCGTTAAATGGTTCAACGATGAAAAAGGCTTCGGCTTCATCACTCCTCAAGGTGGCGGTGACGACCTGTTCGTACACTTCAAAGCTATCGAATCCGACGGTTTCAAAAGCCTGAAAGAAGGCCAGACCGTCTCTTTCGTGGCTGAGAAAGGCCAAAAGGGTATGCAAGCTGCACAGGTTCGCCCAGAGTAATTTCCTGGCGCACTAAAAAAACCCCGTCCATGTGACGGGGTTTTTTGTGCCTGCAACAAAAGTCGTGGGCGATCAGCCGCAGTTGACGCGGGTAACCACCAGATTGTTGTCAGTGTTCAGGTTCAGGCGATCGGATCGGTATTCCAGAGTGATCATGTCGGTCGGCTTGAGGAATCGCGCATTTTGCGCA